>JBFXES010000097.1:0-10745 GCA_050179875.1 Thiohalomonadaceae bacterium
GACGATGGTGTTGGGCTTCACATATTCGAGGGCGGCACGGGCAACGGCCTTTTTCATCTCGTCCTGGGTCATTTTTTTCTCCGGTTTTTTTGCTGGCATGTGGATGCCGCCAAGTATAAGGCACCCCACGCCGCTGCCCCAGAGGCCGGTCGGGGTGGTATCGTATGCCCATGACTGACCGCTACATCAAAGACATCCTGCGGGCCCGCGTCTACGAGGTGGCCCGGGAAACGCCGCTCGACGACGCCCCCTCCCTCTCCCGCCGTCTGGGCAACCGGGTGCTCATCAAGCGCGAAGACCTGCAGTCGGTGTTCTCCTTCAAGCTGCGCGGTGCGTACAACAAGATCGCCAACCTACCCGAGGAACTGCGCCGCAAGGGCGTCATTGCCGCTTCCGCGGGCAACCATGCCCAGGGGGTGGCGCTGGCGGCGCGCACCCTCGGCATCGACGCGCTCATCGTCATGCCCAAGACCACGCCGGACATCAAGGTGCAGTCCGTGCGCCGGCTGGGGGCGCGCGCCGAGCTGCACGGCAACGCCTATGACGAGGCCTACGCCCACGCCGTGACCCGGGCGGCCGAGACCGGGATGACCTTCATCCATCCCTATGACGATCCGGAGGTCATCGCCGGGCAGGGCACCATCGCCCGCGAAATCCTGCACCAGCACAACGGCCCGCTGGACGCCATTTTCGTGCCCGTGGGCGGCGGCGGCCTCATTGCGGGCATCGCGGCCTACGTGAAGTACCTGCGCCCGGACGTGAAGGTCATCGGCGTGGAACCGGACGACGCGGCCTGCATGCACGACGCCCTTGAAGCGGGCGAGCGGGTCGTGCTCGATCAGGTGGGCATCTTCGCCGACGGTGTCGCCGTGCGGCAGGTCGGCAAGGAGCCTTTCCGCATCGCGCAGCAGTGCGTGGACGAGGTGATCCTGGTCAACACCGACGAGATCTGCGCCGCCATCAAGGACATCTTCGAGGATACCCGTTCCATCGCCGAGCCGGCGGGCGCCCTGGCGGTGGCAGGCCTGAAGAAATACGTGGAGCGCGAGAACGTCCGCAGCCAGTGCCTGGTGGCCGTGGACAGCGGCGCCAACACCAATTTCGATCGCCTGCGCCACGTGGCCGAGCGCGCCGAAATCGGCGAGTACCGCGAAGCCCTGCTGGCGGTCACCATTCCCGAGCGTCCCGGCAGCTTCCGGCGTTTCTGCGAGATTCTCGGCCAGCGCGCCATTACGGAATTCAATTACCGCTATGCCGACCACGACGATGCCCATGTGTTCGCGGGTGTGCAGCTGGCGGGGGAGGTTGCCGAGAAAAATGAACTCATCGCCCTGCTCGATACCAGCGGTTACCCGGTGGTCGACATGACCGACAACGAGATGGCCAAGCTGCACGTGCGCTACATGGTGGGCGGGCGCGCAGGCGTGCCCAACGAACGGCTGCTGCGTTTCGAATTTCCCGAACGTCCCGGCGCGCTGCTGCGCTTCCTGAACCGCATGGGCAGGCAGTGGAACATCAGCCTGTTCCACTACCGCAACCACGGCGCCGACTACGGCCGTGTACTCGCCGGGATTCAGGTGCCCCCCGAGGACGAGGCGGCGTTCCAGGAATACCTCAGCCAGCTCGGCTACAAATGCACCGACGAGACCGGCAATCCCGCCTACGCGCTGTTCCTGCGGTGAAGAAGACAAGAACCACAGAGAAAAGAAAAAGCCATTAACCACGGGGGACACGGGGGACACGGGGAACACGGGGTCAATAAACGTGCAGGTCACGTTGCAAAGCTACGTGACATCTGCCTGCCCCGCCAATGTGACGAGGCCACGGAACCAACAGCCTCGTTCTTCTCCGTAGCCTCCGTGTCCTCCGTGGTTCCCTATCTTCTCTTTCACTCCATTTTCAGGATGCGCTCCCACTGGTCGGCGGTCACCGGCATCACCGACAGGCGGTTGCCGCGGCGCACCAGGGGCATGTCGGCCAGGGCGGGGTTGGCCCGCAATGCGTCGAGGGTGATGACGTGGTCGAACTTGCGCACGAAGCGCACGTCCACCATGAACCAGCGGGGATTGTCCGGCGTGCTCTTGGGATCGAAGTACTTGGATTCCGGGTCCCAGGCGGTGAAGTCCGGGTAGGCCTCCCGCGCCACCTCCGCAATGCCGACGATGCCCGGAGGCTGGGCGTTGGAGTGGTAGAAGAAAATGCGATCCCCGAGCTTCATCTCGCGCATGTAGTTGCGGGCCTGGTAGTTGCGCACCCCATCCCAGTGTTCGGTGCGATTGGGCTGTCGCGCCAGGTCGTCGATGCCGAACACGTCCGGCTCGGATTTCATCAGCCAAAAATTCATGGTCCTTTCCGCGTGAACTGGCTCACAAGTCCGTAAGGATTCTACTGTTCATGGCGTCATTGTGCGGGAAATCGTTGTTTTTCCGATTGCCCTTACGTTATATGTGGGCTCCGGCGCCGCACTGGAAAACAACAACAGCAGACGCTGCATGCGGCGGGGAGGAAGAAGACAATGAGAAAGCGCAAGCCCGACACGCTCATGCTGCTGGCTGTGCTGATTGGTCTGGGGGTACTCGCCACCGGCTTCGTGCAGGCCATGGGTGGGGGAACGCCACCGACCACCATCAGCGCCCAGAGGTGAAGGCACTCGAAAAAGGAAAAACCCGCGTAGCGGGTTTTTCCTTTTTCAGGTCCCGAAGAGACGCAAGCCACGGTCCGTGACCACGCCGTCCAGGGGGATGTCCCAGGGCTGGTGCGGCAGTCCCTCGTGCTCCTGGAACCCGTAGGCCACGCCCAGCAGGCGCGGCTTGCGCCAGGCGGCGCGGCGTACCAGGTACGCCAGTGTCCGATCGTAGAACCCGCCCCCCATGCCGAGGCGATTGCCCTGCGCGTCGAAGGCTACCAGGGGCGTGAGCACCAGATCGAGGGTCCATACCGGGCGCATGTCGCGCCAGCCGGCCACCGGTTCGGGGATGCGGAACATGTTCAGCGCCAGCGGGGTGTCGGGGGTGTAGGGCGCGAACCACAGGCGGTTGTGAAAGGCGGGGGAAAGCACCGGCAGGTAGCAGCGCTTGCCCAGGGCCAGGGCGCGACGGAACAGCGGATTGAGGTCCACCTCACCGTCGTTGGGCAGATACAGGGCGATGTGGCGGCTGCGCAGGAACCAGGGATGACAGGCCAGCCGTGTGGCGAGGGCCTGGTCCAGGACGCGGCGCTCGTGCAGGTCGAGAGCGCGCCTTCGCGTGCGCATGGCGCGCCGGATCTGCTCGCGTGATTCCATGGTTTTTCTTGTGGGGGAGGAGAGAGCATCCTCCGCCTGTGCCGTCGGCGTTTTTGCTCTTGAACCTGAGGTTCAAGTGGGTACCGTAGCCAGGCCATTAGGCTTTCCGCTCGCGGCGGACATGCACACAGTCCTGACGCCCAGGCCCCGGGGTGCCGTTTTAAGGCTCAAGAGTACACCCACGCCTAACGAACACCGCAGAGGATGCTCTTGTGCGCAATTATACCTTCAGTGGCGGCACTTCTTGCGCAAGCACCGCATCTATTTTTTCCTGCATTGCCTTGAGGCGTGTATAAACAGCCTCTTGCGTGCGCGGCGTGCCGCCGGCGAGGACTTCGTGCGCCAGGTTCAGCGCCGCCATCACCGCAATGCGCTCCGTGCCGATGACCTTGCCGGTCTCGCGGATTTCCCGCATCTTGCGATCCAGCAGCTTGGCCGATGCCATGAGATCGTCCAGCTCATGGGGCCGGCAACCCACCAGGTATTCCTTGCCCATGATCTGCACGCTCACCTGTTTGACGTCGCCGCTCACGATTCCTGCTCCATGCCCTTGAGGCGCGAGATCATGGCTTCGACGCGCGAACGCGCGAGCTCGGTGCGCTCGATGAGCCGCGTCCGTTCCGCGAGCAACTCGGCGTTGCTGTTGCGCAGCAGCCGATTCTCGTCCCTGAGACGCTCGACGGTGCGGATGAGTTCATCCACACGGCGTTCGAGGATTCTGAGATCCAGTTCATCCATCGCAAACGGGCTCGATCGGCGTTCTGCCTAAAGAAAATCGGTGTTTTTTGCAGGGGGATGTCACTATAGAACCGAGTCCAGCCGGCGGTCAACGGCGCTGACGGCACTGGGTCACGAATGCTAGCATTGGCCTTGAATCAAGCATTTACCAACCTCTCTGCGGGAATCTCATGACTACTCTCGAAAGGGTTCAGCGGGTCGCCACGGCGCTCGACCAATTGGGTTCGGCGCTGTCGCCCGCCGAGTGTCACGGCACCCTCGTGGGTCTGCTCAGCGCCAGCGGCAAGGCCGATGCGCCGGCCTGGCTGGCGCGGGTGGCGCCGGAGGCGGAAACGGGCGACCTGCTGGCCCAGGAGGCCAACAAGGTGCTCATGGAGCTGTTCGGCGAGACCGTGCGCCAGATGAACGACCCGGGCATGGGATTCGAACCCCTGTTGCTGCCGGACGACGAACCCATCGGCGAGCGCGTGGAGGCCCTGGGTGAGTGGTGCCAGGGCTTCATCATGGGACTGAGCGAAGGCGGCCTGAACGAACTGGAAAAGCTGCCGGGCGATGCCGGCGAGGTGGTGCGCGACATGGTGAACCTCAGCAATGCCGCCAGCTACGACCTGTCGGAGAGCGAGGAGGACGAGACGGCCTATGCGGAACTGGTGGAATACGTGCGCACCGGCGTGTTGCTGCTCAATGAGGAATTGAATCCCACCAAGGCGCCGCCGCGCGGCGACAACACGCTGCATTGAAGGGATGTCCATGAACGCGAAGGAATTTGCCGCCCGGCGCAAACGCCTCATGCACGTCATGGGCGCCGACGCCATCGCCATCCTGCCCACGGCGCCGGAGCGCACGCGCAATCGTGACGTGGATCATCCCTACCGTCCCGACAGCGATTTCTTCTACCTCACCGGCTTTCCCGAACCCGAGGCGGTGGCGGTGCTGGTGCCCGGGCGTCCGCAGGGCGAATACATCCTGTTCTGCCGCGAGCGCGACCCGCACATGGAGACCTGGCACGGGCGGCGTGCCGGACTCGAGGGCGCGCGCGAGCGCTACGGTGCCGATGACGCCTTTCCCATCTCGGACATCGACGAGATCCTCCCGGGCCTGCTCGAGAACCGCGCGCGCGTGTTCTACACCATGGGCTTGAGCGCCGAGTTCGACCGCAAGGTGGTGAACTGGCTCAACAGCCTGCGCCGCCAGTCGCGCGCCGGCATCCACACGCCGGGCGAGTTCGTTGCGCTCGATCACCACCTCCACGACATGCGGCTCTACAAGAGCCGCGCGGAAGTGGCGGTGATGCGCAAGGCCGCGCAGATCTCCGCGCGCGCCCACATCCGCGCCATGCAGACCTGCCGTCCCGGCATGACCGAATACCAGGTGGAAGCGGAAATCCTGTATCAGTTCATGAGCGAGGGCGCGCGTTCGCCGTCGTACCCGTCCATCGTTGCGGGCGGTGACAACGCCTGCATCCTGCACTACACGGAGAACAGCGACGTCCTGAACGACGGCGATCTGCTGCTCATCGACGCCGGCTGCGAACTGGAATGCTATGCGGCCGACATCACCCGCACCTTCCCCGTTAACGGCCGTTTCAGTCCCGCCCAGCGCGCGTTGTACGACATCGTGCACGAGGCCAATCTTGCGGCCATCGAGCAGGTGAAGCCGGGCAATCACTGGAATCAGCCCCACGAGGCCGCGGTGCGCGTACTCACCGCGGGGCTGGTCAGCCTGGGCCTGCTCAAGGGGCGGGTGCCCAAGCTCATCAAGGACGAGGCGTACAAGCGATTTTTCATGCACCGCACCGGTCACTGGCTCGGCATGGACGTGCACGACGTGGGCGATTACAAGGTGGGCGACGAATGGCGCGTGCTGGAACCCGGCATGGTCATGACCATCGAGCCGGGCCTGTACGTCCCGCTGGGCAGCAAGGGCGTGGCGAAGAAGTGGCAGGGTATCGGCATCCGCGTGGAGGACGACGTGCTGGTCACCGCCACGGGGCACGAGGTGCTCACGCGCGATGTGCCGAAGGCCGCGGACGAGATCGAAGCCCTGATGGCCTGACTGGAAAAATGCAACGCGGTGCGTAGTGCGTAGGTCACGTTGCGAAGCTACGTGACATTTGTGGGCGGTTCGTCACGTAGCCGCTGCGCGGCAACGTGACCTACGGCGATGAGGATGAGAATGCCTCCGACGTAGGTCGGCGGCTGCGATGCGCATCTTCTGCATTCTCCGCGTCTCTGCGTTGTTCTGGTATTTTTGACGGCCGCGACGGTCGATTGATCACTGCGGCGAGGTATAGGCATGCAACCCGACTACGACCTTCTCATCATCGGCGGCGGCATGGTGGGCGCGAGCCTGGTGCAGGCGCTGCGTGGTCTGCCCCTGCGCGTCGCGGTGGTGGAGGCGAGCGCGCCTGGCGACGCGCACCCGAGCTTCGACGCCCGCGGCATCGCCCTGGCGCAGGGCTCTAAGCGCATCTTCGAAGGACTGGGCCTGTGGCAGGCGCTCGCGGCCGAAGGGGCCACGGCCATCACGAACATCCACGTCTCCGACCGCGGCCGTTTCGGCAGCACGCGGCTGTCGGCGCGCGAAGAGGGCGTCGAGGCGCTGGGCTACGTGGCCGAGGCCAACGTGCTGGGTCGCGTGCTGGAGAAGGCCCTCGTCGAGGCGGACAACACCACCGTGCTGCGCACGGCCCATCTCACGGGCCTCGAGATCGGCAGCGAAGGCGTCAATGCGCGCATCGATCACGCAGGCGAGGCACGTTCGCTCAGCGCCAGGCTCATCGTGGCCGCCGACGGCGGCCGCTCGGCGGTGCGCGCCCTGCTTGGCGAGAAGGCCCTGCGTCTTGGTTACGGCCAGACCGCGGTGATCGCCTACGTCACCACCGACCGCCCCCACGGCGGCTGGGCCTACGAGCGTTTCACCGACACCGGCCCGCTCGCCCTGCTGCCGTGCAACGGCGCGCGCGGCACCGAGGAATCCGCCGCGGGCGAGCATCGCTGGTCGGTGGTGTACTCCGTGCGTGACGCGCAGGTGGAGGAGATGCTGGCCCTTTCGGATGAACAGTTCCTCGCCCGCTTGCAGGAACGTTTCGGCCATCGCGCCGGCCGTTTTCTCTCCACCAGTCCGCGCCAGGCCTATCCGCTGGTGCTGAACTTCCTGCGCGATCACGTGCGTCCGCGCGCCGTATTCATCGGCAACGCCGCCCATGCCATCCACCCGGTGGGCGGCCAGGGTTTCAACCTGGGCCTGCGCGACGTGGCGGCCCTGGCCGAGGTGCTGGCCGATGCCGTGCAGCGGGGCGAGGACGTGGGCGCCGGCGCGGTGCTGGAGCGCTACGCCAAATGGCGCCGCCCCGACTACCTGCTGGTGCTGGCCTTCACCGACGGCCTCGCCCGCACCTTTTCCAGCCGCTTCCCGCCCCTCGCCCTCGCGCGCGACCTGGGGCTGCTGGGCATGGACCTGCTCCCCGCCGCCAAGCACCTGTTCGCCGCCCAGGCCATGGGCCTGCTCGGCAAACAGCCCCGCCTGGCGCGCGGGCTCGGTATTTGAAGAAAAGCGATAACACGGGGGACACGGGGAACACGGGGAGGTTGTTACTGTACGGGGCTGGGATATGTGTCACGCGCGCATATCAACCCGACTTGATTCGACCGCCCTCCCGGTATTCCCGTGTCCCCCGTGTTCCCCGTGGTTTAGGCTTTTTCCAGGAATTACTGCGATGCAGACGGATTACGACATTCTGGTGGTGGGCGGCGGCATGGTGGGGGCGACGTTCGCCTGCGCGCTGGGGGGGAGCCGGTATCGTGTCGGCGTCATCGAGTCGGCCGCGACCGATCTGGGCTGGCCGCGCGAGGGGTATGACAACCGCGTCAGCGCCATTACCCGCGCCACCCAGAACGTGTTCCGCAACGTGGGCGCCTGGGACAACATGGTGAAGCGCCGCGTGCAGCCCTATCGGGAAATGCACGTGTGGGACGCCACCGGCAGCGGCGCCATCCATTTCGATGCCGCCGACATCGGCGAGCCTGACCTCGGGCTCATCATCGAAAACTGCGTGATCCTCGCCGGCCTGCGGGAGCGCATGAGCGAGTTTGACAACATTGACCTGCTCTGTCCGGTGCAGGTGCGCACGCTGGAAGTGGCCGCCGATCACGCCGCCATCCATCTGGAAGACGGGCGCCGGCTCACCACCCGGCTGGTCATCGGCGCCGACGGCGCGCGTTCCTGGGTGCGCGAGCAGGCAGGCATAGGCACCCACGGCTGGCGCTACGACCAGACCGCGGTGGTGGCCATCGTGAAGACCTCGCTGCATCACAACGAGGCCTGTTATCAGCGCTTCATGCCCACCGGTCCGCTGGCCTTCCTGGCCATGCCCGACGGCCTCAGCGCCGTCGTCTGGTCCACATCGCCCGAGCAGGCACAGGCGTTGCTGGCGATGGAGGAAGGCGCGTTCCTCGACGCCCTGCAGGACGCCTTCGGCGACACCCTCGGCCGCATGGAATCCACCGGCCCGCGCGGCGCCTGGCCGCTCATGCTCCAGCATGCGGATGCCTATGTGCAGCCGCGCATCGCCCTCATGGGCAATGCGGCCCACGCCATCCATCCCTTGGCCGGCCAGGGTCTGAACCTGGGCGTGTCCGATGCCGCCGCGCTGGCGCAGGTGATCGAGGAAGGCGCCGGCGAAGACATCGGCAGCTTGCGCCTGCTGCGCCGCTACGAGCGCTGGCGCAAGGGTGACAACCTCACCGTGATGACCGCCATGGACGGCTTCAAGCGCCTGTTCAGCAACGACATCGCGCCCCTTGCCCTGGTGCGTAACCTGGGCCTGCGCCTGACCGATGCCGCGACGCCGGTGAAGAATTTCATGGTGCGCCGCGCCATGGGCCTGGGCGGGGATCTGCCACGCCTGGCCCGCCCCACGGTGTAGCCGGTGGCGAGGCGTGCGGGCGTGTTTATTCACGGCTTCGCTGCCCGATAAAATCGTCCCTTCTCCCTCCGGGAGAAGGACAGGATGAGGGGATCCAGACCAGGTGCCCACGCGCCGGACCCGGGCATCCCCCGCTGTTCAGCCTTGTAGCTTTTTCAGGGAATTTTCCACATGCATATGCTCAATCTGGCCGCCCTGCTGGTCACGCTCGCGGCGGTGTTCAGCTGGATCAACTACCGCTTCATCCGTCTGCCGAGCACCATCGGCCTCATGCTCATCGCGCTGCTGCTGTCGCTCGCGGTGGTGGCCGCAGGGGCCCTCGGGCTGGCGGATCTGGAGCAACAGGCCGGGGCCTTGCTCGCGCAGATCGATTTCAGCACCGCACTCATGCACGGCATGCTCAGTTTCCTGCTGTTCGCCGGCGCCTTGCACGTGAATCTCGCCGACCTGGCCAAACAGAAGTGGGTGATCGGCACACTGGCCAGCCTGGGCGTGGTGGTGTCCACCTTCGTGGTGGGCGTGCTCACCTGGTGGGCGCTCGGTCTGGTGGGCATGGAACTGCCGCTCATCTACTGCCTGATCTTCGGCGCGCTCATTTCGCCCACCGATCCCATCGCCGTGCTCGGCATCCTCAAGTCCGCCAACGCGCCAAAGACGCTGGAGACCAAGATCGCGGGGGAATCGCTCTTCAACGACGGCACGGGCGTGGTGCTGTTCGTCGTGCTGCTGGGCATTGCCACCACCGGCGACATGGGTGCCGGTGACATCGCCCTGTTGTTCGTCGAGGAGGCCGTGGGCGGCGTCCTGTTCGGCGCGGCCATCGGCGGGCTGGTGTACTGGATGCTCCGCCAGGTGGACAGCTATCCGGTGGAGGTGCTGCTCACCCTGGCGCTGGTCATGGGCGGTTATGCGCTGGCTACCGCACTGCATTTCTCCGGTCCGATTACGGTGGTGGTGGCGGGACTCATCATCGGCAATCACGGCCGCTACGCCATGTCCGAGACCACCCGCGAGCACCTGGACACCTTCTGGGAACTGCTCGACGAGATCCTCAACGCCGTGCTGTTCGTGCTCATCGGCCTGGAACTGCTGGTACTGTCTTTCCGCGGCGAATACCTGCTGGCCGCCGTGCTGGTGATCCCCATCGTGCTATTCGCGCGCCTGGTGAGCGTGGGCCTGCCCCTGGGTCTCATGGCCCGCGCCCGTGCCTTCACCCCGGGCGCCGTGCCCGTGCTCACCTGGGGCGGCCTGCGCGGCGGCGTGTCCGTGGCGCTGGCCCTGTCGCTCCCGGCCTCACCCGAACGTGAAGCCATCCTCGCCATCACCTACCTGGTGGTGGTCTTTTCGGTGCTGGTGCAGGGCCTGACCGTGGGGCCGGTGCTGCGGCGCTTCGTCGCCGCCTCGGCATCGCCGGAATCGACCCCTGTGCCCATGCCTGCCGCCGAAAGGGCCTGACCCGCGGCCGACGGTAGGAGCCCACCCCGTGGGCGAATGCCTTTTCCATCCGCCTGGCGGTTAGCCGAGACCGCGTTCGCCGACGGTGTCGGCTCCTACAACGTTTTCTGGAACCTCCGTAGGAGCCCACCCCGTGGGCGAATGCCTTCCCCAACCGCCCGGCGGTCACCGAAACCGCATTCGCCGACGGTGTCGGCTCCTACAACGTTTTCTGGAACCTCCGTAGGAGCCCACCCCGTGGGCGAATGCCTTTCCAACCGCCCGGCGGTCACCGAAACCGCATTCGCCGACGGTGTCGGCTCCTACAACGTTTTCTGGAACCTCCGTAGGAGCCCACCCCGG
>JBFXES010000098.1:0-10711 GCA_050179875.1 Thiohalomonadaceae bacterium
CGATTTTCCAGCATTACGCCATGTACATTCCACCGTTTACATGGAGCGTTTCGCCGGTGATGTAGGCGGCCTCGGGCGAAGCCAGGAAGGCCACCGCGGCGGCGATTTCCTCAGGCCGTCCGAGCCGCGCCAGCGGAATCTGACCGAGCAGCGCCTGCTTGTGTTCGTCGGCCAGCGCGCGCGTCATGTCGGTGTCGATGAAGCCGGGCGCAACGGTGTTGACGGTGATGCCACGGGAACCCACCTCGCGGGCGAGCGCCTTGGTGAAGCCCATGATGCCCGCCTTGGCGGCGGCATAGTTGGTCTGCCCCGCGTTGCCCATGGCGCCGACCACCGAGGCAATGCTGATGATGCGGCCCTTGCGCGCCTTGGTCATGCCGCGCAGGCAGGCCTTGGACATGCGGTACACGGAGGACAGGTTGGTATTGATGATGGCATCCCACTCCTCGTCCTTCATGCGCATGAGCAGGTTGTCGCGGGTGATGCCGGCGTTGTTGACCAGGATGGTGGGCGCACCGAAGCCTTCGGTGACCACGTTCATCAGCGCATCGATGCTCGCCTGGCTGGACACGTCCAGCGCCATGCCCTTGCCCTTGATGCCATGCTCGGCCAGATAGGCGCTGATCTTTTCCGCACCGGATTCGCTGGTGGCGGTGCCGATCACGGTGGCGCCCTTCTTGCCCAGGGCGATGGCCGTGGCCTGGCCGATGCCGCGGCTGGCGCCGGTGACGAGTGCGATTTCGTTTTCGAGCGACATGCTGTTCCTCCTCAGGCGTTTTCGTTGAGGGCCTGCTCCAGGCTGGCCGCGTCCACAATGGCGCTCGCCGCCATGTCCTTTTCGATGCGCTTGTTCAGGCCCACCAGCACCTTGCCCGGGCCGCACTCCACCAGCCTGTCCACGCCGTCGGCGCGCATGCGGCGGATGGTCTCCACCCAGCGCACGGGGCTGTAGAGCTGGCGCACCAGGGCGTCGCGGATGGCGGCAGGTTCGCTGGCGGCAGCCACGTCCACGTTGTTCAGCACCGGGATGGAAGGCGTCTTCACTTCGATGGAGGCGAGGCGCTCGGCCAGCCGATCCGCGGCGGGCTTCATCAGGCTGCAATGGGACGGTACGCTCACGGGCAGCAGCACGGCGCGCTTGGCGCCTGCCCCCTTGGCCAGTTCCACGGCACGCTGCACGGCGGCGGTCGAACCCGCTACCACCACCTGACCCGGCGAATTGAAGTTCACCGCGGAAACCACATCGCCCTGCGCCGCCTGAGCGCAAACCTCGATGACCTGCGCGTCCTCCAGGCCGAGGATGGCGGCCATGGCGCCGGCACCCGCAGGCACGGCCTCCTGCATGAAGCGGCCGCGATCGGCGACCAGGCGCACGGCGTCGGCAAATTCCAGCGCGCCGGCGCACACCAGCGCGGTGTATTCGCCCAGGCTGTGACCGGCCATCACCGAGGGCAGCCTGCCGCCTTTGGCGCACCAGGCGCGCCAGGCGGCGACGCCGGCAGCCAGCATGGCCGGCTGGGTCACGTGCGTCTTGTTCAGTTCTTCCTCGGGGCCGTTGGCCACCACCTGCCACAGGTCATAACCGAGCGCCGCCGAGGCCTCGTCGAAGGCGGCGCGCACCTCGGGATGATTGGCTGCCAGGTCCGCGTACATGCCGACCGACTGGGATCCCTGGCCGGGAAAGACGAAGGCAAGAGACATGTTGTTATTCACTCTCCGTTGTTCTCTGTTCTATCCGGTGTCACACAGGCGCCGCTCCCCCCGGAACCGCCCGTAGGTCACTTTGCGAAGCTACGTGACATCTTCGAGCCGCGGCATGTCACGTAGGCGCATGCGCGCCAACGTGACCTACGACGGCACGACCACTCAATACCTGATGAGCGCCGAGCCCCAGGTGAAACCGCCGCCGAAGGCCTCGAGCAGGATGGTCTCGCCACGCTGGATGCGGCCGTCGCGCACTGCCACGTCCAGCGCGAGCGGCACCGAGGCGGCGGACGTGTTGCCGTGGGTGGCCACCGTGAGCACCACGCGCTCCATGGACATGCCCAGCTTCTTGGCCGTGGCGGCGATGATGCGCGTGTTGGCCTGGTGCGGCACCAGCCAGTCGATGTCGCTCTTCTGCAGGCCGTTGGCCTCCAGGGTCTCGTCCACGATGCGGCCGAGGGTATTCACCGCGACCTTGAAGACTTCGTTGCCCTTCATCTCGATGAAGGTGCGGCCCGGCTGGGACACGCCGCCGGGCACGTTGAGCAACTCGTTGTACTGACCGTCCGCGTGCAGGTGGGTGGAAAGGATGCCGGGTTCGTCGCTGGCCTCGATCACCACCGCGCCGGCGCCGTCGCCGAACAGCACGCAGGTGCCGCGATCGGTCCAGTCGACGATGCGCGACAGCGTCTCGGCGCCGACCACCAGGGCACGGCGCGCGCTCTCGGTGCGAATGAATTTGTCGGCCACGCCGAGGGCATAGACGAAGCCGGTGCACACCGCCTGGATGTCGAATGCCGCGCCGCCGCGGATGCCGAGGCGATCCTGCAGCAGGCAGGCGGTGCTGGGGAATACGCGATCGGGCGTGGTGGTGGCAACGATGACCAGGTCGATGTCCGCCGCACCCACGCCGGCGGCTTCCATGGCGCGCCGCGCCGCCTGCTCCGCCAGATCACAGGTGGTCTGGCCGTCGGCGGCGATGTGCCGTTCCTCGATGCCGGTGCGCTCACGGATCCACTCATCCGTGGTGTCCACCATGCGCTCCAGATCCTGGTTGGTGAGTACCTTGTCGGGCAGGTAGCCGCCGGTGCCGATGATGCGCGAATATTTCAAACCGCGTGCCTCTCTTGCAGTAGCGTCCCGAGCTGCTCGCTGATGCGCTCCGGGACGTTCTTCCTGGTTTCGATTACGGCTTCCTTGATGGCCTGGCTGAAGGCGAAGGCGTCGGCGCCGCCGTGGCTCTTGATGACGATGCCGCGCAGCCCGACCAGGCTTGCGCCGTTGTAGACGCGCGGATCGATGCGGGCGCGGAAGGCCTTGAGCACGGGCAGGGCGATGAGGCCGGCCAGGCGCGTGAGCAGATTGCGCTTGAACTCGGCCTTCATGTAATGGCTGATCATCTTGGCCACGCCTTCGCTGGTCTTGAGCGCCACGTTGCCCACGAAGCCGTCGCAGACCACCACGTCGACGGTGCCCTTGTAGATATCGTCGCCTTCCACGAAGCCCACGTAGTTGAGCTTGCTGCCGGCGAGCAGGCGCGCCGCCTCCTTGACCTGTTCGTTGCCCTTGATCTCCTCCTCGCCGACATTGAGAAGGCCGACCGTGGGCCGCTCGATGTTATCCACCGCGCTGCACAATACCGAGCCCATGACCGCGAACTCGTAGAGATTCTCTGCGCCCGAATCCACGTTGGCGCCGAGATCCAGCACGTAGGAATGGCCGCGGATGGTGGGCAGCGCCGTGATGATGGCAGGGCGATCGATGCCCGGCAGGGTCTTGAGCACGAAGCGGGCCGTGGCCATGAGGGCGCCCGTGTTGCCGGCGCTCACGCAGGCCTTGGCCACGCCATCCTTCACCAGGTTGATGGCCACGCGCATGGAAGAATCCTTCTTGCCGCGCAGCGCCTGCGAGGGCGGCTCGTCCATCCCGACCACCTGTGAGGCATGGTGAATGGACAGGCGTTCGTCGAGCCGCATGCCGTGTCTGGCCAGCTCGTCCATGAGCACCGCCTGGTCACCGACCAGGATGAGCTTGATATGGGGATACTGGGACAATGCGCGCTTCGCCGCGGGGATCACCACGCTGGGGCCGTGATCGCCCCCCATGGCATCGAGCGCGATGGGAGTCAGGGATGTCATGGTCTTCACCGAGCCCTTAGCACCGGTCGTTGCCGCCCGCAGCGGAGCCAACAAACAACGGGCCGGCACCTGCGTGGTCCGGCCCGTTGTCTGAGTCCGTGGGCAGCCGCGTCGACGGCCTTCCGGGAGCAGCGGTCAGATGTTACTCGCCCTTGCTGGCAAGGACCTTGCGGCCCCGATAGAAACCATCCGGGCTGACGTGATGGCGG
Source organism: Thiohalomonadaceae bacterium (assembly GCA_050179875.1). GTDB lineage: Bacteria > Pseudomonadota > Gammaproteobacteria > Thiohalomonadales > Thiohalomonadaceae > JALOAT01. The sequence goes on from JBFXES010000098.1 coordinate 4,052, forward strand.
AGATGGGTCTCGCCCGTGGTGGAATCGGTGGAGAGCGCACGCGCCGTGAGGGCGTCGTGGGAGCGACGCATGCCACGCTTGGACGGCGTCTTGCGGTTCTGCTGTACGGCCATTGCTATTCCTCGTCAGGTGCTTTCTTTGTTTTCAAAACCTTGAGAGCCGCGAACGGGTTGTCCCGGCGCGTCTCTTCCGGATTCTCGTCTCCGCCCTTGCCGGCGGGGCACTGCCCTTCCGGGTGCTTCGGCACGATGGGCAGCGATAATATCAATTCGTCCTCCACGATGTCGCGCAGGAATATGGGCTCCTCGCCCACCACCAACGGTTCGTAGTGGTCCGGCAGGCGCTCGGCCAGGGACTCGTGCGCAACCACGCCCAGCGCAAACCTGATGTGCAACGGGAGCCGGAAATCCTCGAGGCAGCGCTGGCACAGGATGCTCACCTCAGCATCCAGGGTGCCGCGCAGGTAGCGAATTCCTTCCTCGTCCACCCCGCAGGCGATGTCCACGCCCACGCTGCCGCGGTCGTCCGTGAGCATGGCCGCAAGCCGGGGCATGGCCGCGACGGGCAGTTCGCCCTGGAGCACGCGCCGCCCTTCCGCCAGGCGGACCGGGTCGATTCTGTCGGGCAAGCGGCCGTCTGACATAACCGGCGCATGATACGCATCGGCCTTACTGGTGTCAAAATAATGGGCCTGAAAACACCCGATTCGCGGTGTTCCGGGTTGACACTGGAGGGCATTTCCGTGGATAGTCGCCGCGGCGGCGATGGGTGTAATACCCTTCGCTTTTTTTATTGGTTTTCTCACCACGGCGCTCAGGAATTCCTTGCGTGATCAAGAAAATCCTCATCGCTAACCGCGGCGAAATCGCCGTTCGCATTGTGCGCGCCTGCGCGGAAATGGGCATCCGTTCCGTCGCCGTGTACGCCGAGGCGGATCGCCACGCGCTGCATGTGAAAAAGGCCGACGAGGCCTACAGCCTGGGTCCGGACACGGTCGCCGGCTATCTGAACGCCCATCGTCTGGTCAATCTGGCGGTCGCCACCGGCTGCGATGCCCTGCATCCCGGCTACGGCTTCCTGTCGGAGAACGCCGAGCTGGCCGAGATCTGCGAGCGGCGCGGCATCCGCTTCATCGGGCCCACCCCCGAGGTGATCCGGCGCATGGGCGACAAGACCGCCGCGCGCCAGGCCATGATCGCCGCGGGCGTGCCGGTCACGCCGGGCAGTGACGGCAACGTGGCCGATCTGAAGGAAGCGCTCGCCGTGGCCGAGCGCCTCGGCTATCCCGTCATGCTGAAGGCGACCTCCGGCGGCGGCGGCCGCGGCATACGCCGCTGCGCCAGCGCCGACGAGCTGTCCAAGAACTACGAGCGCGTCATCTCGGAGGCCACCAAGGCCTTCGGCAGCGCCGAGGTATTCCTGGAGAAGTGCATCGACAATCCGCGCCATATCGAGGTGCAGGTCCTTGCCGATCACCATGGCAACGTGATCCACCTCTACGAGCGTGACTGCTCCATCCAGCGCCGTCATCAAAAGCTCATCGAGATCGCACCCTCACCCCAGCTCACGCAGGAACAGCGTGAATACGTGGGCAAGCTGGGCGTGATGGCCGCGCAGACGGTCGGCTACCGCAATGCCGGCACGGTCGAGTTCCTGCTCGACGACAAGGGCAACTTCTACTTCATGGAGATGAACACGCGCCTGCAGGTGGAACATCCGATCACCGAGGAGATCACCGGCGTGGACATCGTGCAGGAGCAGATCCGCGTCGCCAGCGGCCTGCCGCTGCGCTACACCCAGGCGGACATCCAGCCGCGCGGTTTCGCCATGGAGTTCCGCATCAATGCGGAAGACCCGAAAAACGGGTTCCTGCCCAGCTTCGGCAAGATCACCCGCTATTTCGCACCGGGCGGCCCCGGCGTGCGCATCGACGGCGCCATCTACACCGGCTACGAGATTCCGCCCTATTACGACTCCATGTGCGCAAAGCTGATCGTGTGGGCGCTGGACTGGGAATCCCTGCTCGCGCGCGCCGAGCGTTCACTGCGCGACATCGGCGTGTACGGCGTGAAGACCACCATGCCGTATCATCGCGAAATCCTGCGTTCACCCGAATTCCGCTCGGGCCGGTTCAACACAGGCTTCGTGGAGGCCCATCCCGAGCTGACCAACTATTCCGTGCGGCGCCCGCCCCGTGAACTTGCTGCAGCCATGGCAGCGGCGCTCGCCGCCTCCATGGGCTTCTGACATCTCACTGTTTTTCGGCCAAGGTAATCGACATGCCCAAAGTCCTGATCACCGAAACGGTGCTGCGCGACGCGCACCAGTCCCTGATCGCAACGCGTATGCGTACCGAGGACATGTTGCCCATTTGCGAACGTCTCGATCGCGTGGGCTTCTGGTCGCTGGAAGTCTGGGGCGGCGCCACCTTCGACGCCTGCCTGCGCTTCCTGCGCGAAGATCCCTGGGATCGCCTGCGCGCGCTGCGCAAGGCGCTGCCCAACACGCGTCTGCAGATGCTGCTGCGCGGGCAGAACCTGCTCGGCTATCGCCACTATTCCGACGACGTGGTGCGCGCCTTCGTGCGCAAGGCCGCCGAGAACGGCATCGACGTGTTCCGCATCTTCGACGCCCTCAATGACACCCGCAACCTGCGGGTGGCCGTGGAGAGCGTGAAAGAGGCGGGCAAGCATGCCCAGGGCGCCATCGCCTACACCACCAGCCCGGTGCACGGGATCGATCAGTTCGTGGCCATGGCCCGCGAACTGGAGAACATGGGCTGCGACAGCATCTGCATCAAGGACATGGCCGGCCTGCTCACGCCCATGGCCACGGCCGACCTGGTGAAGGCCCTGAGCGAGTCCGTGAAGGTGCCGCTGCATCTGCACACCCACGACACCGCGGGACTCGCCGCCATGTGCCATCTCAAGGCCATCGAAAACGGCTGCCTGCAAGTGGACACCGCCATCTCCTCCATGGCCGGCGGCACCTCCCATCCGCCCACCGAGAGCATGGTCGCGGCCCTGCGCGGAACCGCTTACGACACCGGTCTGGATCTGGAACTGTTGCAGGAGATCGGCTTCTACTTCCACGAGGTGCGCAAGAAGTACCACCAGTTCGAGAGCGACTACACGGGCGTGGACACGCGCGTGCAGGTGAACCAGGTTCCGGGCGGCATGATCTCCAACCTGGCCAACCAGCTGCGCGAGCAAGGCGCGCTCAAGAGCATGAACGAGGTGCTCGCCGAAGTCCCGCGCGTGCGCGAAGACCTGGGCTTCCCGCCGCTGGTCACGCCCACCTCGCAGATCGTGGGCACCCAGGCCGTGCTGAACGTGCTCACCGGCACGCGCTACAAGAACATCACCAACGAGGTGAAGTTCTATCTGCAGGGCCGCTACGGCAAGGCGCCCGGCCCGGTCAACGAGTTCGTACGCCAGCAGGCCATCGGCACCGAGGAAGTGATCACGCGCCGCCCGGCCGATCTGCTGACGGCCGAGCTCGGCACCCTGCGCGAGCAGATTGGCGGCCTCGCCCGCAGCGAGGAAGACGTGCTCAGCTTCGCCATGTTCCCCGACGTGGCCCGCGAGTTCTTCGAACAGCGCGCTGCCGGCACCCTCAAGCCCGAGCCGCTTGCGCCGCTGCCGACGGAAGGCGGCCAGGTGCGTGCCGTTCCCACGGAATTCAATGTCACGCTGCACGGCGAGACCTATCACATCCAGTTGACCGGCGCGGGTCACAAGTCCCGCGACAAGCGCCCGTTTTACGTCACGGTGGACGGCATCCCTGAAGAGATCGACGTGGAGATCCTGCAGGAGATGTTCGCCGAGAAGCAGGGTGAAGGCGCCGCCGCCGGCAACGGCAAGCGTCCGCGCGCCACCAAGCCCGGCCACGTGACCACTTCCATGCCGGGCACCATCGTGGACGTGCTCGTTCAGGTCGGCGCCACGGTGAAGGCCGGCGACCCGGTGCTGGTGACCGAGGCCATGAAGATGGAATCGGAAGTACAGGCACCCACGTCCGGCAAGGTGGTCGCGGTGCACGTGCAGAAGGGCGACCGCGTGACGCCCGACGAGGCCCTGGTCGAGATCGAATGACCGGACCCGCGCTGGTATTGGGTTCCACCTCGCCTTACCGGCGCGAGTTGCTGGCAAGGCTCGGCCTCGCCTTCGAGGTCGATGCCCCCGACGTGGACGAGCGCGCGCTGCCCGACGAGGCGCCCGAGGCCCTGGTGCGGCGCCTGGCGGAAGCCAAGGCCCGTGCCGTGGCGGCGAAACACCCGGGCGCGCTGGTCATCGGTTCCGATCAGGTGGCCGTGCTCGAGGGCGCAATTCTCGGCAAGCCGGGCGACCACGCCAGCGCCGTGCAGCAGTTGCGCGCCGCTTCCGGGAAGACGGTGCTTTTCCAGACCGGGCTGTGCCTGTTCGACGGTCGCAACGGCAGCGTCCAGGTGGACGTGGTGCCGTTTCGGGTGGTGTTCCGTGAGCTGAGCGATGAGCAGATCGAGAACTATCTCCGCCGCGAACGCCCCTACAACTGCGCCGGCAGTTTCAAATCGGAAGGCCTCGGCATCAGCCTGTTCCAGCGCCTGCAAGGCGACGATCCCAACGCACTCATCGGCCTCCCGCTCATCCGCCTGGTGGACATGCTCGCGAACGCGGGGGTTCATGTGCTGTAGGCCACGTTGGCGCGCAGCGCCTGCGTGACAAACGCGGTTTGGAAATGTCACGTAGCTTCGCAACGTGACCTACGAATCACCGCATGACGCGCCGTAGGTCACGTTGGCGCGCAGCGCCTACGTGACAGACGCGGTTTGAAAAATGTCACGTAGCTTCGCAACGTGACCTACGAAACTTTATCCCTTCTCCGTGGCCCTCCGTGGTTCCTCTCATGAAGCCGCTCAACGCAGCCTGGGCGTGGCCTGTTCCGTGAGCAGCTTCATGGTGGTGGCCCCGAACCGCTCGAAAAAGCGCTCCAGGTAATCCGGCTGTGCCGTGTAATCCACGATCCGCTCGGCGCCGATCACCTCGCGCGCGACGTAATCGGCACTGCCCAGTCCGTCCACCAGTCCAAGACCGATGCCCTCTTCGCCCGTCCATACCAGGCCCGAGAAGATGGCCTTCTCGTCCTTGAGGCGCTCGCCACGGCCTTGCTTCACGGCATCGATGAACTGGCGGTGCACGTTGTCGAGCAGAGTGCGGATGTGCTGCACCTGCTGCGGCTGTTCGGGGCTGAAGGGATCGAGGAAGCCCTTGTTCTCCCCTGCGGTGTAGAGCCTGCGCTCCACGCCGAGCTTGTCGAGGGTCTCCACGAAACCGAAGCCGTTCATGAGTACGCCGATGGAACCGACGATGCTCGCCTTGTTCACGTAGATGGCATCGGCAGCAGCGGCCACGTAGTAGCCCCCGGAGGCACAGATGTCACCGACCACTGCATAGAGCGGCGTATCGGGGTATTCCTGCCGCAGCCGCCGGATCTCGTCGAATATCTCGCCCGACTGCACCGGGCTGCCGCCCGGGCTGTTGATGCGCAGGATGATGCCGGCCACGTCGCTGTTCTCGAACGCGGCCCGCAGGCTGCTGTTCACCTGGTCGGCGCTCACGCCGGCCACGCCGTCGATGACTCCTTCCAGTTCCACCAGGGCCGTGTGCCGTCCCTTGGGCTCGCCCTCCTCGAAATCGCCCATGAACATGAACAACAGCAGGAACAGGTAAAGGAATCCGAGCGACTTGAAGAAGATGCTCCAGCGCCGGCTGCGCCTCTGCTCGTTGAGCGTGGCGAAGGCCAGCCGGCTGAGGATGTCGTGTTCCGACGATGCGGTGACCCGCTCGGGAGAATGGTTTTCGCTCATGGTCCTTCTTTCAGTTGGCAACGCGACGGGAATACGTCAAACGCCTGTCCATCCAGGGAATCAGCTCGCGGATGTCGTCGATGTGGCCGAGCGGTCCGTGGGCCAACAGGCGTTCGAGGGCATGGACCCCGTAGCTGACCGCCACGGCGGAAGCCCCGGCGTTGCGCGCGAGCTGCATGTCGTATTCGGTGTCCCCCACCATGAGGGTTTCGCGCGGGTCCGCCCCGAGCACGTCCATGATCTCCAGCAGCATCTGCGGGTGGGGCTTGGAAAAGGTCTCGTCCGCGCAGCGCGTGGCATGGAACCACTGTCCCATCCCGGTCTCGGCCAGCACCCGGTCGAGGCCCCGGCGCCCCTTGCCGGTGGCCACGGCGAGCAGCAGCCCTCGCTCGGCCAGAACACGCACCGTGTCGGCTGCGCCCTCGAACAGGGTAGACGGCGTGGTGTCCGCATCCAGGAAATGATGGCGGTAGCGCTCCACCAGTGCCGCGTGGGTCGATGCCGGCTCTTCGGGAAACAGGTTCTGAAGGGCCTCGGCGAGGCCCAGGCCGATGATGTTGCGGTACTGCTCATCGGTGCGCGGCGCCAGGGCCAGGTCCGTCACGGCCGCGCGCAGGCAGGCGACGATGCGCGCCTCCGAGTCCATGAGGGTCCCGTCCCAGTCGAACACCACCAGCTTGAATTCGCTCATTCGCTTACCAGTCGGTCGAGTACGGCGGTCAGCTCCGGCGGCAGGGGCGCCGAAACGGCGATCTCGCGCGGACGCTCCATGGGCAGGGTGAACTGCAGGGCGCTCGCATGCAGAAACAGGC
>JBFXES010000099.1:0-10573 GCA_050179875.1 Thiohalomonadaceae bacterium
CAGGTTGGGCACCTGGGCCACGTACAGCCAGATGTTCTTGGGCAGCACCGCGGCGAGCCCGGCGAGGATTTCGTTGGCCTGCCATCCCTTGCGCTGGAAATCCACGATGTCGGACTGCATGAACACCGCGCAGCCGTAACCGAACTCGGGCATGGCTTCGGCGCTGAAGGCCACGTCCGCATAGTCGCGCACGTCCACGCCGAAGCCTTGCGCCGTGGCCTGCAGGAAATAGCCGTTGCCTGCGGAGCACTGGGTGTTGAGCTTGAAGTCCTTCACCCGCCCGTCCTTGAGCATGATCAGCTTGATGTCCTGGCCGCCCACGTCGACGATGACGTCCGTACCTGGATAAAAATGCAGGCAGGCCTCGGTGTGCGCCACGGTTTCCACCAGCGCCGTGTCGGCCTTGAGCACGTCCTTGAGGATGTCCTTGGCGTAACCGGTGGTGCCTACGCCGAGCACGTCCAGGGTGGCGCCCTGTGCTGTCACCTGACGCGCCAGGGCTTCGATGATCTCCACCGTGTCCTCGATGGGGTTGCCACGGGAGAGCTGGTAGGCCTAGGCCAACACCGCGCGATCCTTGCCCAGCAGCACGCCCTTGGTGGAGGTGGAGCCGCCATCCACGCCGATGAAGGCCTCGACCTTTTCGCCCGGGCGAAACGACGCGGGCTGCCAGTCCGGCATGCGGTAGGCCGCGCGGAATGCGTTCAGTTCCTGCGCACTGGCGGAGAGACCCGTGCTGCCTGCCTGCGCACGCGCGGCGGCCCGCCCATATTCGATGTGCCAGCGCAGGGCCGCCGTGCCTTGATATACCCCGACATCGGGGTCGTCCTCCACCTCGGCCCTGCCGAATTCCACTGCACCGATGGCGGCGAAGTACTGGGCGTTTTGCGGCGTGATGATGTAGTCGTCCGGCGTCCTGGCGGGATCGGGCAGGGCGACCTTGCGCTCCTGCCACATCAGGGCGATGTTGTGTCGCCAGCATTCGCGCATGCCGCGGATGTAGGTGTTGGGGCCGCCCAACAGCAGCACCGTGGGGCGCAGGGTGTGGCCGCGGGTGAGCACGGAGAGATTCTGCTGGATGATGGATTCGAACAGCGAGGCCATCAGCTCGGCCGCAGGTACGCCCTGTTTCTGCAAGGAGTTGATGTCGGTCTCGGCGAACACGCCGCACTTGCCCGCCACCGGATGCAGGGCCAGGCCGTCGTAACCCATGTCGCACAACTGCTCCGGCGCGATACGCAGCTTGGCGGTGATCTTGTCAATGACCGCGCCGGTGCCGCCGGCGCACTTGTCGTTCATGGACGGGATCTTCTTTTTTCCGCTATCGCCCGTGTCCTTGAAGATGATGATCTTGGCGTCCTGACCGCCCAGTTCGATGACGCTCTGCACCTCGGGGTAGAGCTTCTCCACCGCCAGCGACACCGCATTGACCTCTTGCACGAACTTGCCGCCCACATGACCCGTGAGCGCGCCGCCGCCCGATCCGGTGAGGAAAAGCCGGAAGGCGTTGTGCGGCACGTCGGGGAAGGCGGCTTCGATGCGCTCGAGGAACTCCAGCGCCTTCTCCGCCTGTCTGGTCTCGTGGCGCTGGTAGTCCTGCCAGAGGATGGTGTCGCGCGCGATGTCCGCCACCACGGCCTTGACGGTGGTCGAGCCCACGTCCAGGCCGATCATGAGACCGCCGGGGAAGCGGTCGGTGCCGGTGAAGGGCAGGGGCGTGGCGTCGGGGCGCGGGACGGCCGGTGGGCGCTGAAACTGCACCGTGGCCGCGCCGGAAGCGACGGGTCGTCCGTGCCCGCATCCTTTATGTGCTGAGTGGTCCACCGTGTATCTCCCTGAGTGCTTGTCCTGCACTCGCATTGCATCGCCATCGCCCGTATCCGGCGACGCAGAGTGCGATATATCGCGAGGATTGCGAGCGGTTATGCGGGATCGGCCTGATCGAGTGCCCCGGCCGGATCCTGCCGCAGAACACGGCGGGCCCAGTCGGGGTCCTTGTCCATGCGCGCGGCCACGTGCAGCACGAAGCGGGCCGCGCGGCCCACCACGCCCTTGACCTGGGGAACGCGGTAAAGCGGCCGGCGCAGTTCCCGGTGGGCGGCCACGTAGGCGCGGATGTCCTCGAGCGCATAGCCGCAGCGCTCGAGCGCCGCGCGGAATTCCGCCTTGCAGCGCGCCTTGGCCTCGCCGAGGGCCATCTGCACGCGCGAATAGGCGTTGATGTCACCCTCGCCCGAGGTCTCCACGGGCAGGTAGATCATGTCGGGATAGTGGGCGACGACGGCCGCCTGGGCGCCGTCGGACTGGGTGGAAGGCATGCAGCCGAAGGGCTTCAGCGACAAGGTCATGTGGGCCAGGTCGCGGTTGTAGTAATAGATGTTCTTGGCCACCTCCAGGTAGCCTTCGCCGCCGGTGGCGCGGGCGTTGTAGAACGGATGTCCCACGCGCTGCAGTTCCAGTTGATCGGCCAGGGGATGGACCGTGCCGCCCAGCGCCCGCCGCATGCGATCGTATTCGCGCGCCAGCGCCTTCTCTCCCAGGCTGAGCACCAGTTCCCTGGTGAGGTGAGCGAGGCGGCGCCGGAGGCGTTGCACCCGTGCGGCGAAGCCCCGGGTTGCATGCCCGCCTTCGTCGAGCCCGCGGCGATCCTTCAGATAGAGATGCAGGTCGTGCAGGGTGTAGTCGATCCAGGTCGCCACCGGTTCCACCAGCACCTCGGCGCCCTCGTTCTCCAGGAAGCCGAACATGCGGAAATTGCCGTCGCCTTCCGTGGTCTGCGCCCAGAATTCGCCCGTGATTTTCACGATGGGGCGCGGCCGCGTGTAGTCCACCTCCAGCTCGCCCTGCATCAATGCGCGGCAGCGTTCGAGCGCCTTCAGGAAATGGTCGTCGCGCATCTGATGGAACAGCCGTTCCACATCATCCGGATCGCTCACCGGCGTGAGCCGCGCGGTAAGGCGAGCGAGCAAGCCGCTGTGGACGGTATGGTCCTTGGTGCGGAAGGCCTCCTCACAGATGGACAGGCACTTTTCCATCACCTGCTGCGTGCGCCCGGCTTCGGTTTCATAAGGCCGGCAGTGAAAGAAGGCCGCGTTGAGTACGTCGGCCATGAAGATGGCATTGAGCAGGATGAGGAACAGGGCGGGATTCACCTCGAAGCCGCCGCCGGCCGTCTGTTGCTCGTTGCCGCCGGTCTGGTCGAAGAGGATGACGCGGAAACCGTCGAAGCCGGCGTTGCGCAGGGCGAGGCGGTATTCCGCCTCATACATGCCGAAGCGGCACGGCCCGCAGGAACCCGCCGTGACGAAGATGTAGTCGGTGAGGATGCGGGCCGTGGGCACATGCTGCTCGTCGCGCAAACGGATCAGGTAATTGACCAGGGCACCCACGGTGAAATAGGTGGGATTGCACTGGCCGTTGTTGCCGTATTCCTTGCCGGTCTGGAAATCGGCCTTGCTCGGCACGGGAATGCACTCCGCCCGGTAGCCGAGGCCATGCAGTCCGGCGCGCATCAGGCGATCGTGCGCGACGGTCAGGCCGCCGAGCAGCACGGTCACGTGCGCGCGTTCTTCGCGGGTGAAGGGCCGTTCCTGCGGACGGCGGAAGTGCTGGACCGGGGTTTCCTCCAGGCCTGCCGCACGCAGCAGGCGCGCGCGCTCTGCGGCGACGCACGCGCTGTCGGGCGCATCGCCCGGGTGGCGATCAATCATCGGTACCTCCCTGGAATCCGCTTGCCAGATACCCTGCGCGCCGGGCATGGCCCGACCGATCTTCATTAGTTAAGACGCATCCCTGCCCGGTGCAAGGTGACGGGGCGGGGGAATGGCCTTGGATTTCCTGTGGTTGGCGGCGGGATCCGACGCGTGTCATTAAATCCCGATAGGTGTGATTCCAGGCGATACCGCGCGCACTTTGCGGCCTTGGGGTGTTTGCCTGGGTGGCCGGATCTCTTCCGCAGGTGCCGGGGCGTTCCATGGGGTAAAATGGCCGCCGCAATCACCCGTGGCCTCCGCCTCCCATGACCCTCCCCAGCCATCAACTGGAACTGCTTGCCCCGGCGAAGACCGCCGACGTCGGCCGCGAGGCCATCCTGCACGGTGCCGACGCGGTCTACATCGGCGGCCCTCTGTTCGGCGCGCGCGCCCACGCGGCCAATTCGGTGGCCGACATCGCCGCTCTTGCCCGCTTCGCTCACCGCTACCATGCGCGCGTGTTCGCCACCCTGAACACCATTCTCCACGACGATGAACTGGAGCCGGCGCGGCGGCTGGCGTGGGAGCTTTATGACGCCGGCGTGGACGCCCTCATCGTGCAGGACATGGGCCTGCTCGAACTGGACCTGCCGCCCGTGGCACTGCACGCCAGCACCCAGGCGGACATCCGCACGCCGGCCAAGGCACGCTTCCTCGCCGACGTGGGCTTCTCGCAACTGGTGCTGGCGCGGGAACTGTCGCTGCCGGAGATCCGCGCCATCCATAACGCCACCGATGCCACCCTGGAATTCTTCGTGCACGGCGCGTTATGTGTGGCGTTCTCGGGCCAGTGCTACATCAGTCATGCACAGACCGGACGCAGCGCCAATCGTGGCGATTGTTCCCAGGCGTGCCGGTTGCCGTACACGCTGACCGATCGGCAGGGGCGGGTGGTGGCGTTCGAAAAGCACCTGCTGTCGCTGAAGGACAACAACCAGAGCGCCAACCTGCGTGCGCTCATCGATGCGGGGATCCGTTCTTTCAAGATCGAAGGGCGCTACAAGGAAGCGCCCTACGTGAAGAACATCACGGCCCATTACCGTCTACTGCTCGATGAGATTCTTGAGGAGCGGCCGGAGCTGGCCCGCTCGTCCAGCGGCCAAAGCTCGTTCACTTTCAAGCCCGATCCGGACAAGACCTTCCATCGCGGCGCCACCGACTACTTCGTCAACGGCCGTGGGGCCGACATCGGCTCTTTCGATGCGCCCGCGTTCCGCGGCGTGCCCATCGGCACGGTAACGCGCGTGGGCAGCGACTGGTTCGAGATGGAAGCCGCTGAACCGCTGCACAACGGCGACGGCCTCAGCTACATGCGCAAGCGCGAAGTGCTCGGCGCCCGCGCCGATCGCGTGGAGCAGCGAGGCGCGGTCTGGCGGGTGTATCCCAATGAGAGACTGAGTGCGCTGCCCGGTCTCCAGCCCGGCACGACCATGTATCGCAACCGCGACCAGGCCTGGGAACAGGCGCTGCTGAAGCCGTCCGCCGAGCGCCGCATCGGCGTTTCCATGCGGCTGTGCGAGACCGCCGGCGGTCTCGCCCTGACGCTCTCGGATGTCGACGGTTGCAGTGTCACGGCGGAAGCGGCGGTGGAACTCGAGGCCGCGCAACAGGGCGAGCGTGCGGAGGCCGCGCTGCGGGAAAACCTGGCCAGGCTGGGCAATACGATCTTCGCGCCCACGGACATCCGGCTCGGTTTCACCACGCCGCGCTTCGTGCCGGCGTCGGTGGTGAATGCGCTGCGGCGGGAGGCGGTGGACATGCTGGAACGCGAGCGCCTGCGCCGTCGGCCGCAGCCCCAGCGCAGGGCGGCCATGGAACCTCCCGTGGCCTATCCCGAAGATACCCTGAGCTATCTGGCCAACGTGTATAACCACAAGGCGCGCGCGTTCTATGCGCGCCACGGTGTTTCGGTGATCGATGCCGCCTTCGAGGCGCACCGGGAAGCGGGGGAGGTGTCGCTGATGGTCACCAAGCATTGCCTGCGTCATTCCTTCAGCCTGTGTCCCAAGCAGGCGAAGGGCGTGCAGGGCGTGCAAGGCCAGGTGCGCGCCGAGCCCATGGTATTGGCGAGCGGCAAAGACAAGCTCACCCTCACCTTCGATTGCCGCGCCTGCGAAATGCATGTGATGGGCAGGATCCGTAAGAGCGTACTCAACGCGCCGCCGCCATCAGCGGTGAGCGAGGTGCCGGTGGTCTTTCATCCCAGGCGCTGACTTCCGGCTCGCGCGCGGTTCTGACAAAATGCCGCGCCTATGAGGGGACTGCGGGAGAATTTGGGGATTGCAGCGGGCTATTTCGCGCTTGCCTACCTCACGTATTCCTTCCTCGCCGTCTTCGGCGCCTTTCCCGCACCCATCTGGCCCGCGGCCAGCATCGCCCTGGCGGCGGCGCTCGCCGGCGGTCCGCGCCTGTGGCCCGGCATCTGGCTGGGCTCCTTTCTTGCCAACTGGCTGCTGTTTGCCGCACCCGCCTGGGCGGCGGGCTGATCTCCGTGGGGAATGTGGCCGGCCCGGCGCTGGGCGCCGCGCTCGTGCGGCGGACCACCGGGACCGTGCGACCGTTCTCCAGCGTGGCGCACGTGGCCCATTTCGTCCTGTGGGGCGTCGTTCTGCACGGCATCGTCGTTGCCACCGTCGGTGTCTCTGTGGGCGTGGCGGGCGGCGCCATCGTAGCCGCGGATGCCGCGGGCAGCTGGTGGCGCTGGACCCTGTCGGATGCCGGCGGCACCTTCCTGTTCGGCCCGGCCCTGCTGCTTTGGTGGGACGGCCGCCTGCGCATCACCAAGCGCCAGTGGCTGGAGGGCGGCGCGGTGTCGGTGGTCGCCCTCGGGTTTGCGGCAGCCCTGTTCTTCGGCGTGCGCGCGGACAGTCATCCGTCCTCCGGGCTGCCCTACCTGTTGCTGGTACCGCTCATGTGGCTCACGGTACGCTGCTCCTTGCGCGCAGGCGCCACGTTGCTTTCGGCCGTGGCGATGATGGCCCTCACCGGCACCATCGCCGACGCCGGTCCGTTCCACCTGCTGGGCGCAGAACGTCCCTTGCTGGGCGTGGGGCTGATGGTGGTAGCCATGGGCATTTCCACCCTCGTGGTGGGCGCCCTGGTGAGTGAACGGCATGCGGCGGACGAGCGCCTGCGTGAATTGAATGAGTCGCTTGAACAGCGTATTGCCGAACGCACGGCGGAACTCCACCGGCGTGCCACCTGCGACGGGCTCACGGGACTGACCAATCGCGGCCATTTCTTTGAACTTGGGGAAGCCGCCCTCGAGCGCGCACGTAGCGAAGGCCGGCCGCTGAGCGCACTACTCATCGACCTGGATCGGCTCAAGGACATCAACGATACCTTCGGCCACGGCGTGGGCGATGCGGCCATCGTGGAACTGGCGTCCGCGTGCAGCGACTGTCTGCGCAAAGGGGATGTGCTGGGGCGGATCGGCGGTGACGAATTCGCCGTGCTGCTGCCCGACGGCCACGGGGAGGATGCCGAGGCGGTGGCACGGCGCATTACCGAACATCTGGAGCGCCTGCCCGCCCGGGAAGCGGCCATCCGCGCCAGTATCGGTTGGGCCGAACTCACGTCGGCGGACCAATCACTGGACGATCTGCTGGCGCGCGCCGACGCCGCCATGTACGGACAAAAGCGTCGGCGTTGCCGGGGGGAAGCGACAACAAGCTAGCCTCGCTGGGAAGGGAGGAATCCGGGTTGTCCGACCCGGATTCCCCGCCGGACTCAGGCCGCGACCCGTCCGGGCACGCGGTAATGGCCCTGGTTGAGCAGGTCGGTTCCGCACTGGAGGTTTTCGAACCAGCTGAGGAAACGTCCGACCATGGCCTTGCCCTGGAAGATGGCGCCGTGCTGCGGGACGATCATCTCCACGTCCAGGCCGCGCACCATGTTCACCCAGTAGCGGCAGACCTTGTTGGAGGCCATGTAGCGCTTGTGGAAGGCCTCCATGGTTTTCAGGTGTTCGTCGAAATTCGTCACGGGCCGGCCGCACAGGTCGTCGCTCACCAGCGAAGCACCCACGTCGCCGGTGAAAAGGATCTTGCTCACCGGATCGTAGAAGTGGAAATTGCCTTCGGAGTGCAGGAAATGGGCAGGGATGGCCTTGAAGGCCGCGCCGCCGATCTCGATGTCCATGCCTTCGTCCGGAATGCCGATGAGACGGCCGCGGGTCGCGCCCGGCGTGCAGAAATGCGGCACGAAGCGCTTCCACAGATTGGGCACCACCACCTTGCAATTGGTGCCCACCAGCCATTTGTTCAAGGACGCCACGATGTCCGGATCCTGATGCGAGGCGATCACGTAGTCCAGGTTCTTGGGAAAGACGTAATCGCTGATGCCCATGAACAGACGCGAGTAGGTGAGATTCCCGCCCGGGTCGATGAGCGCCGCATGTTCATTATTGACCACCAGAAACTGATTGGCCTGAACGCTCTCGCAGGCGCTTCCTTCGCTGCTGTTGTCGTCAGAATCGCAGGCAACCAGATCGGGGAAGGCGATGCACTTGTGACTGCCATTGTCGAAGAGTGTAATGGGCATGAGGATGATCCCTTGGTCAGGCTAATGAGTGGCCTCAAGAAACGCGCTAGTATACCAGTGTCCTCGCGCTGATCCCGCAGAAGTTGCATCAGCTGTTGCTTATGCGCAATGGCTTTAGCGATGCCGAGCGCTGCAAAATCCGCATAAAAAAAACGGGAATGGACGCGACACTGCGGATCCGTTTTCCGCCGCGATCCGCAGGCGACTATTTTTTGCGGATTCCGGACGTTCTTCCACCTGGCAAGGAACGCCATGCCATGACACGTGTCGTTCAGATCACCGCGCCTGCACCGAAGGTGGACGAGATCCTTGCGCACGTGCGCGGCATGGAAGGTGTGCTGGAGGTCCAGGCACAGCGTGGCGGTTCGCTGCAACCCCGCGGCGACGTGCTCAGCCTGGTGGTGACCAACCAGGCGGTTTTTCCCCTGATGAGCATGCTCGATCGGCTTGGTGTGACGGACAGCACGGACATGGCCGTTGTCATTACCGAACTGCGCGCGCTGGTCTCGGTCGCAGCGCGTGGGGCGGTCGCGGAAGAACACAGCGAGGCCATGTGGGAGGAAATGGAGGCCGAGCTGGCAAAGGGAAGCAACATGGCCGGCAATGCGCTCGTCGTGATGCTCGTATCCGGATTGCTGGCGGGCATCGGGCTCGGTACCGGGGCATTGCACCTGGTCTTCGCGGCCATGCTCATCGCGCCGGGCTTCGAGCCTTTCATGCGCATTGCGCTCGGCCTGGTGGCCCGCAGTCGCAGCGGCTGGCGCGGCCTGCGTGCGGCGGCCAAGGGCTATATCGCCGTTTTCATCGGCGCGGGCCTTTCCACCCTGTTGCTCAAGATCCTGGCGATTGGGCCCTTTTCCGGCGCCGAGGCCTATCTGCCCGTGCGAGGCCTGGTCAATTACTGGACATCCATCAGCGCCACTGCGCTGGTGGTCGCGGCGCTGGGGGCGGTCGCCGGTACACTGCTCGTGGCGGCCAACCGGGCGGTGCTCACGGGCGGCGTCATGGTCGCCCTTTCCCTCATCCCTTCCATCACCATCGCGGGCATGGCGCTCGCGGCCGGGGACTGGGACCTCCTGCTGGACGGGTTGTGGCGCTGGGCCCTGGAGGTACTCATGGTGACGGCGTTCTCCGTGGCGACGCTGTGGTGGAAGCGCGTCAACATCCAGCGCCGTGACATGCACGCCTGAACCTCTTGCCGACGCACAGGCCCGCCGCCTCGCCCTGTGATCGGGCTTTCGGGATCCCCTTGCGTTTCTTTGCATTTCATCGCGCGTGCGCAAACCACGTTTGCGGGGGCCACGCGTAGATTGAACCCGTACCCGGATGGCGGGTTGTCAGAAACAAAGGGGTTCGAACATGAAATGCAATCACCGCATCATTGCCGCCGCTCTGCTGGGCACCGTGCTGGCCGCCGGCGCCGGGTCGGCCATGGCCTTCGGCCCGAAGGGTGGCGGATGTGAACGCATGGGGATGGCGGGCGGCGGCGCCATGATGGGCGCCGTCTACCGCCTGGATGATCTCACGCCCGAGCAGAAGGCGAAGCTCAAGGCCGTGCGCGACAAGGTTCGCGCCCAGCAGAACGCGTGGCGGGAGGACCGCCAGGCCCTGCACGACGCCTTCCTCGAGGGTGCGGACGCCAAGACCTTGCGGCCGCTGGCGGAGAAGCAGGGCAAACGCGTGACCGAACGCATCATGCTGCGGGCGCAGGTGCGTGACGAGATCAACGCCATTCTCACCGACGCCCAGCGCGAGCGTCTGGACACGCTGATGCCTTATGGCGGGCGCCGTGACGGGCGCCCCTGCATGGGCTGGTGAACCGGCGCCGGCCGCGCCGGCTGAAGCGGCGCGGAATCCGGGTCGGCCGGGTGGCCGGCACCGGATTCCGCCACGCTCCGCCGGGCCGGCGACGGCCGTATCCCCCCGGAAATAAATCCAAGCGGATCACCCTTCCGGCCCCCCTGTTGTGGCAAAGTGGGGGAGCCGCCGGGCGCATCCCTGCGCCCGCAGCGGCGTCGGCGTCCGGAGGAAATCAACAATGACCGCAACCGCCATGCACTACCTGCCGCGCATCGACGCGGGCAGCCTCGATGAACTCCTGGTGGAGTGGAAAGGCAGTCACCCAGGCATGGGCATCCTGGTGCTGCTGCCCGAGCAGGAGAAGGCCGCGGTTTCCACGCTGCAGGCGGTATGCGCCCGACGCGAGGTCCCGCTGGCAGGGGCCTTGTTTCCGGCGATCATGGTGGATGCGGAATTCCGTTCCGAAGGCGCCTGGGTGC
>JBFXES010000100.1:0-10567 GCA_050179875.1 Thiohalomonadaceae bacterium
CCGGCGCGCCCTGCGGCTCGCCGTTGACGAACAGGATGAAGCGCCGCTCCGTGCCGCCTGAGGTCAGGGTGTTCTCCCCCACGCTGAACGTGGGGCAGACGCCGCCGGAAAAGCGCGGCAGCGCAGGCGAGCCCAGTCCGTCACCGTTTCCGCTGCTGCAACCGGACAACCCTGTGACCGCCAGCAACAGCGCCATCAGGCGTCCCATGGCTCGCGCCTCCGTGCACCTGCCCAGGAAAAGCGGCGGCAAGCCGCCGCCTCGTCCGTCCCTCAGCACCCGCCGAGGCGCTCCTCCAGGAAGCGCGTGGCCGCCGCCCAGGAACGTTTGTCCGCCTTTTCGTCGTACTTGAGGTTGTCCAGACCCCGCGCGTCCGCGCCCGGGTTGGTGAAGGAGTGACGCGCATTGCCGAAGACCATCATGAACCAGTCCACGCCGGCCCCGTCGAGGGCGGTCTGGAAGGCCTGCACGCGCTCGTGCGGGGCGAAGGCGTCCTGGCTGCCGTGTGCGGCGAAGATGGCACCCTTGATGGCCTTGGCCTGAGCAGGCGAGGGCGGCGGCAGCGGACCATGGAAACTCACCACCGCGCGCAGATCCGCGCCGCCGTAGGCGAGTTGCATCACCGTGCCGCCGCCGAAGCAGTAGCCCGCCGCGGCGATGCGTCGGGCGTCCGCCAGGCGGTGCTTGCGCAGCACCTCCAGACCGGCGCGGGCGCGGCGTTGCCAGAGTTCCGTATTGGACTGGATCTCCTTTGACCACGCCCCGGTTTCGTCGGGATGGTCCGTGGTGCGGCCTTCGCCATAGAGGTCCAGGGCGAAGGCCACATAGCCGAGCTTGGCGAAGGCCTCGGCCCGGTTGCGGACGTAGTCGTCCAGCCCCCACCACTCGTGCGCCACCAGCACGCCGGGGCGACGGCCCTGGACCGCATCGTCCCAGGTGAGGTAACCACGCAGTTCCTCGTCACCGTCGCGATAGGTGACCCGTTCGCTCTGGATGGCCGCCTGCACGGCCAGGGGCGCCCAGGCGGCAAGCGCCAGGACGGCCAGGAAGGAAAACTTGCGCATGGGCTCCTCCTTGAGCGTGCGAAAGTCCCGAGACCAAGCGTAGCGAACGCCGGCCTGGCCGGCGTGATGGTTCCCGCGCGCGGGCGTCAGCCGCGGAAGCGGAACTTGAGCACCAGCACCGCCAGGGCCAGCACCAGGGTGATGCCGTTGGCGATGATGACGGGCAGGGCGCCCAGCACGATGCCGTACAGCAGCCACAGGAACACCCCGGTGCTGAACAGCAGGAACATGAAGGTGGAGATGTCCTCGGCCGAGCGCGTCTTCCAGATCTTCACGACCTGGGGCACGAAGGCGAGGGTGGTGAGGCTGCCGGCGACGAGGCCGAGGGTGTTGACGGCATCCATGGGCGCGATCCGGAGAGGCCGTCAATGGTAGCCGATTCAGTGCAGGGTGCGATCCGTGTTGGGGCGCGGCCCTTCCACTTCCTTCATCTTGCTTTCCCACACCCGGAAGGCGTTCACGAACATGATGGCCGCCTGGAACGGGTCGGCGAAATGCTTCGGGCTGTACATGGACCAGAAGCGCTGTCCAGTCTCGAACTCGCCCACGCCCTTGGCGATGCTTCCGTCCGCGGGAGCGAAGTGGAACTCACCCGGGGTGTCCTCATGCAGTTCCACCAGGAAATTGCATGCGCTGCTCACCAGGTATTCCAGCGCAACCAGTTCTTGCCGCTTCGGCTTTCTGTCCATCATGCCCTCCGGGGGTGGAGCGCATGCTAGGACCGGCCTGCGGGTGCGTCCCTGCACTGTCTCACAATTTCAGGGGCTAGCCGGCGGTTTCCTGCGCCGCCCGTGCGCGGCGTCTCCGTGTGGCTGCGAGGTTGAGCGCCTCCACGGCGGTGGAGAAGGCGATGGCGAAGTACAGATAGCCCTTCGGCACGTGGAAGCCGACGCCCTCGGCCACCAGGGCCATGCCCACCAGGATCAGGAAACTGAGCGCCAGCATCTTGATGGAGATGTGCTCGTTGATGAAACGGCTGAGGGGCTCCGCGGCGAAGATCATGATGATCACCGCGATGACGATGGCGGCGGCCATCACCGGCAGGTGCTGGGCCATGCCCACGGCGGTGATGACGCTGTCCAGGGAGAACACGATGTCGAGGACGGCAATCTGCACGATCACCCAGCCGAAGCTGCTCACCTTCACCTGGCGCATTTCCTCTTCCACGCCCTCCACCGTGGCATGGATCTCGGTGGTGCCCTTGGCGAGCAGGAACAGGCCGCCCGCGAACAGCACGATGTCACGCAGCGAGACCGGGTGTTCGCCCAGATGGAACAGCGGCACCGTGACGCCCGCCAGCCAGGCGATAGTGGCCAGCAGCATGAGGCGCGTGACCACGGCCAGGGCGAGGCCGCCGCGGCGGGCCGCCGCCTGCTGGTGGACCGGCAGGCGCGAGGAGATGATGGAAAGGAACACCAGATTGTCGATGCCGAGCACGATCTCCAGCGCCGTAAGCGTCAGGAGGCTGGCCCAGATCTGGGGGTCGAGCAGGAAGTCCATGGGAGGTTTCGGAAGCGCCTGAAGGGGTGCGCATTATGCCATCAGACCCTCAGGGGACGAAGCGCTCCCCCGGACGGGCCCGGATCAGCCAGCGCGCACAGGCGGGGGCGTCCGGGTCACCCTCGCGCGGCGCCCAGGGTGCGAAGTCCTTGTCCACGGCAGGGCGGTAGGGGCCGGGCTTGAGTTCGAGCAAGACGGTGCCGCTTTCGCGCGCGGCCAGCCCGTGCCATATGCCCGCAGGGATTTCCAACCCGTGCAGCGGACCGCGCGCGCTGACCTCCTCGCGGGCGAGCACCTTCCCTTCATCATCGAACACCAGCACCACGGCCGACCCCGCAAGGAGGGTGAACAACTCCCAGCGCGGCGGCGCGGTGTGCCGGTGCGGCCGCACGTAGCTGTCCGGTTCGATGGCGTTGAGGAAGCGCTGCACCGGGTCGTCGGGGCCGGCGTGCAGGTTCTCGTTGGTGCGGCCGCGTGCACCGGCGCGTGCCCGCGCGGCGAGGTCGTCGAAGAGGCGCTGATCGAGGCGTTTGAGCATGGGGCGCAGGATAGCACCTGGGTTAACACCCTCCGTATCGGCAGGCCCAATGTAAGGGTTTTCCGACAAGAAGAATCCAGCATGCGAAACCGCCGCGCCGCGACCTTCTGGCACGCCCTCTTCGTGCTCCTGCCCACGAGTGCCCAGGCCGCGGGCTTCGCCCTCAGCGACAAGAGCGTGAGTTCCCTCGGACATGCCTTCGCCGGCACGGCCGCTTTTGCCGAGGACGCCTCCACGCTCTACAACAATCCGGCCGGCATGGCGGAACTCCAGGGCCGGCGATTCTCGTTGGGCGTCCATGTCATCAACAACCGGGCGACCTTCCGGGACGATGGTTCCAACGTCCCGGGCGAGGACACCGCGGATTTCGAAACCACCACCCCGTCGCCCAACCTGTATTTCGTGGATGCCGTCCGACCGGACCTGCGCCTGGGCATCGGCATCTATGCGCCCTTCGGCATGCGCGCGGTCTACGACGACGACTGGCGGGGACGCTATCACTCCATTTCCACGGACCTGAAGACGGTCAACCTGAGCCCGGCGGTGGCGCTGAAGGTGAACGAGCGTTTTGCCGTGGGCGCCAGTGTGGATATCCAGTACCTGGGTGCACGGCTGAAACAGGCGTTGGACTTCAGGGCGCTCGGCGCCCCGGACGGAGGGCAGACGCTCGAGGGCGACAATGTGGCCGCAGGCTACAGCCTCGGGTTCACGTGGGAGATGACGCCGGACACCCGCGTCGGCGCGGTGCTGCACTCCGATGTGCGCCACGAGATCGAAGGCAATTCCGATTTTTCGGGCGTGCCCGCCTCGCCGTTCACCGCACATCTGACGGACAGCAGCGGCAAGGTGACGCTGCATCTGCCGGAGATCGTGAGCCTGAGCCTCGCCCATCGCGCCACGCCTGCGCTGACCCTGCTCGCGGACGCCACCTGGACGCGCTGGAGTCGCTTCGACGAGCTGCGGGTGCACTTCGACAACGACCTGCCGGATGCCGTCGCCGAACAGGACTGGAACGATACCTGGCGTTATGCCCTGGGCCTTGCCTGGGACGTGAACGAACGCTGGCGGCTGCGCCTCGGCATCTCCGACGAGGGCGGCGCCGTGCCCGAGGCCGCGCACCGTTCGCCGCGCTCGCCGGACGGGCCGCGCCGCATGTACGCGGTTGGCTTCAATTACGCGCCCTCTGAACGCTTCTCGCTGGACGTCGCCTACGCACGCGTGGTGCTGCCGGAACTCGGCATCGCCGCGCGTGATGACCTTGGCCATGAACTGGTGGGCGATTACGAGGTCGCCGGACAGCTCGCCAGCGTGCAGGGCAACTGGCGTTTCTGAGATCTTCGGTCTTGCACGGCCATTCTGCGCCACGTTATCCGTCAGCGGGATTTTCCGTGTGCCGGCGAAAGCCGGAATCCGTACCTCCGGGATTTTTTCGTACCCGGCGGGTGCGAAGTGAAACGGTGGGACCATAATTGTTTCAGGGGGAACGGTAAGCGAAACCTGCTTGTGGGGTGATGATTGTGGAATCCCGCCTTCGTAACATCCCTGCACTGAAAGTGATGGATTCGGTGGTTGCGGCCAAGCACTACAACCGTGTCCGGCTTGCGCTCGCCCGCCTGGACAACCCGCTGCGTTTTCCGCTGCCGCACCTGCGCGGCCTGGACATGGTGCTCACCGACGAGGCGTGGGTGTGCGTGGACCGTACCCTCAACGACCTGCCGGTGCTCGCCTGGACCGACTTCCAGGTGCACGGGCGCATCGCCCTGCACGCCCCGGTCTCCTGCCGGCTGCGTTTCTTCCATGCCTACGCGGGGCTCATCGTCGGCACGTTGCTGCAGGACGTGGCCGTGATCCTCGCCGAACGCCTGATTCGCGCGCAGCCGCCGCTCAAGCGCCGCGTCACCCCGCTCTCGCACTTCCGGCACTGAGCGCGGCGTTTGACCGCGCCGCTCCCCGGGGCTATGCGTTACCGGAAACCGGGGCGCGCGCATCATGATCCAGTTACCCGATGCACCCATCCTGTCTTCCCACGGCGCCTCGGTCGATGCGTACGAGTACAACCTCATCCATCTTGCCCTGGTCCGTTTCGGTGAACCGCAGCTGGTGCGGCTCGGCGCCCGCGACATCGATTTGATCCTCAGCCATCGGGTGTGGCTGTGCCGTGACCGCCGGCTCGACGACATGCCCCTCATGGCCTGGACCCGCTTCGCGCGCGGCGAGCGTCCCGGTCCCTATGCGCCGGTAAGCTGCCAGGCCATCTACTACCACGCCTACGCCCGCGTGATCGGCCGCCAGGCCCTCACGGAAGTGGCCACCCGGCTGGACGACGCCCTGCACGGCGGTGCGCGCGGGCGGCCCCGGGTGCTGCGGTGGCGCACCCGGAACGCCTGAGATCAAAGGGGCATCACACCGCGACGTTCTTGCGCGGGGATCTTCTCCGCGGTTTTGCGTGGCTTTGGCTTCGAAATTGATCGACCGCTGAGCCGTGTCTATAACTTCCCGGTCCCCGGGGAGACTTGTATGAAGCCAGGCCTGCCGATCCTTCCCGTGCTAAAGGTGATTGCGGCAACGGTGGAGGCGTCCCACTACAACCATGTGCGACTGGTGCTCCGGCGCATGGGCACGCCGCAGGAACTGGTGCTGGGTTCGCGCGGGCTTTCCATCACCCTGGATCGGCATGCCTGGGTGCTGGTCGACCGCCATCTCGAAGACCTGCCGCTCATGGCCTGGACCGATTTCGATACGCAGCGCCGCAGCGGACTTCATTCACCGATCCAGTGCCGCATTCTGCTCTACCATGAATACGCCCAGGCGGTGCGGCATAACGTGCTCGGGGAACTGGACCGCCGGCTTCAGACCCTGCTCATGGGGCAGCGCATGGCGGGCCCCCGTTCCCAGCTGGTGGCGTTCCGGCCCCGGTAAAGCATAAGGTGTGATTTATATGCATCATCAAAATATCGAAGTGGCCTTATAAAGCCGGCCCGTATATCCTTTCCCCCAACACGACGGGACGGGCTTCCAAGTACCCATCCCGCCGCAGGATTCCGCTTTCTCTCACGTCAAATCAAGGGTGAATCAATGGACCAGTCGAACCGCTACGCGCGCCTTGATCTCAAGGAAGCCGATCTCATCAAGGGCGGCCGCCACGTGCTGTGCGCCTACATCATGAAGCCCAAGAAGGGCTACGACTACCTGGCCACGGCTGCGCACTTCGCTGCCGAGTCCTCCACCGGCACCAACGTGGAAGTGTGCACCACCGATGATTTCACCAAGGGCGTCGACGCGCTGGTGTACGAGATCGACGAAGCCAAGGAGCTGATGAAGATCGCGTACCCCATCGAGCTGTTCGATCGCAACATCATCGACGGCCGCGCCATGATCGCGTCCTTCCTCACCCTGACCATCGGCAACAACCAGGGCATGGGCGACGTCGAGTACGCGAAGATGTACGACTTCTACGTCCCGCCCAAGTACCTGCAGCTGTTCGACGGCCCGTCCATGAACATCGTGGACATGTGGCGCGTCCTCGGCCGTCCCGTGGTCAACGGCGGCATGGTGGTCGGCACCATCATCAAGCCCAAGCTCGGCCTGCGTCCGCAGCCCTTCGCCGATGCCTGCTACATGTTCTGGCTGGGCGGCGACTTCATCAAGAACGACGAGCCCCAGGGCAACCAGGTCTTCGCCCCGCTGAAGGACACCATGCGCGCCGTGGCCGACGCCATGCGCCGCGCCCAGGACGAGACCGGTGAGGCCAAGCTGTTCTCCGCCAACATCACCGCCGACGACCCGGCCGAGATGATCGCCCGCGGCGAATTCATCCTGGAGACCTTCGGCGAGAACGCCTCCCACGTGGCCTTCCTGGTGGACGGCTACGTGGCCGGCCCCACCGCCGTCACCACCGCGCGTCGCAACTTCCCGAACCAGTTCCTGCACTTCCACCGTGCAGGCCACGGTGCGGTGACCAGCCCGCAGTCCAAGCGCGGTTACACCGCCTTCGTGCACTGCAAGATGACCCGTCTCATGGGCGCCTCCGGCATGCACGTCGGCACCATGGGCTACGGCAAGATGGAAGGCGACGCCAAGGACAAGAACATCGCCTACATGCTGGAGCGTGACAGCGCCGACGGCCCCTACTACCACCAGGAATGGCTGGGCATGAAGGCCACTACACCCATCATCTCCGGTGGCATGAACGCCATCCGCCTGCCCGGCTTCTTCGACAACCTGGGCCACTCCAACGTGATCCAGACCTCCGGCGGCGGCGCCTTCGGCCACAAGGACGGCGGTACCGCCGGCGCCAAGTCCCTGCGTCAGGCCCAGGACGCCTGGCAGAAGGGCATCAACCTGGTCGACTACGCGAAGGATCACCCGGAACTCAGGGGCGCCTTCGAGACCTTCCAGGCCGATGCCGACCGGCTCTACCCCGGCTGGCGCGACGCCCTCGGCGTCAAGGCCAAGGCCCACAAGTAATTTCGTTCCTTCGTTTTTTGCGTCACCTTGGTCAGAGCCCCCGCGCGAGCGGGGGCTATTTTTTGTCACGCAGATCCGGCGGTGTCGTTGCTGGCGAGCGCGGCCTCGGACCCAATGCAGGAGGCGGCGCAGGCCGTCGAACGAGCCCGCTTCAACCCGGAGGCGATCGAGACGCACGGTTTCGAGACCTCCACCCCAGGCGGCTTACGCCCCAACGTATGACGACGGCGACCATCTGTGCGCCCCACGCCGTGAAACAGGGAACAGGGTCAGGCACGGGCCGCATGGCCTCCTGCCCCGGGGCGCACCGGCGTCGTCACGTTACGGACGCGGTCGAAGCTTTACTAAGAAGTTCCACCCTTGTTGTTGTTAAAGGCAGCCTTTAATATCTCGGCGGTTTTCCGACCTTGTTAAGGGCTGGCGAAAGCATGGAGTCCATTTCGCGCGCGGGTGTCTATCAATTGCAGCCAGGCGGCTACCGTGCCTTTATCCCTTCGCCTCTGCCGCCCACCCCGCCGGTAGTCATGGACGATGCCATGCAACAGGCGCTCTCCCGGGCCGACCGCGCCCTTGGTCGCCTCGACGGATCCATCCGTACCCTGCCCAATCCCGATCTCTTTGTTTTCATGTACGTGCGCAAGGAGGCGGTGCTCTCCAGCCAGATCGAAGGGACCCAGAGTTCCCTCAACGACCTGCTGGAGGCGGAGGCGGCCATCTTCGATGCGGAGCGCCCGCGCGATGTGGACGAGGTGCTCAACTACGTCCGCGCCATGAACTACGGCCTCGCGCGCCTCGACACCCTGCCGCTGTCGGTGCGCCTCATCCGGGAGATCCACCAGCAGTTGCTGGAAGGCGTGCGCGGCGGTCACAAGCACCCGGGCGAACTGCGCCAGACCCAGAACTGGAGCGGGCCCGCGGGCTGCACACTCAGGAGCGCCACCTTCGTCCCGCCGCCGCCCCAACTCGTGCCTGAGGTGTTGGGCGACCTGGAGAAGTTTCTCCACGAGGACCACCTTCCTGCGCTCATCACCATCGGCCTCGCCCACGCCCAGTTCGAGACCATCCACCCGTTCCTCGACGGCAACGGCCGCGTGGGCCGCCTGCTCATCGCCTTCCTGCTCTACCAGCGCGGGATCCTGCACAAGCCGGTGCTCTATCTCTCCCACTACTTCAAGCGCAACCGCAACGAGTATTACGAGCGCCTGCAGGCGGTGCGCGACCGGGGCGACTGGGAAGGGTGGCTGCGCTTCTTCCTCGCGGGCGTCCACGACGTGGCGCAGGAGGCGACCGACACGGCGCGCAAGATCGTCGACCTGCGCGAACAGCACCGCCAGTTGATCACCCAACACTTAGGCCGCGTCACCGGCAACGCCCTCAAGGTGCTGGAACACCTCTACGAGCGCCCCATCATCAGCGTGGGCGACATCATGCAACTGACCAAGGTCACCTTCCCGCCCGCGAGCAGCCTGATGCAGAAGCTGGTGGAACACGGCTTGCTGACCGAGATCACCGGGCAGGCCCGCAACCGGCAGTTCCGGTATGGGCCTTATATCGAACTCTTCAGCTAGGCGCGCCTGCCATGGGATGCGACGTGCCTGTTAGATTGACCTCTGCCAGATGGCGAATGAGCGGCGACAAGAACTTATGACCACGGAAGGCCAGCAGATCGACAAGAAATCTCTTTCGCTGCTTGTCAGCGACAGTGGGTTCATGGATTTGGCCCGAGCCTGCGTCTGTTTCGCCAATGCATCCGGCGGGCGCCTGCTCATCGGCGTCGAAGATCGCGACAGTGCGCCGCCCGCAGGGCAACGCATTGCGTCCGACCTCATGGACCGGCTGCGTCGGCGCGTTGGCGAACTCACCGTCAACGTCACGGTCACGCCGGAGCTGCGCCGGGCAAGCAACGGTGGCGAATACATCGAACTCCATGTGGCCCGCGCCCCTAATGTCGCTTCCACCCGCGATGGGCGCTACTACATGCGCATCGGTGACCAATGCCGCCCTCTGGTAGGCGATGAGGTCACGCGGCTCCTCAACGAGCGGGCGGCCCTTCCCTGGGAGACGCTCACCACCCAACAGGTACCGCGCGCCGCGGTCGACCCGGGGAAATTCGCCGCCTTCGTACGCGACATCCGCGCATCCGACCGGGTCAAGTCATCGGTGAAAGAGAAATCCCCCGAGGAGCTGCTTGAGCACTATCACCTCGCAGAAGGGAGCTTCCTTACCAATCTTGGCATCCTCTGTCTTGGCCGGCGCGCTGATCGCGCGCGGCTCGGCAGTGCGCCGGTGGTCCAGTTCCTCAAGTACGACGAACTGGGCAACAAGGTGAACAAGCTGGTCTGGGATGACTACGACCTCTCACCCATGGAACTGGTGGAAGCGGTGTGGCGCGAGGTGCCCGATTTTCGCGAACGCTACGAGTTACCGGATGGCCTCTACCGCCAATACGTGCCCGCCTACGACGAAGTGGTGGTGCGCGAGTTGCTGGTCAACGCGCTCGTTCACCGGCCCTATACCCAGCGCGGCGATATCTTCCTGAACCTTCACCCCGATCGCCTGGAGGTGGTGAGGTCAGTTGCCGCTCGGAGTCACAACCTCGAACATTCTCCACGAGTCGCGCCGCCAAAACGACCATCTGGCGCGCGTCTTCCACGACTTGAAACTCATGGAGCGTGAGGGGAGCGGCTTCGACAAGATGTACGACGTGCTCCTCTCCCAAGGCAAACCGCCGCCGGAGGCGCGCGAGGGGGCGGACCGCGTCGAGGTGGTGGTGCAGCGGCGCATCCTCAATCCGCGCGTAATCGATTTCGTTGCCAAGGCGGATGAGCACTTTCACCTGACCCAGCGCGAGCGCAACACGCTGGGTTTCCTGGAGCAACACGAGGCGCTGACGGCGCGCGAACTGACTCAACTGCTGGAATTGCACGAGGCGGAGAAGCTCACGCCTTGGCTCGGAAGACTACAGGGGTGGGGCCTGGTGGATCATGCGGGCCGCACCCA
>JBFXES010000101.1:0-10528 GCA_050179875.1 Thiohalomonadaceae bacterium
GTTCGCCCACGATGTCGGCTCCTACAGAAGAAGGCCGTCGTAGGAGCCCACACCGTGGGCGAATGCCTTTCACCCGCCGCGCTCCCGAACCCGCGCATTCGCCTACAAAGTCGGCCCCAACAGAAGAAGGCCGTTGTAGGAGCCCACACCGTGGGCGAATGCCTTTCACCCGCCGCGCTCTCTCGAACCCGCGCGTTCGCCGATAATGTCGGCTCCTACCGGCGATCAGGCATCACTCCAACCGGGCTTCGCACATCTGCCACAGGCGCGCGTGCAGGCCGTCGGTGATGCGTTCGTCGTCACGCATGCCTTTTCCCTGACGGGCCAGTTCGTCGGGCATGACGGGCTTGCCCAGTTCCACGACGATCCGGCTGCGGCGCGGGACGCGATGGCCGCGCGGGAGGGCGTCGTGGGCGCCGCGGATGATCACGGGGATCACCGGCACCCTGCGATTGGCGAGCACGAGACCGACACCGCGCTTGAAGGGCAGCAGCCGGCCGTCGGGGGAGCGCTGGCCCTCGGGAAACCATACCAGCGGCTTGCCCGCATCGAGCACGGCGGTGGCGAGCGCGAGGCTGGAGACCACACCGCGGCGCGGGTCCACCGGCAACACGTGGGCCATGCGGCTGAAACCGCGCAGCACCGCATTGGCGAACGCCATCTCCGCAATGCCGGCCCAGTGCACCTCGCGCACCGCGTCTTCCGGCAGCACCGCGGAAAGCGCGAAGGGATCGAGCAGGCTGGCGTGGTTGGGCACCAGGAGGTAGGGGCCGCGCTCAGGCAGATGTTCCACGCCGCGGGCCTGCACGCGAAACAGGCGTCGCATGAGCCTGCGATTGAAGTGCGTGAGCGCGCGGGCGATGCGCTCCACCGGCGCCTTCAGCGGCGTGAGATAGACACGCTCCTGCTCGCCCAGCACGCGCTCAGGATGGACCAGCCAGCCGCCACGTTCTTCCGCCTGCTGGGCCTCCGCCGCCGCAACCAGCAGGTCGCGCACCTTCTCCACGCCGCCGATGGCCGCATCGTCCAGCTCGACGCCCGCGCGCGTCGCCAGTTCCAGGGTGAGGTCGATCCAGCCGAGGGAATCGATCCCGAGTTCGAGTTCCACGTGCGTGTCCGGCGTGAGCCGTCGGTCGGCATAGCGTGAGGCCAGCCAGGACCAGGCCGTCCTCGCCGCCTCGGTGGCAAGCAGCGACTGGTCCGCCGACGACCACTGCTCCGGCGGCAGCGGTCGTGCCCGCGCCTCGGGCCCGGCGGCGCGCGCGAGCTGGTAGCGATCCGGCAGCAGATGACGTTGCAGCTTGCCCAGGCGCGTGCGCGGCAAGGGCTCGTGGGTGATGGCAAAGCCCGCCGGCCGCTGGTAGCTGGCGAGGCGGCGCGAGCCCTCGGCCACGGCGTCGCGCACAGCCTCTTCCGTCGGCACGCCCCGGCGCAGGACTTCCGCCGCGTCCGACACCACCAACAGGGCCAGGCCCTGCGCGGTGGCGAGCAGGGCCGCCTCGCGGATGAACGGGCTGCGCGCGAACACCGCCTCCACCTCCTCCGGCTGCACGTTCACGCCACCCGCGGTAACGATGATCTCGGCGAAACGCCCCAGCACGTACAGATAACCGTCGGCATCCATCTCACCCCGGTCGCCCGTGCGCAGCCAGCCGTCGTCGCTGAAGACCTCCCGCGTCTTGTCCGGGCGTTGGTGATAACCGGCAAACACCCCGGGGCCGCGGGCCTGGATCTCGCCGTCACGGATGCGCAGCTCGCTGCCGGGCACCGCCTTGCCCACGCTGCCGTAGCGCACCGGCGAGCGGTCCAGGGTGAGCAGCGGCGAGGTCTCGGTGAGTCCGTAGCCGATGGCGAGGTTCCAGCCGAAGGCCTCCAGGCGACGGGCCAGCGCGGCCTCCAGCGCCGCGCCGCCGCAGGCCGCGACCCGCAGGCGCGGCGCGAGTCGCCGGTGCAACGGCGCGAACACGGTGCGCCCGGCGTTGGCGCCGGTCAGTCGACGCACCAAGGCGCAGGCCGCCAGCGCCGCGCGAAAGGCGGCCGAGGCCACGACGCCCGCGGCGCGCACACGCGCCTCCAGCGCCTCGAACACGGCGGCGTACAGGCGTGGCACGCCGATGATCATGGTGGCACCGCTTTCGCGCAGCGCGCGCGCGATCTGCGGGCCGGTGAGGCCTGCCGGAATCACCAGAGGCAGGCCGAGCGCCAGCGGCGCCAGCACGCCAAGCGCGAACGGATACACGTGATGGGCAGGCAAAGACAGCAGCACGCTGTCGCCCTCGCGCACCAGATGGCTGCCGACGAGCACGTCGATCTGGTAGACGAGATTGTGATGGGTGAGCGGCACGCCCTTGGGCGGGCCGGTGGTGCCCGAGGTGTAGAGCATGGCCGCCACGGCGTTCGCATCCCGCGGCGGTTCCGGCATGGCCACGTCGGCGGCGGCCACGTCCTCGTCGATGGGCAGCATCACCATGCCCGGTGGCAGCGCCTCGGCATGGGCGGCGTCGGTGAACACGAGGCGGACGCCGCTGTCGTCGAGCACCTGCGCCAGGGCGTCGCGGTTGAATTGCGCATCCAGCGGCACTATCACCGCGCCGATCTGCACGGTGCCCAGCACCGCGGCGATCCACGGCGGGCGGAATTCCGCATACAGGGCGACGCGATCGCCGGGGCCGATGCCGCGCGAGACCAGGCAGCGCGCCAGGCGCAGGCTGGCCTGCAACAGTTGCGCGCGAGTCCAGCGCGTGGCCCCCTCGCGCGTGAAGGCGAGCACGGCCTGGTATTCGCGCTCGTGCTGCAATCCCTCGATCAGCGCATGCAGGGTTTCCATCGGCGCGGTCGCCTCAGTGGTGCAAGCTGATGTTCGCCGGCGGACGCTCGCACATCCGGATTACGCCGGCGGATCGGGACGCCCGGGAAGTCGCATCGCGCCGCGCCGACGGGTGCCCGCCATGAGCGAGTCTAGTGCAAGCGTCGTCGCGAACGGCGAAGGCTAAACTCCTGCTTTAGAGGGGGAGCAATGGAGCATCCACACACATCTCGCCAGTCGATCGACAAACTCACCGGCCTTTACACCTGGCGCGAATTCGAGCGCATGATGCAAGCCTCCACCGCCCGCGTCACCCGTTATGGCGGTGTGCTCGGGCTGGTGATCTTCGAGCTGGACGACTTCCCCGAGCTGGCGCGACGCCTCGGGCCCGAGGGCTGCGACAAACTCCTCAAGCATCTTTCCCACATGCTCGCCCGTCACGTGCGCGCCAGCGACGTGCTCGCCCACTGGAAGGGCGGGCGCTTCGCCGTGCTCGCGCCGGAACTGGACCTGCACGAGACCACAGGCTTCGCCGTGAAGCTGCGCCGCCTGGTGGCGGAGTACCGGCACAACGGCAGCGGACTCATCACCGCCAGCTTCGGCGTCACCGAATACCGCGCCGGCGAGCCCCTCGACGGTTTCAGCGAGCGCGCACTGGGCGCCCTCGCCCACGCCCAGCGCAACGGCGGCAACCGCGTGGCCGCGGCCCGGCCGGAACCCTGAACCACGAAGTCATGAGCGCCCGCGGCGCAGGCGCATGACCCGGCGGTAGGCGTCATTGATGGCCGCCATGGCCGCATCGTCCGCCGTGGCGTCGCCGCGCGCGGCCACGGCATCGGGATGGTGCAGGTGCGTGAGCCGCCGGAATGCGGCGCGCACCTCCTCGTCGCTAGCGTCGCGCGCGATGCCCAGCACGCGATAGGGGTCGTCATCGTGAGGCTGCAGGGTGTCCACCTGGCGCCAGTAGCCCGGCAGGCCGAAGGACTCGCAGAGCTCGTCGAGAAACGCGCACTCGGCGCGGGTGAGCCCGCCGTCGGCGACGGCCAGGTGATAAAGACGCTCGATCAGATCCTCCAGGGCGGCACTGCCCTGGCCGAGGGTGTGCACCAGTTGGGCGACGAAAGGCTGGAAGGCGTCGGTGCGGCGGCAGTTCTGGGCGAAGAGTTGCGCGTAGCGCAGACGTTCGGCCGGCGGGAAGCGGAACAGGCGCTCGAATGCCATGGTCTCCTCGCCGTTGGGATCGCCATCGCAACCTGCCAGATGGGCGGCGAGCACGGTCGAGGCCGTGAGGCTGACGCGGGGCTCCGGCCGCGCGGCGAAAAGGCCGTCCCGGGCCGGTGTCGCGGTCGGTCGTTCCAGCCATCTCCTAAAGAAACGCAGCACGCCGGCCCCACGAAAGCGATGGTCCGGAGAAAACCATAGGCGCGTGCGCCCACCCCCGCAAGCGCCCTGCGGCACCGCTCAAGCGCCGGACCGCGGCCGGTCCGTCCGCGCGCTCTGCGGTCTGCGCGTGCGGGTCTCGCCGCCGCTCATCAGATAGTCGCGCAGGGCCACGGCATTGTTGTGTTCGGTGTCGCGCGCGGAGAACAACAGGGTGAGGCGGCCCCGCCTGGCCAGGGCGCGCAGGCGCGCCAGCGCCTCGGGACGGCGGTCGAGCTCGGCGAAATAGCGGCGGCGGAATTCCTCCCAACGGGCCGGGTCATGCCCGAACCAGGTGCGCAGCGCGGGACTCGGGGCCACGTCCTTCTCCCAGGCATCCAGCGCCAGCTCCTCCTTTCGCACGCCCCGCGGCCACACCCGGTCCACCAGCACCCGGGCCCCGTCCGACTTGGCGCTGGGGTCGTAAACCCTTTTAACGTCAATGTGTTGTCGCATCGCGCTGAATGGGTTGGGGTGATACCTACCCCATAGCCCAGGTTCCGGGTCGGCGCTACCTGGCCCGAGTTTTGGTCTTTAATTCCCATTTAAGGAAAGCTCGTGTAGGCTTACCCAGGTCACTTTCAAACCACCATCCCCCTGAGGAAATGACAATGAGACTACGGAATGCGCTGTTCTCCCTGTTGCTGGCGGTCGCCCCCGCTGCCATGGCGGCGGACGCCGCTCCCGCCCCGGATTTCAATCTCCCCGGCCGGGATGGCCCCGTGAAACTCGCCGAACTGAAAGGCAAGGTGGTCTACGTGGACTTCTGGGCCTCCTGGTGCGGGCCTTGCCGCCAGTCTTTCCCCTGGATGAACGAGGTGCAGCGCCAGTACGGCAAGCAGGGCCTGGAAATCGTGGCGATCAACCTGGATCAGGAGCCCGAACTGGCCGCCCGCTTCATCGAAAGCACCCAACCCGAGTTCACCATCGCCTTCGACGCCGAGGGCAAAGTGGCCGAACGCTACGGCGTGCAGGGCATGCCGAGCTCCTACGTCATCGACCGCGAGGGCCGGCTGCACACCCGCCACGTGGGCTTCCGGGACAAGGATCGCCGCGAACTGGAAAGGACGTTGCGCGCCCTGCTCGAGGCCCGCTCCTGATGAACATCGTCCGACTGGCGCCGCTTGCGCTGGCGCTGCTCGCCACGGGCTGCACCCTCGAACCGGTGCGCCCTTGGGAGCGCGACCTGCTGGCCAAGCCTGAAATGCAGCTCGTGCCGGATGCAGTCGAGAACTTCCTGGATCAACACATCGAATTTTCAAAGGAGGGATCGTTCGGTGGGCAGGGTGTCGGCGGTGGAGGTTGTGGATGCAATTGAAAGACAAGCCGGTGCGCCACGCGCTCGCGTTGGCCACCTGTGCCCTGCTCGGCGGCGAAGCAAACGCCGCCCAGACGCACGTAAGCGGTTCGGTGCTGTTCTATGACGAGGTGGACCGCGTCAGCGTGGTGGAGCCCGTGGTCTTCATCAAGACCGACGACGGCCAGGAAAGCGTCACCACAGTACGTCTCCTCTACGATGCCCTCAGCGGCGCCTCGCCCAATGGCGCCATTCCCACCACCAGCGTGCAGACCTTCACGGGCGCATCGGGCGGCACGGGCTACAGCACGCCCGCCTTCGAGCAGCCCAAGCGCGACTTCAGCGACACGCGCGTGGCCGCGGGCGTGGACTGGGAACGGCGCGTGTCCCCCACCCTGCTGCGCGCTTCGAGCCTGAACATCTCGAAGGAGGAAGACTACTTCTCCCTGGGCGGCAATCTCAGCTTCGCGCGCGACTTCAACCAGAAGCTCACCACGGTGGCCGTGGGCGCCGGCGTCAGTCTGGACGCGGTGCAACCGCACGGCGGCGCGCCGCGGGGCCTGACCCTGCTCAGCGCCGCGCCCTCGGACACCGGCACCTCGGCGAGCGGCCGCAGCATGCTGCGCGATGATGACGATGATGATGACGATGATGATGACGATGACGATCACGACGACGATGACGACGAGGGCTTCAGCGGCGAACGCAAGACCATCATCGACGTCATGGTGGGCGTCACCCAGGTGCTCAGCCGCCGCACCCTGGTGCAGTTCAACCTGAGCCGCAGCTACAGCTCGGGCTACCTCACCGACCCGTATAAGTTGCTGAGCGTCGTGGACGCGAATACGGGCGCCACCCTCGACTACCTGTTCGAAAAACGCCCCTCGGATCGCACCGCCGACATCGCCTACCTGAAGCTGGTGCACAACATCGGCGGTGACGTGCTCAACACGTCGTACCGATACTTCACCGATGACTGGGGCATCGACTCGCACACCTGGGAGGTGGCCTATCGCTGGCAGCCGAGCGACAGGTTCTACGTGGAACCGCAGTACCGCTGGTACCAGCAGAGCGCGGCGGATTTCTTCCGCTACTTCGTGGTGAACGGCGAATGGCTCAGCGCCGCCAGCGCCGACCTGCGCCTGGCGGACATGACCAGCACCACCGTGGGACTCAAGGTCGGCATCAGGATCGGCGAAGGCGAACTCAACTTCCGTGCGGCCACCATGACCCAGGAAAGCAAGGACGTGAAGGAGGCCTTCGGCGTGATGGAGGGTCTGGACCTGCATCCGGACCTGGATGCCACCCTATACACCGTCGGTTTTTCCACCCCATGGTGAAAACGGGCCTGACCGTGCACGACGCCGGCGCGCACTTCGTCGGCTGCTTCGAGGCCATGGCGAGCCCCTGCGAAGTGCTGGTGGAAACGCGGGATCGCGCACGCGCGGAGCGGCTCGCCGCCCTCGCGATGCGCGAGGCCCGCCGCGTGGAGGCCAAGTTCAGTCGCTACCGCCGCGACAACATCGTGCATGCCATCAACGAAAGCGGCGGGCGGCGGCTGGAAGTGGACACGGAGACGGCCAATCTCCTGGATTACGCCGACACCTGCCACCGCCTCAGCGAGGGGCGTTTCGACGTCACCTGCGGCGTGCTGCGCCGGGCCTGGCGCTTCGACGGTTCCGATCGGGTGCCCGAGCCCGCGGCCGTGGCAGCGCTCATAGACCGGGTGGGATGGCAGCGCGTGCGCTGGGAGCGCCCCTTCCTCACCCTGCCCGCTGGCATGGAAATCGATCTCGGCGGTATCGGCAAGGAGTACGCCGTCGACAGCACGGTGCAGATCCTTGCCGGACACACGGACGACAGTTTCGTGGTGAACTTCGGCGGCGACCTGTTCGTGCGCGGCCCCCGCGCCGACGGCTCGCCCTGGCGCATCGGCCTGGAAGACCCGCGCTGCCCTGGCACCGCGCGCGGCAACCTGGCGAGCACCGGCGGCGGTCTCGCCACCAGCGGCGATGCGCGGCGTTACCTGATCAAGGACGGCGTGCGTTACAGCCACATCCTCGACCCAGGCACCGGCTGGCCCGTCCCCGACGCGCCACGCTCCGTCACCGTCGCCGCAAGCAGTTGCCTGGAAGCCGGCATGCTCGCCACCTTCGCCATCCTGCATGGCGCGGGCGCACTGGCGTTTCTTGATACGCAGGGCGTGACCTATTGGCTGGGTTGAAGAAGAAGCGCGGCGCCGTAGGTCACGTTGCCGCGAAGCGGCTACGTGACAGCACGTCTCGGGAACTCACGGGCGCGTCAAGCGACGACGGCCCCAAAGGCCAAGACGTCACGTAGCTTCGCAACGTGACCTACGGGAGGAAAGAGGGAAATGTCGCATCCCTTTCCTTTCTCCGTGGCCTCCGTGGTTTCTATTTCTTCTCCCCACCCTCAAAGCAGGGAAAGAAACTCCAGCACCTCGTCGGGACTGCGCAGGCGGTAACGCGCGGCGGTCGCTGCGGGCTGGTCCTGCACCACAATGCCGGCGCCGTGGCCGGCCAGCAGGATGAAGGCGTCCTCGTCGGTCTGGTCGTCGCCGATGTAGACGGGCCAGGCCTCCGGCGCCATGCGTTCCAGCAGCCACTGCATGGCGCGGCCCTTGTGCCAGTCCACGTCGGGCAGGAGTTCGATCACCTTCTTGCCGTGGCTCGCACGCAGGCCTTCGGTCATCGACCGCGCCGCCTCCGCCGCCGCCTTCACGCGCTGCGCTTCGCCGGGCGCCACCGGGCGGTAATGGGCCGCGAGCGCGAAGCGCTTGCGTTCCACCAGCGCACCTTCCACACCGGCCAGTTGATCCCGCAGGAACTGCTCCGCCGCGTCGAGTGCCGGCAGACAGGCGAGCGCCTCGGCAGGTTGGTAACGCAGGTCATCGGGCCCGGCGATGTCGAAACCATGGCTCCCCGCATACCACAGGTTGGAAAGACCGACGCGCGCCTGCAGGTTGTCGAGATCACGGCCACTCACGATGGCGAGCGGCGTGCGCTCGGCGAGCGACGCGAGCACGTCGCGCATGGCCGGCGCCAGGATGGCCTCGCGCGGCGTGCCGGTGATGCCCGTGAGCGTGCCGTCGAAGTCCAGGAACAGCGCCAGCTTGCGGCCGGGCGGCGCGATGCGTTCCACCTCGGCCAGTGCCGAGGGCAGCGCCTGCGCCTCGTCGGCGGCGCTCGCCGGCAGCACCACGGTGAACAAATCGAACATGGCCGGGTGTCCCGCCGGCGCCGCGGTCACATCCCACAAGGTGGTGATGCCGGCCGCCCGCGCCGCCTCCGCCTGCGCCTCCCCCGCCACGAAGGCGGCGGCGCGCGCCGCCGGCACCTCCAGGCGACGCAGCGCCTCCAGCCACAGATCAGGCGCAGGCCAGGCGCGCATGCGAAAACGTTCCAGGTCCCGCCCGTCCACGCGCGCGTGGAACAGCGCGGCCATGCCGGTCGCGCGCAACACCTCCTCGGCCTGGCGTGACAGGCTCACCGTGGCCACGCGTATGCCGCACCCGCGCAGGGTCCGCGCCAGGCGCACCGCGGGTTCGTAGATCGGCGGCGGCGCGCCGCGCAGCCGGGCGACGATGCGCGCCTGTGCGGCATTGGCCAGCCCCCAGGCGCTCACGCTGCGGGGCGTGTCGTTGGGCTTGCCGGTGGGCACGACCAGGTTGCGCGCATCCAGCAGGCGCTGCGCCGCGTCGAGGGGCGCGCGGCCGTGCACTTGCGTGTCGTAATCGTGCTGTGGATCGAACGGGGTATGTCCCGCTCCGGGCACACGCCGGGCGAGGAACTCGTCGAAGGCCTCTTGCCAGGCGCCGGAGAACACGGTGTCCGTCTGCACCAGCACGCCGTCGAGCGTGAACAGCACGGCGTCGAAACGCGCGCGTTCGATCGCGCTGTTCATCCCGTCCTGTGCGTCGTTGCCCACCGCGTCAATCGCGCCTGGAGGCGATGAGATCGAGCAGCGCGTCGTAGGGCTCGATGAATTTCTGCACGCCCTCGCGCTCCAGTTGATCGGTAATGGCCTTCAGGTCGATGCCGAGGCGTTCCAGATCGGACATCACCGCGGCCGCCTCGGCGACACCCTCCTCCACCGTGTCCGCCCGCGCCTTGCCGTGGTCGGCGAAGGCGGCAATGGTCTGTTCGGGCATGGTGTTCACGGTGTCGCGCCCGATGAGCGGTTCCACGTACATCACGTCGCTGTAGCGGGGATTCTTGGTGCTCGTGCTGGCCCACAGCAGTCGTTGCGGACGGGCGCCGCGTTCCGCCAGCCGCTGCCAGCGCTCACTGCCCACGATGGCCAGATGACGCTGGTAGGCAAGCTTTGCGTTGGCGATGGCCGTGCGGCCGAGCAAGTCCTGAGGCCGCGGATCGGCGCCGACGCCGTTTTCCGTGCGGATGCGCGACTCCAGCATCTTGTCCACCAGGGTGTCGATGCGCGAGAGGAAGAAACTCGCCACCGAGGACACTTCATGCAGCCGGCGCCCCGCCTCGGCCCTGCGCTCCAGCGCGCGCAGGTAGGCCTCGGCCACCCCTTCGTAGGCCTCGATGGCAAACAGCAGCGTGACGTTGACGGGGATCCCCAGGAACAGGAGTTCCTCGATGGCCGCGACGCCCGGCCCGGTGCCGGGGATCTTGATGTACAGGTTCGGGCGCCCCACCTTTTCGTGCAGATGACGGGCCTCTTTCACGGAACCCTCGGTGTCATAGGCCAGGTGCGGCGACACCTCCAGGCTCAGGTAGCCGTGCAGGCCATCGGTCTTGTCATAAAGCGGCCGCAGCACGTCGCAGGCATCGCGTACATCGGTGGTGACGATCTCTTCATAGACTTCCTGCACCGATTTGCCTGCACGGAACAGGTCCCGGATCTGGTCGTCATAGGCGTGTCCGCTGCTGATCGCCTTGTGGAAAATCGCCGGGTTCGAGGTGACGCCGCGCAGGCCGTCCTGGCGCCAGCGACGTTCCAGCTCCCCGCTGCGGAGCATG
>JBFXES010000102.1:0-10493 GCA_050179875.1 Thiohalomonadaceae bacterium
GCGCCGCCCGAGTTCCTGTCCACCCACCACGCGCACGGCACCCGTATCGACGATCTCAACAGGCGCATGAAGCGGGCCATGGGCCTGTACGAAGAGGCGCGCCGGCAGGGACGTACGCCGAACTGTACGCGGTAAGCACGATGCCGGGGCGTGGGGAGTGGGAGCGAGCTTCCGCTCGCGATTCTTTCTCCGCGCCTTCCCCCACGTTTATTCCCACGTCATTTTCTCCCCCCGTCGTTCCCTGCAGCCGCCTCCGCCAAGGCACTGAACGCCACCCGCCCGCCGCCGGCGGCGCGCGCCCGGCGCAGGGCCTCGGCGGCCTCCCGCACCAGGGTTTCCTCGTCCTGGTCCTTGCGCCAGGCCGCCACCCCGACGCTGCAGCTGAGGCGCGGTGATTTCCCCGCCGAACTCGCCGTCACCGCCTTGCAGAACCTTTCCGCCGCATCCACGGCGGCGGCCGCGTCGGTGTGCGGCAACAGCACGGCCAGGTGCTGCTCGTCCAACACCCCGGCCACGTCGGTTTCGCGCAGGCGGCCCGCCAGCGCCTTGGCCATGGCTACCAGCGCCGCCGGCGGGGACAGCCCCTCCACGGGATCGGGCGCGAGGAGCAGCAGCGAGAGCGGGTCGCCATAACGCCTGGCCCCGGCGAGGCTGCCTGCCAGGCGCTCGGCAAAGGCATAGCGCGTCCCCAGCCCCGTGGCCGGGTCGCGGCGCGCCAGGGTGCCGATGCGTTCGTCGATCTGGTTGAGCCGGGCATTGCTGCGCATCAGCTGCTCCGCCAGGCGCTGCACCTGCACGAGCGCCTGGCGGCGTATGCCCATCTCCTCCTCCAGCCGGGCCGAGGCCGCATCGAGTGCACGGCGCTGGTCGGCGATCCGGTCTTCCAGCTCCGCACGCAGCGCTGTCAGCGCCCGGTCGTCGGCCTTGGGTTCGGGGGGGAGTTCGGTGCATTCCACCAGCCAGCCGAGGTGTTGATCCTCCCTGGTAAGGGGACACCAGCCCAGCCGCAGACGACGGGACTTGTCTTGCGCCACCCATTCGCGGGTGCACTCCGGCGGCGCCTTGGCGTAATCCTTCCCGAGCAGGTCAGCCGGGGAAGCCAGGTCTTCGCGGCGGACGCCGAGCAGGCTGAGGAAGCGCGGATTGACCTCCGCCCAGCCGCCGGCGGGCGTCACCAGGGCGAGGCCCGTGCCGGCACGCTGCATGGCTTCGGTATACAGCGCCGCCCGCGCGCGGCTGGCGCGCAGTTCCTGTTGCTGGCCGAAGGTTTCGCGCGACAACGTGGCGTTGACCTGCCGCAATTGGCTCGGGCTCGGCAGCCGCCGGGCGCGGGGAAGCCAGCGCAGGAAGGCGATGGCGGCGAGCAGCATCAGGGCGGCGGCGCCGGCCTTGGCGATGCCGCTGCGCCAGGGATCCGGGGCCCACAGGTCCCAGCCCGCGGCGCCGTGGGCCAGGCCCACGGCGAGCAGGGCGGCGGCAAACAGCCAGAGCAGGCCGCGATACTCGAGATCGCGACGTCGCAGGGCGAGATAGGCGAGCCCTGCCGGGAACAGCACCGCAGCGAGCGCGACGCCGGCGTTCGCCAGGGCGTGCAGCAGGAGTGCGGCGCGCTCCCAGGGCAGCGGCGAGGCGTCCAGTGCGGCATCCAGTGCAAACGACAACTGCTGGAGGGTTTCCATCCCGGTACACCCCACGCTGTTGTTGGATCGACCCCGGGGCGGGGCGTCCCGCAAGTTTAGCGGGTCAGCTTGGGCGGTTCAGGGCGAGGGACTTGCGCACCCAGGGTAGCAGCAGATAGGCCGGGAAACACAGCAGGAAGGTGAGGAGGAAATAGCCCGCATAGCCCAGTCCTTCGGCGCCGTAGCCGCTGGCCCAGCCCGCCAGCGAGCGGCTGAGAGCGAACACCGAAGAGAGCAGCGCGTACTCGGTGGCTGAGTGTTCCTTGTTCACGATGGCCATGAGAAAGGCCAGGAAGGCGGCGGTGCCGAGACCGCCGGTGAAGGACTCGAAGCCGCTGGCGCCGTACATGAGGGCCACGTGGGCGGACGGCAGTTCCGCGGCGCCGGTGGCCAGCGGGATCGCGAACGCCGCGTAGGCATAGATGAGGTTTGACAGCGCCTGGAACAGGCCCAGGAACCACAGGGCGTGGAAGATGCCGATGCGGTCGGTGATGGCGCCGCCGACCACGCCGCCGGCGATGGACAGCACCAGGCCCAGGTTCACCGACACCAGGCCGATGGCGCTGGCCGAGAAGCCGGCGTCCACCCAGAACGGCTTCACCATGAGGCCCATGGCCGCGTCGCCCAGCTTGAACAACAGGATGAAGGCGATCACCGGCAGCATGTAGCGTCGCCGCAGCAACTCCATGAGGGCGCCGAACATGGGGCCGTGGCTGAGTGTTTCGAAGGCGGCGTTCTCGCGGGAACGGAACAGCGTGCTGCCGCCGACCACGGCGACGCCGGCCACGACCGCATAGGTCCACAGCGGGAACTGCTCCGACCAGCGTGCGGTGCGGTCCACCAGCCACAGCGCACCCATGAGGAACAGCACCACCGCGGAGAGCGCGAGCGGATGGGTGGCGAGGGTGCGCAGTTCGCGGCCGAGGGTGAGGCCCGCCCGCGCCGTCACCGGGCGCTCGCGCGGGGCCTGCAGGCAGGCCAGGGCCAGCAGGCCCAGCATCAGGGCGGCGGCCATATAGGTGGCGAGCCAGCCGATGTGGTCGCTGAGCACCAGCATCACGCCGGAGGCGAGCATACCCACCCGGTAGAAGCCGATGCGCAGCCCGTTGGCGAGCCCCAGTTCCTTCTCGTCCAGCAACTCGATGGTGTAGCCGTCGATGGCGACGTCGTTGGTGGCGGACAGCAACGCGAACACGCCGATGGCGATCCACACCCAGGAATCCACGCCGCCCTGCAGGGCCAGGATGACGAGCACCGCGCCCATGGCGAGGTCCGCCGCGGCCATCCACAGCCGGTGACGGCGGTAATGATCCACGGCGGGCGCCCACAGGAATTTCAGGGTCCAGGCGAGCCCGATGAGTCCCACCAGGCCGATATCGCGCAGGTCCACGCCCATCTGGCGGAACTGCACGGGAAACACGTCATAGAACACGCCGAGCGGAAAGCCCTCGGCGAAATACAGCAGGCCGACCCAGAACAGTTTCGACTTGAGCAGCTTGGGGGATTCCTGGGGCACGACGGTGATTGGGTCGGTGGATGGCGGCGGTTATCATACACACCTTGTCCGTTCCCGCCGCGAACCCTTTCCCATGCCCCTGGACGCCTCCTTTCTTGCAGCCCTTGTCGTCGGATTCAGCGGCGGCGTGCACTGCGTGGGCATGTGCGGCGGCATCGTCGGCGCGCTCAGCTTCGGCGTGCCCGATGCCGTGCGCGGTCGTCCGCTGCGCTTTCTCCCCTATCTGCTCGCCTACAACGGCGGGCGCGTGCTGAGCTACACGCTGGCGGGGGCGCTGGTGGGCGGGCTGGGCCTGCTGGCCGCCAACCTGATCCTGCTGCACCGCGGACAGCTGGCGCTGCAGGTGATCGCCGCCCTGTTCATGATCGCGCTGGGGCTCTATCTCGGCGGCTGGTGGAGCGGGTTGGCGCGGGTGGAGCAGGCCGGCAAGGGGGTGTGGCGGCACGTCGAACCCCTCGGCCGGCGGCTGGTGCCGGTGCGCGATCCGCTGCGGGCCTTCGCGCTCGGGCTGGTGTGGGGCTGGCTGCCCTGCGGGCTGGTGTACAGCGTGCTCGTCTGGGCGCTGTCCGCGGGCGGGCCTGCGCAAGGGGCGCTGCTGTTGCTGGGCTTCGGCCTCGGCACCCTCCCCAACCTGTTCGCCATGGGCCTGCTGGCCTCACGCATGGCCGCGTTCACCCGCAAGCCCTGGGTGCGCCGCACCGCAGGGCTGCTGGTGATCGCCTTCGGTCTCGTCGAAGCGTACCGTGCGCTGGCGGCGGTAACCGCCTGATGCAGGGCCCCGCGACCCCGCAATGAGTCGGATTTCCCGCGGCGGGATTACTGCGGCGGCTTGGTGAAGAACTGCTGGCGGAAACGGAAGGTGTAAGGCTTGGCCGCCTTCTGCGGCTGCACGTTCACCTCGAAATCCAGCACCTCCCCGTTACGCACCGGAAAATCCGCGAGGTAGTAGATGGCCTCGCCTTCGCGCACCTCGCGCATTTCCATGGAACGCAGCTGCTGGTTCAGCGTCAGCGCCTGGGCCTCGACCCGGGCAGGTACGTCGGCGGGCGTGTTGCCGGGCTTGCGCTGAATGGCCACGGTCAGCACACCGCGGTTCTGACTGCGCTGGATGCCGTGGGACTTCGCGATGGGCGGATGCAGCATGTCCGCCGTGAAGGCGTTGTAGTGAACGATGTAGTCGCCGAACTCCACCGCCTGCAGTGCCTGCGCCGTACCGGTACTGAAGGCGAGCACGAAGGCGGCAAACCATGCCGAGCGAAGCATGAAAGACCCTCCCGAGCGGCCGGATAGGATCAACTATAGTCCGCGGGGAGGGCGACGAGGCTGGATGAGCGAAAACCGCAGGCGCGCCGCGATCAGACTGCCGCGACCGCCTGCGGTGTCGTGTTTTCCACCGACTTGAGCGGGCGATTGATGGTCACCAGGATGGCGCGCACCTCGGCGTACTGCTTCTGCAGGGCGCTGGAGGACTTTTCCAGTTCTTCGATGCGTGACTGCAGCGTGTCGCGGGATTCGTTGATCTTGCGCAGGTTCTCCAGGCGCTGCTCCATCTGTTCCTTGTGATCCTTGATCTGCTTCACCAGCGGGCTCATTACCGCCTTGCTCCAGTGCTCCGCGTCCTTGTGTGCCTTGAAGAAGATGTTGCGGGCGTGGCTCACCAGGGAGATGAAGAACTTCTTGATCACGTAGTGCTGCTCGGTGGCCACGGTGAGCGGACTGTTGCGGAAGGCCTCGGCGTCCTGCTTGAGCTGCTCGAATTCCTTCTGGTAGGCGCTCACGTTGTAGAGCACCGGCTTGATCTCGGTGATGCCGTGTTCCTGATGGAACTTGCGGTAGACGGTGACCACGAGGCGGTTGAGCTGCTCGGTATATTCCGCCACCTCGCGCAGCTTTTCCTCCACGCCGTCGAAGAAGGTCTTCATGCCGATCTTCATGCCGTGGGTGGTCCAGCTGTCGCTCATGTCCTTGCGGGTCTGCGACACCAGCTTGTCCAGCTCCGTGAGGCTGAGCAGTTCCAGCAGCTTCTTGCTCTGCTCTGAGAGTATGCGCTTGTTGGCCTGGAAGCTCTCCACGTTCTTGAAATACGCCACCTGCTCCTCGCGGGTTTTTCTCATGAGGTGCTCGATGACGTCGTTGTTCTTGCCGGACAGGTCCTTCAGTTCCTGCAACTGCTTGGTGGCGGAATTGAAGCGCGAGGCGAGCAGGTCGTGGGACTCCTTCACCATGGCGCCGATCTCGTTCACCACGTGCTGGCGCACCAGACTCTGCTTGTACGGCAGGATGTCGTTGGCGAAGTAGTTCTCCAGTTGCAGGAGCCGGGAGCGGTCGAGCAACGGCCTGTCGTGGCGGATCTTCGCGAGCAGCGCCTTCTGCGCGGAGACGGGGAAGACCTTCGACGACTCCACGCCCAGGGTCTGCGCCACCTTGCGGACCTGCTCTTCCACCGACTTCTGCACCGCGTCGGGGCTCTTGAGCTCGTCCCACATGACATCGACCTTGTTCAGCACCACCACCACGCCGATGTCCTTGTGCAGCGACTTGACGTTGTGCTTCCACATGTCGAGGTCGGACTTGGTCACCCCGGTGTCGGCCGCGAGCACGAACACCACTGCGTGCGCACTGGGCAGCATGCTCACGGTGAGCTCGGGCTCGGAACCGAGGGCGTTCAGGCCCGGGGTGTCGAGGATCACCAGTCCCTGCTTGAGCATGGGGTGCGGGAAGCTGATGAGCGCGTGGCGCCACATGGGGATTTCCACGGTCTCGGGCACGCTGCCGTCGGGCGAGTGCAGCAGCAGGTCTT
The DNA here is from genome assembly GCA_050179875.1 of Thiohalomonadaceae bacterium. GTDB lineage: Bacteria > Pseudomonadota > Gammaproteobacteria > Thiohalomonadales > Thiohalomonadaceae > JALOAT01. Next base: position 5,996 of record JBFXES010000102.1, read on the forward strand.
CGTCTCGATAGAGGCCGAGCTTGCGGGCGTCTTCCAGCGGCACGCGCTTGGTGCGCACCACTTCCTGGAAGGCCTCGGCCATGCTGTCCGGCGCGTTCAGCTCCAGGGCGATGTGGGTCCAGTGAATGGGCTCGTTCTTGAATTCGGCGATGCTGGTGTCCTGCAGCCGCGTCTCGATGGGCAGCAGCCGGATGTAGGCCTGTTGCGCCTTGTTGTCCCAGAACAGCTCGGTGGGGCACATGGTGGTGCGGCCCGCCTCGGAGGGCAGCAGGCGGCGGTCGTATTCGGAGAAGAAGATGGCGTTGATGAGCTCGGTCTTGCCGCGCGCGAATTCCGCCACGAAGGCGATGGTGAGGCGGTCGCTTTGCAGGGCGTCGAGGATCTCGAAGATGCGCAGCTCGTCCTCGCTGTCCACCATGTCGTTCGCTTCGAGCCACTTCTGGTAGCGGACGATGCCCTCGCGCAGATCGGTTTTCCACCGATCGAAGGCCTGCATTTGCTCGCTCAAACGCTCATTGGACATGGCACGGGCTCTTTGTTGGTTACTGCGGCCGGGCGGTGCGCTCCGGCGGGGCGGTGGGCCCAAACGGCTGAACGCCCGGGGATTTTACCAGCAACCGCGGTCAGGAAAATGGCGGTCGGCCCTGCTCCCATGTGACGCCGGTCACGTTCGGGAAGGAACGGGGGCAGGCGATGCGCAGGCGCTTGTCGCGGCCTGTCTCGCCGGAAACCAGGGTGACCGCGGACGGCGGCACGCCGAAGGCCTTGGCGATGAAACGCAGCAGGTGCGCGTTGGCCTTGCCGTCCACGGGCGGGGCGGTGATGCGCACCTTCATCTGTTCCCCATGGGGCCCCACCAGCTCGTCGCGGCTGGCGCGCGGCTGCACGCGCAGGTCGAGGACCAGATCGTTGCCTTCCCAGCGGATAGCGGGCATGTCAGCCGGCCAGGCGCGCCAGGTCGCGCAGCGGGGGCATGATGAGCATGAGCAGCACCTGCAGGCCGATGATGGCCACCAGCGGCGACAGGTCGAAGCCCGACACCGGCGGCACGAGGCGGCGTACGGGACGCAGGATGGGCTCGTTCAGGCTGTGCAGGGCGTCGGTCACCGGGTTGTAGCGACCCGGATTCACCCAGCTCAGGATGGCCTGGATGAGGATGGCGAAGATGAACACATAGATGGTGAGTTCCACCAGCTCGGCCACGGACAGCAGGAACAGGCTGCCCGCGCCCAGGGTGAAGCCGCGCAGCGCGGCGACCAGGGCGAGGGAGAGCATCTGCAGGACCAGCATCAGCACCACGGCGGCCAGGTCCAGGCCCCACAGCCCCGGGATGAAGCGGCGCAGCGGCTTCAGGGCCGGGTTGGTGATCTTCACCAGGAATTGCGAGACGGGGTTGTAGAAGTTGGCCCGTGCCCATTGCAGCAGGAAGCGCAGCAGGACGGCCAGGATGTACAGCTGGAACAGCGTGCTGATGAGAAAGGCCAGCGGGGTCGCCAGGTAATCGCTCATGCCTGGCCTCCGAGCAGCCTCGCCAGTTCCTCGGAGCGGTCGCTCGCGGCCTGCAACGCGCGGCGGAACACGCGGCGCAGATCGCCTTCCTCCAGCACCCGGATGGCCTGTTCCGTGGTGCCGCCGGGCGAGGTCACGCGGCGCCGCAGGGTGGCCGCGTCGTCCGACGATTCCAGCGCCATCTTGGCCGCACCGAATGCGGTCTGCAGGGTGAGCAGGCGCGCCGTGGCAGGACTCAGGCCCAGCTCCTGGGCCGCGGCCTCCAGCGCCTCCATCACCAGGAAGAAATAGGCCGGCCCGCTGCCCGAGAGGGCAGTGACCGCGTCCATCTGCTCCTCGCGCTCCAGCCACAGGGCGATGCCCACGGCGCGCATGATGCCTTCGGCCAGTTCCCGCTGCGCCTGGCTGACGCGTTCGTTGGCGATCAGGGCGGTGGCGCCGCACTGCACCATCGCGGGGGTGTTCGGCATGGTGCGCACGATGGCAGGCTTGCCGCCCAGCCAGCGTTCCATGTCGGCCAGCCGGATGCCTGCGGCGATGGACACCACCAGCGGATTGCGCTCGCGCACCGCCGGTGCGATGGCCTGGCAGACCTCCGCCAGCACCTGGGGCTTGACCGCCAGCACCACCACGTCCGAGGCGCGCACCAGCGCCTCGTTGTCTTCCATGGTCTGCACGCCGAAGCTCTCGGCGAGGCGGCTGCGCTGCTGCGGGTCGGGTTCCGAGACGCGGATGGTCGCCGGGTCTTTCCGATCGGCCACCAGGCCGCCAATGAGGCTGCGGGCCATGTTGCCGCCGCCGATGAATCCGATGATCGAGGCTTTCATTGTGTCTGGATGTGGGTTAGGCCGGCTAAAGCATAACGGCTGTCTTGCCGGGCTGCCATGTTGAAAGCGTTAACACGGGGGACATGGGGATTTCTTGATCCAGGTAGGAGCGGCCTCAGGCCGCGATGGCGAGCCGCGCGGACACAATCGCGGGCCTGAACACCCCTGCGGGGCATAAAGCCGCTCCTGCAGTCGGGCAAACATGGAAGAGTTCCCCCGTGTTTACTCTTTGCCGCCGTAATCACGGGCACCAAAGATGGCGCTGCCCACGCGGACCATGGTGGCGCCTTCGGCCACGGCGGCTTCGAGGTCGTCCGACATGCCCATGGACAGGGTGTCGAGGGCGTAGCCCCGGGCGTTGAGCGCGTCGAAGGCCTCGCGCAGGGCGCGGAGGGGCGGGCGCTGCTGCGCGGGGTCGTCGCTGGGCGCCGGGATGGTCATGAGGCCGCGCAGGCGCAGGCGCGGCAGCTGCCGCACCGCGGCGGCGAGCGCCGGCAGTTCGGCGAAGCTCACGCCCGACTTGGTGGCCTCGCCGCTGGTGTTCACCTGCAGGCAGATCTGCAGCGGCGGCAGGTGTTCGGGACGCTGGAGGCTCAGGCGCTCGGCGATCTTCAGGCGATCGATGCCGTGCACCCAGTGGAAATGCTCCGCCACCGCACGGGTCTTGTTGGATTGCAGCGGCCCGATGAAATGCCATTCCAGCGCCAGGTCGGACAGTGCGGCGATCTTGTCCACCGCCTCCTGCACGTAGCTCTCGCCGAAGCGGGTCTGTCCCGCCTCTGCGCAGGCGCGCACCATCGCGGCGGGAAAGGTCTTGCTTACTGCGAGCAGCGTCACGGAACCGGCGGGGCGGCCCGCGCCATCCTCCGCCTCACGTATGCGCCGGCGCACGGCGGCGAGTCGTGCCGCGACGTCATTCATATTGTTTGTCATAGACATACGTTATAAGTTATCGCTCGCGACCGCGGGGTAGGGTCACCGATAACAACATCAAGAGTCACCGCCCATGGATATTACCGAACTGCTTGCCTTCGGCGTGAAGAACGGCGCTTCCGACCTGCACCTTTCCGCCGGCCTTCCCCCCATGATCCGCGTGGACGGCGACGTCAGGCGCATCAATCTGCCGCCGCTCGACCACAAGGCCGTACACACCCTCGTGTACGACATCATGAACGACAAGCAGCGCAAGGACTACGAGGAATTCCTCGAGACCGACTTCTCGTTCGAGATAAAGGGCCTCGCGCGCTTCCGCGTGAATGCGTTCAATCACCACCGCGGTGCGGGCGCGGTGTTCCGTACCATTCCCTCGAAGATCCTGACGCTCGAACAGCTCAACTGCCCACCCATTTTCAAGACCATCGCCGACAACCCGCGCGGCATCGTGCTGGTGACCGGGCCTACCGGTTCCGGCAAGTCGACCACGCTAGCAGCGATGATCGACTACAAGAACGACAACGAGTATGGCCACATCCTCACCGTCGAGGACCCCATCGAGTTCGTGCATGAGTCCAAGAAAAGCCTCATCAACCAGCGCGAGGTGCATCGCGACACCCTCGGATTCAACGAAGCGCTGCGTTCGGCGTTGCGCGAAGACCCTGACGTCATCCTCGTAGGCGAGATGCGCGACCTGGAAACCATCCGCCTGGCCCTCACCGCCGCAGAAACCGGACACCTGGTATTCGGCACCCTGCACACCAGCTCCGCGGCCAAGACCATCGACCGTATCATCGACGTGTTCCCGGCGGCGGAAAAGGACATGGTGCGCGCCATGCTGTCCGAATCCCTGCGCGCGGTCATCTCCCAGACCTTGCTGAAGAAGAACGGCGGCGGCCGCGTGGCGGCGCACGAGATCATGATCGGCACGCCCGCCATCCGCAACCTCATCCGCGAAGGCAAGGTGGCGCAGATGTACTCGGCCATCCAGACCGGCCAGAACTACGGCATGCAGACGCTCGACCAGAACCTGCAGGAACTCGTCCAGCGCGGCGTCGTGACCAAGCAGGAAGCCCGCCTCAAGGCCGCCAACAAGGACGTGTTCAACTGATTGACCATTCAAGTGCGCTACTGAACGCAAGCGTATGGAGAGAAAAGCATTAACACGGGGAACACGGGGAAAGGCGAGATCAAGTTAATGCGTGGCGTCCTGAACAGGCATGGGCGTA
>JBFXES010000103.1:0-10377 GCA_050179875.1 Thiohalomonadaceae bacterium
TACGTGAGCACCTGGCTGTGGTTCGACCGCCGCCTGACACGCGAGCAGATGTGGGTGCGCCTGTGGTCGGCCGACGGGCTCAGCTACGACAGCTACGACCTGTCCAATATCCGCCCCGCCCTGCGCGGTCACCCCGCACTCATCGCCAGCAACATCATCAACAACGCCCGGGCGCAGGCCATGGGCGACGACGCCATCGTGCAAACGACGGTGGAGGAGATCGCTGAATTCATCCCGGCGGTGCGTAACGCCCGCCTGGTGCACGCGCACGTGAATCGCATCCTCATGGCCATCACGGCCCCGCGCCCCGGCATGGAACGCAAACGCCCCGGGGCGCGCACGGCCTTGCCCGGTCTGTTCCTCGCGGGGGACTGGACCGCGACGCGCTTCCCCTCCTCCATGGAGAGCGCGGTCCGTTCGGGCTGGACGGCGGCGGAGCAGATCCGCGCGGAGCTGGGCATGCCCCGTAGACTGGTGCTGCCCATGACGCAGACCGGCGGCATCGCCGGGTGGCTGGCGCGGCGCGGACGCGCGCCGGCTTGACGCCTCGAAGCAGCCTCGTTTACAATGGCCGTCTCGTCACTCCGCACCGCCTGCCATGCACGTCGCCCTGCTGACCGCCATCGCCATGCTCGCCTTCGCCGGTAATTCCCTGCTGTGCCGCATGGCGCTGGGCAGCGCGGATGCCATCGATCCTGCCAGCTACACGGCCGTGCGCCTCGTGGCGGGCGCCGCTGCGCTGGCGTTGATTCTGCGGCTGCGCACCGGGCCCGGCACGCGCGCGGCGGGCTCGTGGGGTTCGGCGGCGTGGCTGTTCCTCTACGCCATCGCCTGCTCCTGGGCCTATCTCAGCCTGGACACCGGCATCGGCGCGCTGATCCTGTTCGGCGCGGTGCAGGTCACCATGATCGGCCTGGGAATCGTGCGCGGCGAGCGCCCGCGGCCCTTGCAGTGGCTGGGTATCGTCACGGCCATGGGTGGCCTCGCCTACCTGCTGTCACCGGGCCTCACGGCGCCGTCCTTCGCAGGCGCAATGCTCATGAGCGGTGCAGGCGTGGCCTGGGGGATGTATTCGCTACGCGGCAAGGGCGCCGCCGATCCGCTCGCGGCCACCGCCGGCAATTTCCTGCGCGCGGTACCCATGGGCGTGCTGCTGTTGGTCCTCATGGCGGACCGCCTGCATCTCCCGCTCACGGGCGTGCTGCTGGGCGTGCTCTCGGGCGCCGTCACGTCGGGGGTGGGTTACGCCATCTGGTACGCGGCGGTGCGTGGGCTGAGCGCCTATGGCGCCGCCGTGGTGCAGTTGTCCGCACCCGTGATCGCCACCTACGCCGGGGTGGTGCTGCTGGACGAGGCGCTGACCCTGCGCATCGTGCTCGCCTCGGTCGCCATCCTGGGCGGCATTGCCATCGCGTTGCGGCGCAGCGCGCCCGCGGACGTGCCGCGCAGGCGTCAGGCCGCTCCCGAGCGGGTCGGCTAGGCGCGGCGGGAATCAGGCGCTTTCCGGCACGACCTCGGCGACCTTCAGCGCCTGCAGTCGTTCCATCACGGCCTCCTTGACCCGGAGCAGCTCCGGCAGACGGGCCTCCACCAGGACGTTCGCGCCCTGCAACTGGAGCTCGGACATCTCGGAGGCCAGCGCGTGCAACTCCTTGTGCAGCACCTTGAGTTCGCGGAACGCGGCCCGTGTGCCGTAGCGCGCTTCGCCTTCGCGCGCGATCCAGCGACCGAGTCCGCACTGGAAGGGACTCAGGGGCGGTGTGGTTCCCTCATCCTTGAGGCTGGCCTCGAAGGCGCGCACCCAGGCGCGCAGTTCCACGCCCGCGAACAGCAGGGGCAGGTCCTCGCGGCCGAGGACACGCTGCTGGCTCCAGGAGCCGTAGGGCCGCCATTCCTTCACCCACTGCAGCACCTTGTTGGCGGGCATGGGCCGGGCCACGCCGTAGCCCTGGGCCAGTTCGCAACCCAGTTGCAGCAGCATTTCGCCGTGGGCGCGCGATTCCACGCCCTCGGCGATGACCTGGCGGCGGAAGGCCGCGGCGAGGCTGAGCGTGCCTTCCAGGATGGCGAGGTCTTCGGGGTCGTCCAGCATGTCGCGCACGAAGGTCTGATCGATCTTGAGCTGGGTGGCCGGCAGGCGCTTCAGGTAGGTGAGCGAGGAATAGCCGGTGCCGAAATCGTCCAGCGCAAAACTGACGCCGATGCGGTCGCAGGCCGTGATCACCTCCGACACGTGATTGATGTCGTTCAGCGCGCTGGTCTCCAGCACCTCCAGCTTGAGGTCGCCCGGCCCGATGCCCGGATGGGCGGCGAGCAGCTCGTGCAGGCGCGCGACGAAATTGGCCTGTTGCAGGTGCAGCGCGGAGACGTTCACGCTCACCGAGACCGCCAGGCCGGCGGCGCGCCACAGCTCCAGTTGTGACAAGGCCGTGTCCAGCACCCACTCGCCCAGTTCGATGACCAGCGGATGGTCCTCGATGACGGGCAGGAAGAAGCCGGGCGGCATGAGCCCGCGCTCGGGATGCTGCCAGCGGATGAGCGCCTCCATGCCCACGATCTCGCCGGTGCGCATGTTCACCTGCGGTTGGTAATGGAGCACGAATTCGCGGCGTTGCAGGCCCGTGCGGATGCTCTCCACGCTCTCGTGCCGGCCGCGCGCGCTGCGGTATTGTTCGGTATCGAACACCTGGTAACGGTTGCGACCCGACAGCTTGGCCTGGTACATGGCCTGGTCGGCCTGGCGCAGCAGTTGATCCGCGTCGGCCTCCTCCGCCTGCGGATAGAAGGTGACGCCGAGACTGGCGGAGACCTTCACCTCCGTGCCGTCTATGTGCACCGGCTGGCTGACCGCCGCCAGCAGGCGCTTGAGCAGGGCGTCGCTGGCGCCGGTGTTGGGCAGGTCCACCAGCACGGCGACGAACTCGTCGCCGCCCAGGCGCGCGATGGTGTCGCCTTCCCGCAGGGACTCCTTCATGCGCTGCGCGATGATGAGCAGCAGGCGGTCGCCCATGTCGTGGCCGTACTTGTCGTTGATGGCCTTGAAGCCGTCCAGGTCGAGGTAGACCACGGCCAGCAACTGCTTGCGACGCTGCGCCTGCACCATGGACTGATGCAGGCGATCGGCCAGCAGCACGCGGTTGGGCAAACGGGTCAGCGCGTCGTAGTGGGCGGAGTATTCCAGCTGCATCTGCTGCTGCTTCTGCACCGTGATGTCGAAGAACAGGCCCACGTACTGCTGGGTCTCGCCGCGCGCGTCCTTCACGGCCGTGATGGTGAGCATCTCGGCGTAGATCTCGCCGTCCTTGCGGCGGTTCCAGATCTCGCCCATCCAGTAGCCCTGTTCCAGCAGACTGCGCCACATGTCCACGTAAAACTCGTGTTCGTGGCGTTCGGATTTGAGAATGCGCGGGTTCTGGCCGATGACCTCGTCGCGCCGGTAGCCCGTGATCTGCGTGAAAGCCTTGTTGACGTTGACGATGGTGCCGTCGGGGTCGGTGATGACAATGCCTTCACGGGCGTGAGTGAAGACGTTGGCCGCCAGCCGGAGCTGTTCCTCGGCGAGTTGCTGCTCGGTGATGTCGCGCAGCACCAGTACGGCGCCGGTGATGGCCTGTTCGCTGTCACGCACGGGGCTCAGGTCCATGGTCATCAGGCGCCGCCCGCCGTCCGGATTGTGGCGCTCCACGTGGATGCCGTAGAGGGTCTCGCCGTCGGTGAGGGTGGCCTTCCAGGGCGCGCGATCGTCGCCCGCAAGTTCGGGCATGTAGTCGTCGAGGCGCTGCCCCTTCGCGATGTCCGGGGCATCGAGCAGCTGACGGGCGTTGGCGTTGGCGCGCACGATGCGCGCATCCAGATCCACCGCGATGAGGCCCTCGCTGATGGAGTTGAGGATGGCGCTGAGTTCTTCCTCGTTGCTGCGATGGCTTGCGAGCAGCGAACCGATGTTCTCGATCATCGAATTGATGCCGAGTTGCAGCTCGCCCATTTCATCGCGGGAACTGACGGGGATGCGCACGTCCATGGCGCCGCCCTCGACCTGTTTGAGGACCTTGAGGGTGAGGTCCACGCGGCGGCCGATGAAACGATGCGCCAGCAGGATGATGCCCACGGAGTTCAACAGGATGAACGCGACTGACGCCGACCAGCCCCAGATCATGATCTCCCGCTTCTGGGCGACGATCTCACGGGTGTCGATGGTGACGAGGGTGTGATAGACGGAGCGGCTTTGTTCGCCGCTGATGCGCATGACCGAGGTGAGCGTGTCCGGCCCGGCGACATACACCGCCTCCGGCGCATCCTTGGCGAACCATGCCGGGTCGAGTCCCGGGATCTCCGTCACGGCGCGTCCCAGGTTGGCGCTCTCGCTGGACACGATCACGCGGCCGTTGCCGCCGATGACCATGCCCCGCACGTAACCGGCGCCGAGCAACTCGCTCATGAGCGTGCCGCGCGAAATGGCGTCGATCTGCAGTTCCCCGTCCGCGATGAGCTGACCCACCAGGTGCAGGCGCGAACGCGCCTGCTGGTCGGCGGCGGAACTGAAGCGGTCGATGTAATACCAGCCCAGGGTCCCGAACGCCACCATCTCCACGCCGATCACCAGCAGCGCGATCTTGGTGATGAGGCTGAAATGCCGTGGCTTCATGGCGCGAATACGGGCGTCGCCTCAACGGTCTCGAGGACGGTGTTCTTTTCCTGTGGATCCGCGGCCTCTTCGGGCGTGATGCGCCCCAGGATTTCCAGGCGCAGTTCGGGTTTTTCTATCTGGGTGTTCCAACGCGCGATGTAGATGGTCTGCTGCACGTGATGGCTGTTCGGTTCCATGTAGGCGCCATCATGCTGCATGCGTTCCTCGGCGGTCCAGGTGTAGCGCTCCAGTTCACGGATGACGGCGTGGTTCTCCGTGGTGCCTGCGCGCTCGATGGCGGTGAGCAGGGCCTTGGCGCCCAGATAGGCGCCGTGCACGACGTCGCCGGGGTAATCCAGCTTGGTGTGTCCGTAACGCTCGCGGTAACGGGCGACGAAGTCACGGGTTCCCGGCGTATCCAGGTTCCAGGCCCAGGTGGTGCCGAACAGCGGCCGCATGGTCCCGGGCGCCGTATACAGCTCCGGCCAGTCCACTTCGTTGAGCAGCCAGAACTGCCGCTCCAGCAGCGTGGGGTCGACCTGGGCGAAGAGCTTGATCTGGTTGTCGCCGGTGACGCCCACCACGACCACGTCCGCCTCTGACGCCGCGATCTGTTCGACCACCCGTGCCGGATCGGGCATGGCCTCGGGGACGACGATCTCGCCGATGACCGTGCCGCCGGCCTGGGCGATGAGCTTGCGCGCCGCCGCCGCGTTGCTGTGGCCGAACACGTAATCTTCGGTCAGCAGCAGCACCTTCTTCGACGGCCGGTTGGCCAGGGCGAACCGCATGAGCGCGCGGTCGAAGTTGGCGCCGTGGGCGTCGAAGACGAACTTGGTGCGGTGGGCGTCGGTGGTCGATTCGCTGTGGGACGACGAATTGGTGTTGATGAAAATGACGCCATGCTGCTGGCACACCGCCGACATGCTCGCGGCGATGCCCGAATGGATGGCGCCCACCATGAAAGAGATCTTCGTCTGCTCGATGAGTTCGGTGGCGACCTGGGCCGCCCGCTGCGGGTCCAGGGTCGGGTCACGGGACACCAGCACCACTTCCCTCCCTAGCACGCCGCCCCGTTCGTTGAACTCGTCGATGGCCATCTGCACGCCGCGCCGGTCCGCCTCCGCGTGGGTGGCAAAACGCCCCGAGGACGGAATCACGTGGGCGATGAGGATGGGATTGGCCGCCGGTGTCGCCACGGCCGTGGCCGGGGTTCGGGAGGGTGGCGCCGTGGGGCGCAGCGCAAGGGTGAGGAGCACGCCGGCAGCAATGGCCAGGCCGAGGACAGCGAGGATGGACTTTTTCATGGGCCGCCTTTCACGAGCCAGCCGGAATGGGCCCATGTTACCGCTGTATGCAGGAATACGTAAGAAAAGAAGAGGTTACCCTGTCACGGAAACACGCTTTTCGCGTCAGGGAAGAGCCGGCGCCTGCGCCCCGCAACGGTTCGCGCGGGCGCAGGCTCACCGAGGACGATGCCGCTCAGTGCGGCTGGTGCGGCGCCCCGCGCAGTTTCTGCTCCACCTGCGCCCGCAAACGCTCATCCTGGGCGCGCAGCTCGGGGGTGTACTCGGCGCCGAAGTCTTCCGCCTCGAAGATGGGGCGCAGCTCGATCTCGGCGTCCTGCATGGACGAGCGCTTGATCCAGTCGATGGCCTCGTCCAGGGAGTCCACCTGCCAGATCCAGAAGCCGGCGACCTGGTCCTCGGGGTGCTCGAACGGCCCCCGGATGACGGTGCTCTTGCCCCCGCTGAACCGCACCCGTACGCCCTTCGAGGTGGGGTGCAGCCCCTCGCCCGCCAGCATCACGCCCGCGTTGACCAGTTCCTCGTTGAACCTGCCCATGGCTTCCAGTTCCGCCGTGGTGGGCATGACCCCCGCTTCCGACTCCCTGGACGCCTTCACGAAGACCATGACGCGCATGTCCGGATCTCCTCTCGCGGTCCGTTGGCTTTAACCCTAGCAGGGCCCGGGTGGCTGCGCCGAATCAATCAGTTGCGCGTCCGGTGGCGCGGGCGGGCCCGTTCCGGAAATGTTGCGCAAACGCAATCCTCACCCGGCCCGCGCGGGTATATATTAGAGGCCCACGGTTCCAGAAACGGGATATGAATCCTTCCACCTTCCTGGGCATGCTCGGCGGCATCGTGCTGCTGGGGAGCATCATCGCCTCCAGCTCGCAGGACCTCCATGTGTTCCTCAACCTGCCCAGCCTGGGCATCGTGCTCGGCGGCACCTTCGCCGCCACGCTCCTGAGCTACCCACTGGACGAGGTGCTGCGGGCGTTTCGCAACTTCTTCATCGTGTTGCGCAACGAGCGCTACCACTACCACGAGGACATGAACGAGATCGTGGACGTGGCGCGGCTGTGGTTCAGCGGCGATCTGGTCGCGGTGCAGAACCGCCTGGAGCAGACGCGCAATCCCTACCTGCGCACGGGCGTGCAACTGGTCATCGACGACACGCCCTTCGAGGACATCAGCGATCTCCTGCACTGGCGCGTGGAACGCCTGCGTGCCAAGGAACACGCCGAGGCGCAGGTGTTCCGCACCATGGCCACCTACTCGCCCGCCTTCGGCATGCTGGGCACGCTCATCGGCATGATCAACATGCTGTTCGCCACCCAGACCAGCGACTTCGCCCTCATCGCCGTGAACCTGGCCGTGGCCCTGATCACCACCTTCTACGGCATCATCTTCGCCAATCTGCTGTTCCGTCCCATCGCCATCAAACTGGAACGGCGCACCGAACAGCGGCTGGTCCTCATGAACATGGTGCTCGAAGGCGTCACGCTCATGCGCAAGGGGCGCTCGCCTGCCTACATCCGCGAGACCCTGAACTCCTTCATGGAGCACCACGGCGACGAAATCCGCCAGGAGACGCGCCATGCAAAAGCCCGCACCGGACGCACCTGATCCCCGACACACCCTGCTGAGCCAGGAGGAGCGCGAGACGCTGCGCGCCGAGCTGGCCGCCGTGCAGCGTTTCCTTTCGGCGCGGCCGACGCTGCGCACGGGCAAGGGGAGCACGTCCGAGGAGTCGTCATGGCTGATCACCTACCTCGACATGGTCACCCTGATGCTGGTGCTGTTCGTGGTGCTGCTGGCCTACACGCGCCCCGAGGCGGAGGAAGGACTGCACTGGAAGCAGGGCTCGATCTTCGAGATGGTGAATTACCGCAATCCTTCCATCGTGCCGTCCCTGAACGAGCACCTGCCCGTGAGCACGCTGGGTACCAGCGAGCCCGTTCCCCCGGACGTGCCGGATGCGCTGGAAGAGGCCATCGCCAAGGGCCGCGAACTGGAGGGCGTGGAACTGCACGTCAAGGCCGGCATCGTGGAGCTGCGCGTGCGCGACGGCGTGCTGTTCGAGAGCGGCGAGGCCGAACTTCACCGAGACGGCCGGCGTCTCCTGGACCGGCTCGCGCCCATGCTCGCGAACACCCCGGGACGCATCGCCGTCGAGGGCCATACCGACAACGTGCCCATCGACAACGATCTCTTTCCTTCCAACTGGGAGTTGTCCGCCGCCCGCGCCAGCGGCGTGGTGCGCTACCTGATCGGGCGTGGCCTGCGTCCCGAACGCCTGCAGGCGGTGGGTTTCGCCGACACCCGCCCCGTGGCGACCAACGACACCGCCACGGGCCGCGCCCAAAACCGCCGCGTATCCCTGGTCATCCAGAACGGGACCGACGCTCCGCGCTGAGCCCGCCTCCTTCGCAAGGCATCCATACGCGTTCGGCCGGCAGGCCGCGCTCGGCCAAGCGCCTTGCGTGGGCCAGCAAGGCAGGCAAGGTGCCGTCGTCGCACTGCGATGCATAGCACTGCACCACGCGCCGCTTGGCCTCGGCCAGCGAAGGACTGGGCCAGTGCTCTGCGCACAGCGCGGTCGCGAGCTCGCGCGACACTGCCTCCGCGCTGGCCTCGATGGCCGGCATCGCCATGAACGCGGCGTACGGCAGGTCCTCGTAGAAGATCACCCGGTGTCTCCCCTCACGGTGCAGCGTGCATGCAAGCTGGTGCAGGATGCGATGATCCACGTGCCCGCCCAGGGCCAGCGGCGCAAGCACCGTGCGGGCAGCGGCCAGCAGCGGCGCCAGCGCGTGGCGCACCTGCGCCACGGTTTCCCGGCATACCGGCGCCGTGAATACCGTTTCTCCCGCGAGGTCCCGCAAGGGCGCATCGCTTTGACCAAGCCACACCGGCACAGCCACGGGGCAGCCCGCGAAGAAGGCGCGGTCTTCGGCGGCGCGCAATGCGCTGGTGCGCTCCACGTCACCGCCCGGCTCGGCCGGCGTGTAGGCCGTGCGCGAGAACACGGTCACCGGCCGGCAACCGGCGAGCCGCCCGTCGTGGAACGCCGCGCCGAGGGAAAAGGCCAGGTCGTCGCTGTGCGCGCCGAGCACCAGGGACCCTGCCCAGGTTTCGTTCAACGCCTGCGCCACACCTTGATCTCGGTGCCGTATTTCACGTCCAGGATCCCTTCCATCGGTTCCACGCACGCGGGCACCGCCGCGCGATGGGCGAGTTCGAAGCCCTGGGACAGCAGCACATTGTCCAGTTGCCCGCGGTGATAACGCGCGGCATGGCTCAGCACCACATGGCGCGCGTTGCGCAGCATGCGGTATGGCATCTTCCACAGGTAGTAGATCGCGCTGGACATGAACAGCACGTCGCAGGGCAACTCGCCGGCGGCCTCGGCGTCGGCGCGGCGCAGCTCCGCACGCCCGGCGAGGCGCCGCTCCAGGGAAGCAAAAAAGAAGGGATCCGGCTCGCAGGCGATCACCTGGCGCGATGGAAAGGCGTCGCAAAGCTTCTCCGTGAACGCGCCTTCGCAGGCCGCCACTTCCACCAGGCGCTGCCAGGGAAAAAGCTGCAACACCGCCAGCTCCGCCTCGTGCCGTCGCCGTTCATAAGCGGAGCTCTCCAGCGCCCACGGCTGCCCGCCCGCGAACTCGCCCATGTGCCAGTCCACGCAGACGCGGAAGTAACGGTGCAGGTTGGCGCCTGCGTGGCGCTGGTACAGATCCGTGTCGCGCAAGCGCCAGGGTTCGATCCACTCCTCCTCCAACAGATCCGTGTAGTGCGCGGACAACAGGGACAGGCGGCGCTGGAACGCTGTCGCCGGACAGCGCAGGATTTCTTCCACGGCCCCGCCCCCGGCCGGCGTCCACACCTCCTGTGCACGCGCGCCCACCGCCGCCGCGACGCGCGCGCACAGCGGGCGTGGATCCTGCACCGAATGGGTGTAGACGCGCTGATAACCATCGAGCGACCCGAGCGCTTCGGCGATGACACCCGGATCGAGGGGGTCTTGCGGGAGATGGGCAAAGGGAAGCAGTCGCGCCTGCCGCACACCCGCGGCACGCGCCGCCGCCTGCAGGACGGCCTCGCCTTCCCCATGGGCAGGACGGAGCGGATGGGCCGTCACGGCCACGACGTCCACCTCGCCGGGCGGCCGCGACAGCAGCAGGTTGCCGAACTCCGTGAGTTCGTCGCCCGGCGCACGGCACACCACCAGATCAGTCATGGCGTCTCGTCACTGCCCGCGAAGGTATGCCCATGAAGGAAGAACATAGCCTGCGGCAGGGCTCCGTGGCGCACACACGCCATGCCCCCCGTCGTGCCGTAGATACTGTTACGCCGCGCAAGCCCCATGTAGCGTCGGGTCAAAGGGTTTGCCCGACTTGAGCACGCCGAAGGCAACATGCACTAGCTTGCGCATCATGGCGCCGATGATGAGCTTGGGCGGTT
>JBFXES010000104.1:0-10337 GCA_050179875.1 Thiohalomonadaceae bacterium
ACGCCCGATTCCTGAATACTCATACTAGCCCGGTCGGGTATGGCGACGGGGAGCCCTTGGATTCCTCCCCGTGCGTCGATACCTTACAGGCGTCCATTCCCGCGTTTATCTGAAATGAGCGAACATCAACCTGACAAATCGGGTGGGTTGGCGGTCGAGGAGAGCAAACCCAGGCTCCAGCGACCGCCCATGTACAAAGTGTTACTGTTGAACGACGACTACACTCCCATGGAGTTCGTCGTCCACGTTCTGGAATCGTTTTTTGGCATGGACAGGCCGAAGGCGACCCGGATCATGCTGACCGTCCATACCCAGGGCAAAGCCGTCTGCGGCGTCTTCACGCGCGATGTCGCAGAGACCAAGGTTGCCCAGGTCAACGACTACTCGCGCCAGAACCAGCACCCTCTGTTGTGCACCATGGAGGCGGGTTAGTCCGGAGCATTGACATGTTGAGCAAAGAGCTTGAGTTCACCCTGAACAGTGCGTTCAAGAAGGCCAGGGAACGGCGCCACGAATTCATGACGGTGGAGCACCTGTTGCTGGCCCTGCTGGACAATCCGTCGGCGGCGCCGGTGCTGCGTGCCTGCGGGGTGGACATCGACAAGCTCCGGGCCGAACTGGAAGCCTTCATCGACCAGACCGTGCCGCTGCTGCCGGTCAATTCCGATCGCGACATCCAGCCCACGCTCGGCTTCCAGCGCGTGCTGCAGCGCGCGGTCTTCCATGTGCAGTCCTCCGAAAAGAAAGAGACCAACGGCGCCAACGTGCTGGTGGCCATCTTCTCCGAGAAGGAGTCGCAGGCGGTCTATTTCCTCAACAAGCACAACGTCTCGCGGCTGGACGTCATCAATTACATCTCCCACGGGATTGCCAAGGCCGAGGACGATGATGCCGGCGAGTCCGTGGGCGGCGAAGGCGAGGAAGAGGGCGGCGAGTCCAGCAACCGCAGCCCGCTGGAGGCCTATGCCATCAACCTGAACCAGATGGCCCGCCAGGGCAAGATCGACCCGCTCATCGGCCGCAAGGAAGAAGTGGACCGCACCATCCAGGTGCTGTGCCGCCGCCGCAAGAACAACCCGCTGTTCGTGGGCGAGGCGGGCGTGGGCAAGACTGCCATCGCCGAGGGCCTGGCCAAGAAGATCGTGGACGGGGACGTGCCCGAGGTGCTCGCGCGCAGCACCATCTACGCCCTCGACCTGGGCGCCTTGCTCGCCGGCACCAAGTACCGCGGCGACTTCGAAAAACGCCTGAAGGCCGTGCTGGCCCAGCTCAAGAAGGAGAAGGGCGCCATCCTGTTCATCGACGAGATCCACACCATCATCGGTGCAGGCGCCGCCTCGGGCGGGGCGATGGATGCCTCCAACCTTATCAAGCCGGTACTCGCCTCGGGCGACATGAAGTGCATCGGTTCCACCACCTATCAGGAATACCGCGGCATCTTCGAGAAGGACCGCGCCCTGGCGCGCCGTTTCCAGAAGATCGACGTGTCCGAACCCTCGGTGGAAGAGACCGTCCAGATCCTCCAGGGCCTGAAGTCCCGGTTCGAGCAGCACCATGATGTGAAGTACACGCGCCAGGCGCTGCGCCATGCGGCGGAACTGGCCGGCCGTTACATCAACGATCGCCACCTGCCCGACAAGGCCATCGACGTCATCGACGAGGCCGGCGCCAGCCAGCGCCTGCAGCCGCCCTCGCGGCGCAAGCGCACCATCGGCACCCGCGAGATCGAGACGGTGGTGGCCAAGATGGCGCGCATCCCGCCCAAGACGGTCTCCACCTCGGACCGCGACGCCCTGCGCCGGCTGGAGCGCGACCTGAAGCTCATGATCTACGGCCAGGACATGGCGATCGAGGCACTGGCCTCCGCCATCAAGATGGCGCGCTCGGGCCTGGGCAACGAGGACAAGCCCATCGCGTCCTTCCTGTTCGCCGGTCCCACCGGCGTGGGCAAGACCGAGGTGACGCGGCAGCTGGCCAGGATCCTCGGCATCGAGCTGGTGCGCTTCGACATGTCCGAATACATGGAGCGCCACACGGTGTCGCGGCTCATCGGCGCACCGCCGGGCTATGTGGGCTTCGACCAGGGCGGCCTGCTCACTGAGGCCATCACCAAGCACCCCCACGCGGTGCTGCTGCTGGACGAGATCGAGAAGGCCCATCCGGAGGTCTTCAACCTGCTGCTGCAGGTCATGGACCACGGCACGCTCACGGACAACAACGGCCGCAAGGCGGACTTCCGCAACGTGATCATCATCATGACCACCAACGCGGGCGCCGAGCAGATGGCCAAGCGCTCCATCGGTTTCACCGAGCAGGAGACGGTGACGGACGGCATGGAGGCCATCAAGCGGCTGTTCACGCCCGAGTTCCGCAACCGCCTCGACGCCATCATCCAGTTCAACTCGCTGGATCCGAAGACCATCAAGAACGTGGTGGACAAGTTCCTGCTCGAACTGGAGAGCCAGCTGGAACAGAAGGGCGTCACCCTGGACGTGGATGAGGCCGCCCGCGACTGGCTGGCCGAGCGCGGCTACGACAAGGCCATGGGCGCCCGCCCCATGGCCCGTGTCATCAAGGAAACCATCAAGAAACCCCTCGCCGAGGAACTGCTGTTCGGCAAGCTGGAGCACGGCGGCCACGTGACCGTCACCGTCAGGGACGGCGAGCTCCACTTCGAAATGGAGCCCAAGGCGGAGCATCAGGCCGAGGCGGAGCCGGTGTAGTGGTTGCGGGCTACAACGCGGAGGGCGCGGAGGCGCGGAGGACGCGGAGCAAAGGACTAAGTGCGCACAACCCAGGTTGATGCGGAAAAAACGCCCGGTCCAACCGGGCGTTTTCTTTTCAGCGGTATCGGATGGGCGCGCACGCGAAAGGAGATTTTCTCTCCGCGATCTCCGCGCCCTCCGCGTTCCATCCGTGGAAACGAAAAACGCCCGGCTTGGCCGGGCGTTCCTGTA
The DNA here is from genome assembly GCA_050179875.1 of Thiohalomonadaceae bacterium. GTDB lineage: Bacteria > Pseudomonadota > Gammaproteobacteria > Thiohalomonadales > Thiohalomonadaceae > JALOAT01. The sequence goes on from JBFXES010000104.1 coordinate 2,958, forward strand.
TCAGGGGCGGGGTCAGCGGGCGCGGAAGGTGATGCGGCCTTTGGTCAGGTCGTAGGGCGTGAGCTGCACGGTGACCTTGTCGCCCGTGAGGATGCGGATGTAGTGCTTGCGCATCTTGCCCGAGATGTGGGCCGTAACCACGTGGCCGTTTTCCAGTTCCACTCGGAACATGGTGTTGGGCAGGGTCTCGATGACCGTGCCTTCCATTTCAATGCCTTCTTCTTTCGCCATGTTTACCAGTATCGCTCCCAAGGCGCTGTAAAGCGGCGCATGATGCACTATCCGGTGAATTTAATAAAGCGGCTTGCCCGTTCCCGGGCCCGCACGGCGCAAGATATAGCTCAAGGGAGGCGTTCCCACGAGCCCTTGATGAAGGCCTCGAGGGGACGGTAGCGGACCTTGTAGGACATCTTGGGGCATTCCTCGATGAGGTAGCCCAGGTAGACCCAGGGCAGTCCCAGGCGCCTCGCCTCGGCGATCTGCCACAGCACGGCCAGCACGCCCAGGCCGCGGCTGCGCTCGTCCGGATCGAAGAAGGTGTACACGGCGGACAGGGCGTCGTGCAGGCAGTCCACCACGGCCACGGCCAGCAGCCGGCCGTCCTTGCGGAACTCCACGAAGCGGATGTCGGCCCAGCTTGCGAGCAGGAACTGGCGGTACTGGGTCGGGCTGTCCGAGTCCATGCCGCCGCCGGGATGGCGGGTCCGCGTATAGCGCTTGTAAAGTTCGAAGTGCTCCTCGTCGAACAGGCCCTCGTGCACGATGACTTCCAGATCGCGGTTGCGCTCCCAGGTGCGCCGTTGGCTGCGGTCGGGACGGAATTCCTCCACGGGGATGCGCACGGCCAGGCAGGCATCGCAGCCCGGGCAGCGCGGCCGGTACACGTAGGCGCCGCTGCGGCGAAAGCCGTAGTGGGCCAGTTCCGTGTACAGGGCATTGCTCATGGGCGTGTGCGGATCGGCGAACAGGGTCACCGCGCGCCGGTCGGGCAGGTAGCTGCACTCGTGGGCCGGCGTCGCGTAGAAGGCCAGTTGCCTCGCGGCGGCCGCGGCGGCGTGGGTCATGGCGTCGCCTCCCCGGGAGTGAACCGCCAGGGCCCGGGCAGGCCCGGTTCCTCCGCGAACAGATCGAGCAGGCTTTCGAACTGCGCCCGCGGGATGGAGCGGGCGCCCAGGCTTTCCAGGTGCGCCGTGCTCACCTGGCAATCGATGAGCCCGAACTTCCAGGCGATCAGTTGCCGCACGAGGTGCACGAAGGCGACCTTGGAAGCATCGGTGCGGCGGGTGAACATGGATTCCCCGAAGAACACGCGGCCGATGGCCACGCCGTAGAGCCCACCCACCAGTTCGCCGTCCTGCCAGCTCTCCACGGAATGGGCGTAGCCAAGGCGGTGGAGGGTCACGTAGGCGTGGTGCATCTCGGGGGTGATCCAGGTGCCGAGCCCGTCGCCGCGCGGGGCGGCGCAGGCCGCCATCACCTGCGGGAAGGCCTGGTCCATGGTGACCCGGAAGCGGCCGCGGCGCACCGTCTTGGCCAGGCTGCGCGAGACGCGCAGTTCGGAGGGAAACAGCACCGAACGGGGATCGGGGGTCCACCAGAGAATGGGCTGGCCTTCGCTGAACCAGGGGAAAATGCCCTGGCGATAGGCCGTCAGCAGGCGTCCGGGCGACAGGTCGCCGCCGATGGCGAGCAGGCCGTTCGGGTCACGCAGGGCGTGACGGGTGGGGGGAAAGGCGAAACCGCGGTCCGTCGGGTCGAGCCAATAGGGTCCACGGCGGGTCATGTTTTCCTGTACGGCAGGTGTTCGGCAAGCTCGCGCATGTACTCCACGGTGGCCGCCTCTTCATGGGCCAGGTATCTGGCCACGGCCTCACTGAAACCGGCATGGGCGAGCCAATGGGCGGACCAGGTCGGTACGGGTTCGAAGCCGCGGGCGACCTTGTGTTCGCCCTGGGCACCGGGTTCGAAGCGTTGCAGGCCGTGCCGGATGCAGTACTCGAGACCCAGATAGTAACAGGCTTCGAAGTGCAAACTGTTGAACTCGGCCTCACAACCCCAATGCCGCCCGTAAAGGGTATCACTACTGCGAAAGCTGAGGGCACCCGCCACGTAGCGGCCGGCGTGCCTGGCGAGCACCAGCACCACCTGCTCGGGCATGGTCTCGCCGAGGGCGCGGAAGAAGTCCTCGGTGAGGGTGGCGTAGCCCCCGCGCTTGTCGAAGGTGCTGCGGTAGAAGCGGTGGAAGGCCGCCCAATGGGCCTCGTCGATGTCGCGACCCTCGCGCACCTCCAGCGTTACGCCTTGCTCCACGACGCGGCGGCGCTCGCGTTTCAGTTTCTTGCGCTTTTCCGCAGTGAAGGTATCGAGGAAGTCATCGAAATCGCGGTAACCGCGATTGAACCAATGGAACTGGGTGCCGGTGCGTCGCAGCAGGCCATGGGTTTGCAGGAATGCCGCCTGGCGCTCGTCGGGAAAGAGCACGTGCAGGGAGGAACAGCCCGCGGCGCGGGTCTGTTCGAGCGCTTCCTGCAACAGGCGCTCTCCGGTGTCCGCGGGCGCGTCCGCGGCCAGCAGGAGACGCGGCCCCGTAGTCGGGGTGTAGGGTACGGCCGAGACCAGCTTGGGGTAATAGGCGAGCCCGGCGCGCTGATAGGCGTCGGCCCAGGCCCAGTCGAACACCAGCTCGCCGTAGGAGTTGTCCTTGAGGTAAAGGGGGAGAGCGCCCACCAGGCGCTCGCCCTCCCAGGCGAGCAGGTGCCGGGGCAGCCAGCCCCAGCGCTCGCCCACGCAGCCATGGCGTTCCAGGCCGTGCAGAAAGGCGTGACGCAGGAAGGGATGGCGGGCGGGGACGGCGAGCGCGTCCCACTGCGCGGCGGGCACCGCCGCGAGGCTGTGGCAAACGGCGATCTTCATGTCTGAAACGCGCTCCCGGCACACGGAACACGGAGGGAGTGGTCGTTTTCTGACGGTCTCCCTGATGGTTCTTCTTGTTGAAGGCTCAGGGGAGCGTAGGTCCCCTGCGTACCCGCTGCCAGCCGAGCGCCCGCAAGGCGTCGTATTCGCGTCGGGCCATGGACAGGGCCGGTGTCGCCGGCGGACGCGGGATCCCGGGAATGGCGTAGGCCACGTTCCTTTGTTCCCATGGGGCGATGAAGTCTTCGCCCACCACGAAGCGATCGCCGAAGCCGTAGCTGGGGGAGGGCTTGGTGAACAGGTCGCGTCCGAAGGCCACGTACGGGAATCCCGCCGGGGCGCTGAGTTCGTAGAGGGTGGGCAGGATGTCGATGTGGGCGCCGGCGGTGCGTCGCTCGCCTTGCCGCCCGTCCAGCACCTCCGGGCCGTACAGCACGAAGGGCACCCCCACCTGCTCGTAGACGCCGTCGCCGGGGAAGCGGATCTGCAGGCGTGTGGTGTGGTCGCCGGTGATGGCGAACAGCGGGCTGGACAGGCGCTGCTCCGCTTCGGCCACGAAGCGCCCGAGTTCGCGGTCCGTGTACCACAAATGGCCGAGCACGCGCAGCGAATCCGATTTGGTCGAACGCAGCGGCGCCGGCAGCTCCTTCAGCGGGAAGCCGAGGGCCTCCAGGTCCAGGTCGTAGGGCGGGTGGTTGCTGGTGGTGAGGATGAAATTGAAGCTGGGGGTGTCGTCCTTCACCGTGTCACGCACGAAGTCGAACAGGTACTGGTCGGCCACGCCCCATTCGTTGGTGGGCGTACCCTCGGCCACCATGCTGCCGCCGCCCCACACCTCGTCGAAGCCCTGCGCCTGGGCGAAGCTGTCCAGGCGCTGCCAGCCCAGGTAGCCGCCGTAATAGAAGCGCGTGCGGTAGCCGAGGCGCCGGAAGGTCTCGGCCGCCGCCGAGGCATAGGGCCGCACGGCCGTGGTCTCGTAATTGATGTTGAGACCGGTCTCCGGCAGGCCCGTGATGAGGGCGTTCATGGAGCCGATGGTGCCGCTGGCCGAGGGCAGGAAGTTGCGGAAATACACGCCGCGCTCGGCCAGGGCGGAGAGTTGCGGCGACAGCCCGAAGTGGCGGTATTCGGGCAGTACGGTCCAGCCGTCGTGGCTCTCCAGCAGGATGAGGAAGACGTGGCGCGGCGGCTTCGCGCTGCCGCGCGCCGTCAGGCGCAGGTTGTCGTCCAGGTTGGCGCCGACGGGATCCGGCGGCAGGCCGTGCAGCTTGCGCACGACGCGCACCGCGCCCGCGAGATCGCCCTCGGCCCAGAACGTGCCGCTACCCCCGGCCAGTTCCGCGCGCACCTTGGTTTCCACCGCCTGGGCGAAGGCGGTGAACGGGTTGATGACCGAACGGTTCAGGAACAGGTTGTCCGCTACGAATGCGTGTTTGAGCAGGATGGGCTCGCCCCACAGGGTGCCGCCGCGGGCCATGGCCGCCACGAACAGCAACAGCGCCAGGGTGATGGCGAAACGCCGTCCGAACCCGCGCGTCCGCGGCAGCGAAGCCAGCCAGGACGGCGTGTGCGCGAGCCAGGCGCGTACCGCACGCAGGCTGAGCCAGCCGGCCGCCGTGACACCCAGCAGCACCGGAATGGGGTGGTAGTCCTTCCAGATGGTGATCAGGATGGCCTGGGTGTCGTCGTGGAACAGGCCGAAGATGTGCTGGTTGAACTGGTCGTTGTATTCGCTGAAGAACACCAGATCGGCGCCGAAGGCGAACATGGCCAGGCACGCGTAGAAATAACCGATGCCGCGGCGCACACGGGCGATGCCGTCGCCTACGGCGAACACCGTGGTGGACAGCGAGAGCAGGAAGGTGGGCAGCACCCAGGTGGCCGCGGTGGACAGATCGAAGCGCAGGCCGGTGAAGAAAACGCGCGCGGTTTCGGCGACCCGCCATTCGTCCACCTGCGCGTGGAAGGTGCCCACCAAAACGACGCGGAAGACCTGCAACGTGGCGAGGATGAACAGGAAGAGCTGTACGTCCTTGCCCCACTGGTAAACCAGCGCCCCCCAGCCCTTGCGCGGAGGAGTGGGAACGGCCGCAGAGAACACGGAAGTCACAGTGATGGGCTCGCGATTCAGGTTACGCGGGGATGTGGCGGCTATGCGCCGCCACATCCCCGTGCTGTCCGTGTCCGCCGGAAAGGATCAGGGCTGGACCTCGTAGCCTTCCAGGTAACGCTCGGCGTCGAGCGCGGCCATGCAGCCGGTGGCCGCGGAGGTGATGGCCTGGCGATAGACGTGGTCCGCCACGTCGCCCGCGGCGAACACGCCCGGCACGCTGGTGGCGGTGGCGTAGCCTTCACGGCCGCCACGCACGCGGATGTAGCCGTGATCCAGTTCGAGCTGGCCTTCGAACAGCTCGGTGTTAGGCTTGTGGCCGATGGCGATGAACACGCCGGTGACTTCCAGTTCCTTGGTGGTGCTGTCACGGGTGCTCTTGATGCGCAGACCCGTCACGCCGGTGTTGTCGCCGAGGACCTCGTCCACCGTGTAGTTCCACTCGATGGTCACGTTGCCGTTCTTCGCCTTCTCCATGAGCTGATCGGCGAGGATGCGCTCCGAACGGAACTGGTCGCGGCGATGCACCACGGTCACGTGCCTGGCGATATTGGACAGGTACAGCGCCTCCTCCACGGCGGTGTTGCCGCCGCCGATCACGGCCACGTTCTGGTTGCGGTAGAAGAAGCCGTCGCAGGTGGCGCAGCCCGAAACACCGCGGCCCTTGAACTTTTCCTCCGACGGCAGGCCCAGGTACTGGGCGCTGGCGCCGGTGGCGATGATGAGGGCGTCGCAGGTGTAGGTGCCACTGTCGCCGGTGAGGGTGAAGGGGCGCTTGCTGAGGTCGGCGCTGTGGATGTGGTCGAACACGATTTCGGTATTGAAGCGTTCCGCATGCTTCTGCAGGCGCTCCATGAGTGCGGGACCCTGTACGCCGTCCACGTCGCCCGGCCAGTTGTCCACTTCGGTCGTGGTCATGAGTTGCCCGCCCTGCTGCAGGCCCGTGATGAGCATGGGCTTCAGATTGGCGCGCGCCGCGTAGACCGCTGCGGTGTAGCCCGCGGGGCCCGAACCGAGGATGAGCAGGCGAGAATGCTTGATTTGACTCATGAAAGACTCCCGTTGATTTCTGAGCACTAAACGCGGAAATTGGGCGCTATGTTAACGTAAACGGGCGCGCTCCGGTAAAGGAAACACATGCGCATCGGCATACCGACCGAAACCAAGACCTTCGAAGGGCGAGTGGCCCTGGTGCCGGCGGCGGCGGCCGACCTGGTCCGGGCCGGCCACGAGGTTTTCCTGCAGACCGGGGCCGGGTTCCCCAGCGGCTATGCGGACCAAGACTACGCGCAGGTGGGCGTGTGCATCCTGCCCGACGCCGCGGCACTTTACGAGGCCGCGCAGATGATCATCAAGGTCAAGGAACCGCAGCCGGCCGAACTGGCATTGTTGCGCGGGGATCACCTGCTGTTCTGCTATCTCCATCTCGCCGCCGACCTCGGGCTCATGCGTGAGCTGCAACGCATCGGTCTCACGGCCGTGGCCTTCGAGACCGTGGAGGAAGCGGGCGGGCGCCTGCCGCTGCTGGCGCCCATGAGCGACATCGCCGGCCGCCTCGCGGTACAGATCGGCGCCCATCTGCTGCACCGGCCCCAGGGCGGCAAGGGTCTGCTGCTCGGCGGGTTGCCTGCGGCGGAACGTGGCCATGTGGTGATACTGGGCGCTGGAACCGCAGGCAGCAATGCCGCCCTCGCCGCAGCCGCCCTGGGGGCACGGGTGACGATATTCGATCACTACCGCGATCGCCTGGCGGCCATGCGGGCCCTGGGCGCCAATGTCACGGGCCTGTACCCCTACCAGGATGCCATCGAGCGCGCCGCCCGTGAGGCCGACCTGCTCATCGGCGCGGTGCTGGTCACCGGCGCGCGCACGCCCCATCTGGTGAGCGCCGCGGTGGTACGCGCCATGGCACCCGGCAGCGTGGTGGTGGACATTTCCGTGGACCAGGGGGGCTGCATCGAGACCACGCGGCCCACTACCTACGCGGATCCGACCTTCCTGTGGGAGGGCGTGGTGCACTTCGGCGTGACCAACATGCCCGGCGCGGTGCCGCGCAGCGCCTCCCAGGCCCTGTCCGCGGCCATCGTCCCGTATGCCCTGCGTCTGGCCACCCGGGGCTGGGAGGCCGACCCGGTGCTGGTCGCGGGCCTGAACGTGCGCGCCGGCGAGGTGGTGTATCCCGCCTTGCGGTCGCTCGCCTGAACACGCGACAATCCAAGGCCTTATCGAATTTTTCAAGCAAAGGTCCATCTTGCAGGCATCACCGACCAATCCGAACAAGCCGGCGCTCGGCCATTCCGTGAGCCGCGGCCTGCGCGAGGGCGCCCTCTACGTGTTCGGGGCGATTGCCTGTTATC
>JBFXES010000105.1:0-10325 GCA_050179875.1 Thiohalomonadaceae bacterium
CATGCGAATCGCGCGACGAGGCGGCATAGGCATCGGGAGAAGAGACCTACATCATGCGCGAAACGCCTTGTGCGAGGCACACGCGTTTTGAGCAGCGCGGTCGGAACTTTCGTGGGGATCCCTCAGGCTCTGAGTGCATTTTCCGCTCCGCGACCTCCGCGTCTCCGTGTCCTCCGCGTTGCACTTCAGCGCGGTAAACTCTCTGCCCATGGACCTGCGCCGCAGCTACACCTTTTTCGCTCCCGTCTACGACCTGGTGGTGGCGCGCGCCAGCGCACGCGCACGGCAGGCCAGCCTGGCGCGCCTTGCCCAGGAGAAAGAGGTGCTGATCGCCGGCATCGGCACGGGACTGGACATTCCCCATTTGCCGCGCGGCCCGCGCTACACCGGCATCGATCTCACGCCCGCCATGCTGCGAATAGCGCAGCGCCGCGCCCGTGATCGCGACGACGTGCGCCTGCAGGTGGGTGACGTGATGGCGTTGCCTTATGCGAATGCGAGCTTCGATGCGGTGGTGATGCATCTGATCCTGGCGGTGGTGCCGGAACCCGACAGTGCCCTGTGCGAGGCGGTACGCGTGCTGCGGCCGGGCGGCCGCGTGCTCATCCTGGACAAATTCCTGCACCCCGGACAGCGCGCCCCCGTGCGCCGCGTCGTCAACGTGCTCAGCCGCCGCATCGCAACGCGCACCGACGTGGTGTTCGAACAGGTGCTGGAATGCTGTCCGTCACTGTGCCTGGAACACGACGAACCCGCCCTCGCCCGCGGCTGGTTCCGGCGCATCGAACTGCGCAAGTGTCGGTGAGCGCGTAAAATAAGAGAACACCACGTAGGGCACGGAGAAGAACAAATGAACGCCATGTCGCGTAGGTCACGTTGCCGCGTAGCGCTACGTGACATTCCGCGGTCCAAACGTGTCACGTAGCTTCGCAACGTGACCTACGCAAGACAGTCCTCTTGGCGCGGAGCGCCTCTTGCGCGAGCGAAGCGAGCTGTCTTCGGTCCCGTATGCCGACGCCGAGCACCGCAGTCTGAATCGGATAAGGCCCCAGGGGGCGCGCCATGGATGGCGCGCCGTCCACGCCGGGGCAGGATGCCCCGTCGTGCCCCCCGATCCGGACGACCAATCGGCAGGATTGCCGATTGCACGCCGTAGGCGCCCGAAGGGCAGCGGCACAGGGATGTGCCGCTGTGAGGAGCGCAGGGCACCGCCCGAAGGGCTGCGCGGCATCCGGGCGGGTGGCCGCGACATTGGGCCGAAGGCCAGGTGCGGGAGCGGACACATGTGGCGGTTTCACTTCTGTTTATCGCGGCCACTGGCCCGTCGCCGTCAAAACCATCTTCGCGCGAAGCGCCTCCTTCGCTCACCGCGAAGATGTCACATCATCCGCCGGCGTAGCCCACCAAGAGAGACTGCCAATCCTCCGAGGTGAAGCAAAAATCCGGATCCTGGTCGCGCAATTTGCGCAGTGAACGCTCAAGACGCCGCAGGTTCGCCTCGCGCCACTTCCCCGGCGCGCGCAATTCCCCCCTGTCGAAATCGATCACGAACACCGCACCGGCATCAGCAAGCAGGATGTTGTGGGCATTGAGATCCGCGTGGAAGGCGCCGGCTTCATGGAAACGCCGGATGCACGCGCCGATGGCGCGCCAGCGGTCGGCGGGCAGTGTGCCCTTGCGCAGCCACGCGGAAAGCGGTTCGGCGGGAAGCCGTTCGGTGATCAGGTCGCCGCGGTAGAAGATTCCGTGACGCACCGCACGGGCCGCCACCGGTCGCGGCACCGGCAGGCCGCGGGCATGCAAGGCCGCGAGCAGATGCCATTCGCGCCAGGGCCGGGTGCGCGTCAGGCCGGTCCAGACATAGCGATCGGCGAGGAACCGCGCCGGCAGGCCTCCGCGGCGGTAATGCCGGAGCACCAGTTGCAACCCGCCGTGCTCGAAAAACAGGGTGGTGCCGCGACCCGCGACGGCGGTTCCGGCATGCGCCCCCGGTGCGAACAGGGCGTCGTCGGCGTGGTCGAGCAGCGCCCCTTCGTATAGGATGTGGCTCTTTTCGGTGGATCGCGTTACCGGTTTCATTCCCATGGCCCTGCTGCCGCTTGCCGCCCCGCCCCGTCGCCTGTGTCTGCTGCGCCTTTCGGCCGTGGGCGACGTCAGCCATGTGCTGCCCGTGGTGCGCACGCTGCAGGCGGCGTGGCCGCAGACCGCCATCACCTGGATCATCGGCCGGCTGGAGCATTCGCTGGTGGGTGACGTGCCGGGCGTGGAATTTATCATCTTCGACAAGGCGCGGCGATGGCGTGCCTATCTGGATCTGGCCCGCGCGCTGCGCGGCCGGCGCTTCGACGTGCTGTTGCACATGCAGCATTCGTTGCGCGCCAGCCTCGCCAGCGTGCTGGTGCAGGCCGACGTGCGCGTGGGTTTCGACCGCGCCCGCGCCAAGGACCTGCAATGGCTGTTCACCAACGCGCACATCGCCGCGCAGCCGCGCCAGCACGTGATGGACAGCTTCTTCGAGTTTGCCCGGGCCCTCGGCATCGAGCGGCGTGAGCTGCGCTGGGACATCCCCGTGCCCGCGGCGGCGCGGCGCTTCGCGGAGGAACAGGTGCCGCAGGACGCGCCGGTGCTGGTGGTGAGCCCGTGCTCCAGCATGCGCTACCGCAACTGGGCGGCCGAGCGCTATGCGGCGGTGGCCGATTACGCCATTAAGCATCACGGCATGCGCGTCGTACTCACGGGCGGGCCGAGCGCCATCGAGCAGGAGTACGGTGCGGCCATCACGCGCCACATGCGCCACGAGGCCCTGAACCTCATCGGCCGGACCAGCCTCAAGGAACTCCTTGCCGTACTCGCGCGCGCGGCGGTAGTGCTGGCGCCCGACTCCGGGCCGGCCCACCTGGCGACGGCGGCAGGCGTTCCGGTCATCGGACTGTACGCCACCACCAATCCGGTGCGCGCCCGCCCCTATCTCAGTGCCGATTACGTCGTGAGCCGCTACGAGGAAGCCGTGCTCGCGAAACACGGAAAACACCCGGACGAGCTGCCGTTCGGGATTCGCGTACGCGATCCCGGTACCATGGAGCGCATCACCGTGGACGAGGTGAACGCCATGCTCGATCGCGTGCTCGCCGACCGGAGACAAGAGAACGCCGCTCCATGAACACGTTTGCCGCATTCTTCCGCGTATTGGGCGTGCTGCTGCTCGTCACTGTGGTCGAGAAACTGTGGTTTGCGGCCTGGCACGAGGAGGTGCGCGCGGGCCTCGGCATGGGCGAGGTGTTCCATGCACTGGCGGTCGGGCTGCGCTTTGACCTGGCCATCGCGGCCATATTCGCCTTCCTCGTCGTATTCGCGGCACACGTATGCGCCCGCCTGCTCCGCGTCCGGTTCATGGGCGCGACGCGGGTCTTCGCCGCAGTAGCGGTTATCGCGCTGGTGCTCATCCACGGCGCCGATCTGCTCTATTTCGCCGAGACCGGCCGGCACATGGGTTATGAGCTGAAGGAGGCGTACAACTCCGGCACGGAGCTCGCCGCAGCCGCCGTGGTCAGCTTCCTGCGCCCGGTGCTCGCGCAACTGGTGTTTCTGGCCCTTGCCCTGTGGCTGATGGGGCGCGCGCTGCCCGTTGTCGTCGCCCCGCGCCAGATGTTTGCGCGGCCCACGCCCTGGTGGCGTGTACCCGCGCCGGAATTGAAGCTGGTGGCCGTGCTCGCCATTGCCGTCGTATTGACCCGCGGGGGTCTGCAATCGGTCCCCCTCGAGCCCTTGCATGCGCAGGAGCTGGGCGACCCGAACAAGGCGACGTTGGCCCTGAACGGCGCCTACAACGCGGTGTTCTCATCGGTGACGCCCTACAGCGTGGAACCGGTGCTGCGCGAACGGCCGACCGAAACCGACTACGCCCTGGTGCGTGAGCTGCTCGGCCCCGCCGTCACTCCGACGGCAGCGCCGGATGCCGCGCGGCCCAACGTGGTGATCGTGTTCCTGGAAAGCTGGTCGGCCTATCGCATGGCCTCCTACGGCGGTGCACGCCAGACCACACCTCGCTTCGATGCCCTGCGCACGGAGTCCCTCACCACCCGCGACATGCTGGCCGGCGGCAAACGCACCACTGAGGGAATGTTCGCCACGCTCTGTTCGGCCCAGAATCCGCTCGGCGCCACGGTGGCCCAGACGCAGTTGCAGAATTACCGCTACGACTGCCTGCCCAAGATCCTGCGGGAAAGCGGTTATCACTCGGCCTTCTTCCAAGGCACGGTCTCGGGCACCAGCGGCACGGGTGCCTTCGCGCAGTTGCTCGGCTTCGAACTGAGCTTCGGCAAGGAGCACGTCGCAGACAGTCGCCTGCCCCACAACAGCTGGGGCATGCACGACCCGGACCTGTACCGCTTCACCCTCGAGAAACTGGCCACGTTGCCGCAGCCGTTCCTGGCGGGCGTGAACACCAACAGCACCCACGATCACCTGCTGCCCGACGGCCATGCGCCCGCATTCGCCAACGACTCGCCGGCGTCGCGCTATGACAACGTACTGCACTTCGCCGACGCGGCCTTCGGCGAGTTCGTGGAACAGCTCTTCGCGCGCTTCCCCAACACCATCCTGGTCGCCGTGGCGGACCATGCCGGCTACTGGGAGAACCCGCTCATCAACCGCTACCGGATCCCCTTCCTGATCCACGCGCCGGGCCGCGTCACCCCGGCCATGCTGGACGTCACCGCCAGCCAGCGGGACGTGGCGCCGACGCTGCTCACCTTGCTGGGGTTGCCGGTGAGCCCGTGGTTCAGCGGCCAACCGCTTACCCTCGCCAGCGCAGGCCACGCCGCGGACTATTACCACGCGGGGCTGCTCGGCTGGACCGAAGGCACGGAAGGTCTTGAATTTCCTTTGCGACACCCCGAGGACGTGCGCTGCTTTGACCCGGCGGACCTGGCGCCGAAGCCCTGCAGCGAGCACAGCGCTGCGCGACGCGACCGGGCACTGGCCTTTACCCGTGTGATGCAGAAGGCACTTTTCAGCGGCGAGCTGGGCAGCCTGGCCGGACTCCGCCCCGTACCGGGCCAATAGCCTGACTTCGTTTCACAAGCCCGTATATAATCTGTTCCATTTTTCGCTCAGGACAGGGGGAAGCTCCGCATGAATATCGTGGTGGTCGGCACCGGCTACGTGGGCCTGGTCACGGGCACGTGCTTTGCCGAAATGGGCAACACCGTCACCTGCGTCGACGTGGACAAGGCCAAGATCGACGGCCTGAAGAACGGTCGCCTGCCCATCTACGAGCCCGGCCTGGACGACCTGGTGGCCCGGAATTTTGCCGAGGGCCGCCTGCGCTTCACCACCTCCCTGGCCGAAGCCATGGCCGACGCCAACATCTATTTCATCGCCGTGGGCACGCCGCCCGGCGAGGACGGCTCGGCGGATCTCCAGTACGTGCTCGGCGTCGCCCGCGAACTGGGCCAGCACATGAAGCACCCGTACAACGTGGTGGTGGACAAATCCACGGTGCCGGTGGGCACCGCCGAGAAGGTCACCGCCGCCATCAACGAGGAGCTGGCGAAGCGTGGTGCTGCCGTCGAGTTCAGCGTGGTCAGCAATCCGGAATTCCTCAAGGAAGGCGCCGCCATCGACGACTTCATGCATCCGGATCGCGTGGTGATCGGCTCGGATGACGAGCGCGCCACGCGCATCATGCGCGAACTCTACGCGCCCTTCACCCGCAACCACGAGCGCAGCGTGATCATGGGCGTGCGCGACGCGGAGATGACCAAGTACGCGGCCAACGCCATGCTCGCCACCAAGATCTCGTTCATGAACGAGATCGCCAACCTGTGCGAAGTGCTGGGCGTGGACGTGGAAAACGTCCGCAAGGGCATCGGCTCCGACTCGCGCATCGGCTATCACTTCATCTACCCGGGCTGCGGCTACGGCGGCTCGTGCTTTCCCAAGGACGTGAAGGCACTGGTGCACACCGCCGAGCAGAACGACTTCGAGCCCTGGGTGCTGCGCGCCGTCGAGCAGCGCAACAACAGCCAGAAATACCGCCTTTCGCAGAAGGTCTTCGCCCGTTTCGGCACGGACCTGAGCGGCCTCACCTTCGCACTGTGGGGACTGGCCTTCAAGCCGGGCACCGACGACATGCGCGAGGCGCCGTCCAAGGTATTCCTGCACGAAGTCATCGCCGCGGGCGCACGCGTGGTGGCGTTCGATCCGGTAGCATCCGAAGTGGCGCAGAAGGAACTGCCGCGGGATTGGTTCGCACACGGCCATCTGAAGCTGGTGGAACACCAGTACGACGCCCTCGACGGTGTCGATGCGCTGGTGCTCGTCACCGAGTGGAAGCCATTCCGCAATCCCGACTTCAACCACATGAAGTCGCTCATGAAGCAGCCCATCATCTTCGATGGCCGCAATCACTATGAACCGGCGAACGTCAGGGCGCTCGGCTTCGAATATCAGGGCATAGGGCGGTAAATCGTATGCGCGGCGGAATCCGGAAACGTGTCATGGTCACCGGCGGTGCCGGATTCCTCGGCTCGCATCTTTGCGAACGGCTGCTGGCCGACGGCCACGATGTCCTGTGCGTGGACAACTTCTACACCGGCACCAAGGACAACATCGCGCACCTGATGGGCAATCCCCATTTCGAGGTCATGCGCCATGACGTCACCTTCCCTCTCTACGTGGAAGTGGACGAGATCTACAACCTGGCCTGCCCCGCCTCGCCCGTGCACTACCAGTTCGACCCGGTGCAGACCACCAAGACTTCGGTGCACGGCGCCATCAATGTGCTGGGCCTGGCCAAGCGCACGAAGGCAAAGGTGTTCCAGGCCTCGACCAGTGAGGTGTACGGTGATCCGCAGGTACATCCTCAGCGAGAGGACTACTGGGGCCACGTCAATCCCATCGGCATACGTTCCTGCTATGACGAGGGCAAGCGCTGTGCGGAGACTCTCTTTTTCGACTACCACCGCCAGCACGACCTGAAGATCAAGGTCGCTCGCATCTTCAATACCTACGGTCCGCGCATGCATCCGAACGACGGACGCGTAGTGTCCAATTTCATCGTACAGGCGCTGAAAGGTGAGCCCATCACCATCTACGGTGACGGTTCGCAGACACGCAGCTTCTGCTACGTGGACGACATGATTGAGGCTTTCGTACGCCTGATGGACTCGCCGGACTCATTCACCGGACCGGTGAATCTGGGCAACCCCGGCGAGTTCACCATCCGGCAGCTGGCAGAGAAAGTTGTGGAAATGACGGGGTCGCGCTCACCTATCGTGTACAAGCCGTTACCACACGATGATCCCAAACAACGCCAGCCGGATATTTCGCTTGCCTCTTCGTCGCTGGGCTGGAAACCGGTGGTGGGACTCAGTGAAGGCCTAGAGCGGACCATTCAGTATTTTCGGCAGTTGCTCACCTGAGCAAACCCGCGCGACCTTAACACAGGCTCTTCGCAATGCGTACGTCTTGCCTAATCAATAACTTCAATTACGGCGAGTACGTCATAGAAGCCGTTGAGAGTGCGCTGAACCAGACCAGATCCTTCGACGAAATCATCGTCGTGGATGACGGATCCTCCGACCAATCGCGCGAACTGCTGCGTCACCGTTACAGTGATCACCCTGTTGTAAAATTGATTTTCAAGGAAAACGGCGGCCAGTTGTCCTGCCTGAATGCCGGCATCACCGCCTCGTCGGGGGATGTCGTGTTCTTTCTCGATTCCGACGACGTCTATGCACCCGAATACCTTGAACGGGCCCTCTCCCTGTATGAATCATCCAATGCCGACCTGATATTCAGCGCTCACCGTAAGTTTGGTGCTTCCGAAAAGGTGGTGGATGCCGGCGCCGATCGCGATTTCGGGTATACCCAGGTCTACACCTATTTCTTGCGAAAATGGATAGGTGCGCCCACTTCATGCCTTTCAGCACGGCGCGAGGTGTTGACATCTTTCTTCCCGATTCCCTTTGAGACTGACTGGCGAGCACGCGCCGACGACTGCATCATCTACGGTGCCTCCCTGGTTGGTGCTCGCAAGGTGAGACTTGGGACACCTCTGGTACACTACCGGCGGCACAGCAGAAACTTTACAAACGGCCGCTTTTCGCCGGAACGGATGCTAAAACACGGAATCGCTGTAGAGCGGTTGTTCCAGTACGTACTTTCCGTGCACAAGGTAGACCTTTCGCCCTTGGCGCATCTTGCCTACCTGGAATTTCAGACCAAGCCCCGCCCCACGTTCCGCGAATTCCGTCATTACACACGCATCTTCCTGCGCACTGAGCTTTTTGGCACGGTTCGCAAGATTCGCTATGTGCTCAGAATGGCCGCATATATGCTGAGCGCGAGAAACAATGAGCACCTTCGGAACGTTGGCGCCCGCGGAGATGCTCGTCATGATTCCCTGGCCTCGAAAACGACAAGATAAGGCGCGTAGCGGGACACGCAAAATGAACGGCCGAGAATTCCTCAACAGACTGCTCTCTCGTTACGGCTATTTCCTCGACAAGGAACACCCCTCCGTACTGGTGGCCAACGCACGCTGGCAGCCCACCATGCGATACCTGATCGAACACGAAATTTTCCGGCTCCGGGACGACTTCATTTTCGTTCAGATTGGTGCCAATGATGGCGTGAGCAGGAAAGACGACCTGGTCACTTACGTTCGCGAGTATGGTGTACGCGGGATACTCGTCGAGCCCCAGAGAGATGTATTCAAACAGTTGCAAGAGAATTTCCGGGATTTCTCTTCGGTGCGGCTGGTAAACCGCGCAATCCATGCCACTGCTCGCAGCCTTCCAATCTACAAGCTGGACACGGAGCTGGTGGCGGGAAACCACAGTCTTCCAAGCTGGGCTCGCACCAACGGCATTGCCAGCTTCAGCAGAGAGCACGTCCTCGCCCACGCGCGCAGGGCGGGTCTCGACGAAGGGGCTGTTCTTGAGGAACAGGTTGAGTGCATCACACTGGCCGAACTTTTCCGAGAATATGACCTGAGTCATGTTGGCCTGCTCAAGGTGGACACCGAGGGCTACGATTACGCGGTGCTGAAGACGCTGGATCTCGACAAGGTCAAGCCGCGGCTTATCAGGTTTGAGCACCTACACATGAAAGCCGGAGAGCTGGACGATTTGCTTGGGCATCTGATCACCCGTGGTTATCAGATCATTTATGACCACAATGACACCATTGCGATTCTGGATAACTGAAGCTTCGGTGAGTGCCATGTCCATCCATACCAGCAGGTAACGCGTGGAAAGTAGCGCGCATCCCTTTCGATTTGTCATTGCCTGTGAAGTGGTCGATAACGTGCGACTCATGCAACCTCACGGGATGATTCCATATACGCTTTACAAGCATTATGGATACGATAGCGAGGTCTTGACCTATCGCAACGGTGGTTATGGCTATTTGGAAAGGGAACTGCGGGGGCTCAAGATTCGATTTCTTCCGCACTTCTTCTCAAAGAAGTTCAAGCTTCCCTTCTTCGTCTATTTGGCCTTGAACGCGAGGAAGATCGATGCCTTGATGGTCTACAACGTCAAGAAGCGTCCGATCTACTACGGGCTTATCTACAAGCTCTTCAACCCGAACGGATTCCTTTATGCCAAGGCTGATACAGCCTTGTCCGAGTTCAACTTTTACGTTGCCAATGCTTTCCTGCCGTACAAGCTCTACATGCATGCGCTCGGCAAACGTTTTCTCAATAAGTGCGATGCCGTCTCTTTCGAAAGCACGCGCCCCTATCACGAAAACAGACAGGTGGCATCGCACAAGAAGTTGTTCATCCCTTGCGGCTTCGATCCCGACATCGTCACGGCGCTCGGGGTGCCTGAGCGGCCATTCGCCGAAAAAGAGAATATCGTTCTACACGTGGCCCGCATGGGTACTTTTCAGAAGAATACGGAACATCTCATCCGCAGCATTCCGAAAATGCGCCTTCCGGACGAATGGCGATTCGTATTCATCGGCTCACAGACGTCATCCTTCCGTCAATTCCGGGAGGAATTCGTAAACGCGCATCCTGGACTCCGGGACCGACTGGAGTTCCACGACCATGTGAGCGACAAGGCGCGGCTCTATGACTTCTATAGCCGCGCCAAGATCTTCTGTCTGCCGTCACGGATAGAGTCGTTTGGCAATGTTTTGGTAGAAGCTCTCTATTTTGGCAACGCCATTGCCGCCACCGGCTCAAATCCTTCAGTACAGGACCTCGTGGACGGGGAACGCAACGGCATCACCTTCGATATCGAACAGGAAGACGATCTCGCGAGGAAACTCGAAGCGCTCATCGCTGATCCCGAGCGCCTGGCCCAGATGTC
>JBFXES010000106.1:0-10110 GCA_050179875.1 Thiohalomonadaceae bacterium
CATCGAGGTCGGCCGCCGTGGCGGCCTGATCGTCCTCCCACTCGCGCAACAAGGGGCTGCCGTTGATGAGGTCGATGGCGAGCCGGTCGTGCTCGTATTCGTAGGGGAAGTCCCGCCACAACGGGTAATCGGGACGCAACTGGCGCAGCGCCTTGAAGGCCAGTGCCTGCAGGCGCCAGGGCCGGAACAGGTGGTGGTCGTACGCGGGATCGTCCACGTGGATCTGAATGCCCGCGCAGAGCTTGCCCACGTGCTTGTGGAAGGTGGGCTCGAACCAGCACTCGCGCAGCCGGCAGCCCTGCATCCAGTCCGGGGCGATGTCCTGCATGCGCGCGAGCAGCTTGCGCGGCTCCAGGTCGGGCGCGCCGAACAACTCCAGCGGACGCGTCGTGCCGCGTCCCTCCGAGAGCGTGGTGCCTTCCAGCATCACCGTGCCGGCATAGCAGCGCGCCATGGAGAGGTTGGGCGCGTTCGGGCTGGGATTCACCCAGCTGCGCTCGCCCAGCGGCCAGCCGTAACCGGGCGCGGCCTCGGGCTGCCAGCCTTCCATGGTCACCACCTCGCATTCGAGGTCGAGCCGCAGCGTATGCACGAACCACCGGGCCATCTCGCCCAGGGTGAGACCGTGGCGCATGGGCATGGGGCCTGCCCCCACGAAGCTCTCCCAGCCTTCGCGCAGCGTCAGCCCCTCCACCGGCCGCCCGGCGGGATTTGGCCGATCGAGCACCCACACCGCCTTGCGGTGTTGCGCCGCTGCCTCCAGCACATAGCGCAAGGTGGTGATGAACGTGTAGATGCGGCAGCCGAGATCCTGGAGATCCACCAGCAGCACGTCGAAGCTGTCCATCATGGCGGCGGTGGGCCGGCGCACCGCGCCATAGAGGCTGAACACCGGAATGCCGTGCACCGGATCGTTGAAGTCCGGCGATTCCACCATGTTGTCCTGCTTGTCGCCGCGCAGGCCGTGCTGCGGCCCGAAGGCCGCGCTCAGGCGGATGTCCTTCAGCGCGGCGAGCGCATCCAGCGTGTGCATCAGGTTGCGCGTCACCGACGCCGGGTGCGCGAGCACGGCCACACGCCTGCCCGCGAGCGGTCGGCGCAGGGCGGGGTCTTCCAGCAGACGATCAATTCCGAATTTCATCGAGTTCCAGGATGAATGCATCGCGGTGGTGGAAATCGGGCCGGGCGCACGGATGTCTGAGCGCCCAGTGGGAAAGCGGCGGCGCGGCATCGCGGCTTTCGACCACGGCCGCAAGCCCCAGCACGAGGCCCGCACGGGCATATCCGGGGGCGAGGCGCGCCAGGGGCGCCGTCGCATCCAGCCTCAGCGTGTCCTCCGTGCCATGGACCTCAATCACAGGCGCGGCGGCGGCAACCAGGCCATCGTCCAGCGGGACGCGCTCGCGATACCGCTCGAAAGCGTAGACCGCCCACTCCCCGGACGGCGAGAAATTGAATTCCAGATACCCCGGCGCCTCCGGCCGCGCCACGAACAATTCGAAGCAGGTATGGCGCCACAAGCCGTCGGCGGGCCCGGGTGTCCGCGGTGAAGGCACCGACAGGCGCGCCATCTCACCTTCAAGGAGGAAACTCACCTGCAACCCTTCGGGGTTGCGCAGCACCTGTCCCGTAATCCGCCGCACCGCGGGAGGAAGCGGTTCGAACGGAAGGAGCGCAAAGGCCGTTGCTGGTTCTGGCATGGGCGCAAAGCCTAGCAAAAAAGGAGAGGCCCCGGCATCACTCCAGTTTGCCCGATCGCCGTAGGAGCCCACATTGTGGGCGAATGCCTTTCTCACCGCGGGCGGTTGCAAAAACCGCATTCGCCGACGATGTCGGCTCCTACAAGCTTTCCCATACCAACGTAGGAGCCCACATTGTGGGCGAATGCCTTTCCAGCCGCAGGCGGTTGCAGAAACCGCATTCGCCGACGATGTCGGCTCCTACAACGCTTTCCCATACCATCCGTAGGAGCCCACATTGTGGGCGAATGCCTTTCCAGCCGCAGGCGGTTGCAGAAACCGCATTCGCCGACGATGTCGGCTCCTACAACGCTTTCCCATACCACGGTAGGAGCCCACACCGTGGGCGAATGCCTTTCTAAAGGATTCTTGGATTTGTTCTTGGAATTGCTCTCGATCCATTCCGCCTCATGAGCTGAGTCTCACACTGCGATCCCCCCGTTGACATAGGTCAAGGTGCTCCTTCCCCCAGGTGCGCGCTAATGCCCGTGCTGGGACCCCAGCCATCTTAAGCACGAAAAAGAGGGTTATGCCGTGAGTGAGTCATTCACCAAGAGCATGGCCAGAAACATCTACTTGGGTGGAAGCGTGTTTTTCATCCTGCTGTTTCTGGTCCTGACGTTCGACACCGTGCGGGCGCTGCCTGCGCGCGATCACCGGGAGAACATCACGCCCCAGGTGGCGTTGGGCAAGAAGGTGTGGGAAGACAACAACTGCATCGGCTGCCACACGCTCATGGGCGAAGGCGCCTATTTCGCGCCCGAGCTGGGCAACGTCTATGAACGCTTCGGTCGCAGCGCCGATGCCATCAAGACGTTCATCGCCAGCCGGCCGAAGGAAGGCATCCCGGGTCGCCGCAGCATGCCTCAGTTCAACCTGAGCGACGAAGAACTGGACGCCGTGGTCGAGTTCCTGAAATGGACCTCGGAAATCGACGACGCCGGCTGGCCGCCCAACATCCAGGGTTAAGGGAGAAACGCCATGCAGTATCCATCCCAAGCGGTTGCAAAACCGTACTTCATCGCCGCCATCGGCCTGTTCGTCGGGCAGATCCTGTTCGGACTGATCCTCGGACTCCAGTACGTACTCGGCGATTTCCTGTTTCCGGAGATCCCCTTCAACGTGGCCCGCATGGTCCACACCAACCTGCTCATCGTCTGGCTGCTGTTCGGCTTCATGGGCGCCGCCTATTACCTGGTGCCCGAAGAAGCCGAGCGGGACCTGTTCAGCCCGAAGCTGGCGCTGGCGCTGTTCTGGATCTTCCTGGTCGCGGGCGCGCTGACCATCCTCGGCTACCTGATGGTGCCTTACGCGTCCCTGGCCGAAATGACCGGCAACGACCTGCTGCCCACCATGGGCCGCGAATTCCTGGAGCAGCCCACGATCACCAAGCTGGGCATCGTCGTGGTCGCCCTGGGCTTCCTGTTCAACGTCGGCATGACCGTGCTCGCCGGGCGCAAGACGGTGGTGAACATCGTGCTGCTCACCGGCCTCACCGGCCTCGCCGTGCTGTTCCTGTTCTCCTTCTACAACCCCACCAACCTGGTGCTCGACAAGATGTTCTGGTGGTGGGTGGTGCACCTGTGGGTGGAAGGCGTGTGGGAGCTGATCCTCGGTTCCATCCTCGCCTTCGTCCTCATCAAGGTGACCGGCGTGGACCGCGAGGTGATCGAGAAGTGGCTGTACGTGATCATCGCCATGACGCTCATCACTGGCATCATCGGCACCGGCCACCACTACTTCTGGATCGGCACGCCCGAATACTGGCAATGGCTGGGTTCCATCTTCTCCGCCCTCGAGCCCATTCCGTTCTTCATGATGACGGTGTTCGCCTTCAACATGATCAACA
Organism: Thiohalomonadaceae bacterium; assembly: GCA_050179875.1. GTDB lineage: Bacteria > Pseudomonadota > Gammaproteobacteria > Thiohalomonadales > Thiohalomonadaceae > JALOAT01. Next base: position 3,589 of record JBFXES010000106.1, read on the forward strand.
GGCGCCGGCGCGAGCATCCCAACAAGGCCGCCGTGCTGTGGGCCATGGGCACGGCGGTGATGGCGTTCCTCGGGGCCGGCGTGTGGGGCTTTTTGCACACCCTGGCGCCGGTGAACTTCTACACCCACGGCTCGCAGATCACCGCGGCGCACGGTCACCTGGCGTTCTTCGGCGCCTACGTGCTCATCGTGCTCACCATGATCTCCTATGCCATGCCGCACCTGCGCTTCCGCCAGCCCGCCGCCAGCGAGACGGCGCAGCTGATGGAGATGTGGTCGTTCTGGCTGATGACCGTGTCCATGGTCTTCATCACCCTGTTCCTCACCGCCGCCGGCATCCTGCAGGTCTGGCTGCAGCGCATGGGCGACGACCCCATGCCCTTCATGGTGGTGCAGGAGAAGATCGCCCTGTTCTTCTGGATGCGTGAGGTGTCCGGCCTGATCTTCTTCGTCGGCCTCATGCTCTACGTGGGCAGCTTCTTCGTGAGGGGCGAGGCCCGCGTCACGGCCGGTGCCAAGGCCGCGGTTGCGTAATTCCACGAGGCGTTCACGCCTGTTTCCAGGGGGCGCTCCGCGCCCCCCTTTTTTCGCGGTCCCGTGGTGGCCGTTTTGACCCAGGTCAATGCCCGCGCGCCCCGGCTGCGAGGTAATGCGGCCATGCAACGGAGACCGCGCTCCCGTCCCGGCAAACACGAGGCCACCCAGTGACCAGTGCCGAGCTCACCCTCGACAGAACCCGTGGCAACGCCCTCCCCGGCGATTTCGCCATCTGGATCTTCATCTTCGCCGAGCTGGCCGTCTTTGCCGTCCTGTTCCTCGCCTACGCCTTCACGCGCGCCGGCCACGTGGAACTGTTCAACGAATCGCAGCTGTTGCTCGACCGGCGTTTCGGCGCCATCAACACGCTGGCGCTGATCACCAGCAGCTATTTCGTGGTGCGTGCGGTCGCGGCCATCAAGCGCAATCACGCCGCCCGGTGTGCCCGCTGGCTGGGCGCGGGCATGGGCATGGGCGCGCTGTTCCTCGTGGTCAAGAGCGCCGAGTTCTACATCAAGTTCAACGAGGGCGTGAGCCTGAGCACCAATACGTTCTACATGTTCTATCTCTCGCTCACCTTCTTCCATTACATGCACGTGTGGATGGGCATGGTGATCCTGGCCGTGGTGACGTGGAAGGCTGCGCATGGGCGCTATGACGCCGACGCGCACACCGGCGTGGAGACCGGCGCCTCCTACTGGCACATGGTGGATCTGGTCTGGCTGATCCTGTTTCCGCTGGTTTACGTAATTCGCTGAGGGAGGACCATGCAGGCGACAACCGTGAAACCATCCATGGCCACCGGCATCTGGCTGGTGCTGGTGGTGCTGACCCTGGTGACCTGGGCCGTGGGAGAATCGCGGCTGGGCGGTCCCACCGTGGCGGCCCTGGTGCTCGCCGCTGCCTTCGTGAAAGGGCAACTGGTGGTGGACTGGTTCATGGGTCTGCGGCGGGTGCGCCCGCTGTGGCGCGTGCTCATGTTCGCGTACCTGCTGCTGGTATGCGCACTCATCGGCCTCGGCTATGCCGCAGGCCTCCACTGAAGGGATCGACACATGGCGACCGAAGTCCTACGACCGTTCCCGCGCGAGGCGCAGGCGCTGCCGTTCTACCGTCCGCAGGGCAACGAAGCGGCCCTGTTCGAGCATGCCTTCCGCAACCGCCTGCCGGTGCTCATCAAGGGCCCGACCGGCTGCGGCAAGACACGCTTCGTGCAGCACATGGCGGCGCGCCTCGGCCGTCCGCTCTACACCGTGGCCTGCCACGACGATCTGACCGCCGCCGATCTGGTAGGCCGTCATCTGATCGGTGACGGCGAGACCCGCTGGCATGACGGACCGCTCACCCGCGCCGTGCGCGAGGGCGCCATCTGCTACCTGGACGAGGTGGTGGAGGCGCGCAAGGACACCACCGTGGTGCTGCATCCGCTCTCCGACGATCGCCGCATCCTGCCCATCGAGCGTACCGGCGAGGTGTTGCACGCCCCGCCCGAATTCATGCTGGTAGTGTCGTACAACCCCGGTTACCAGAACCTGCTCAAGGGCATGAAACCGAGCACGCGCCAGCGTTTCGTGGCGCTGCGCTTCGACTACCCGGACCCGGCCACCGAGGTGGAGATCCTGGTGGGCGAGACCGGCATCGAGCCGCTGCTCGCCGAGCGCCTGGTGAACCTGGGCCGCGCCCTGCGCAACCTCAAGGACCACGACCTGGAGGAGTCCGCCTCCACCCGCCTGCTGGTCTACACCGCCACCCTGATGCGCAGCGGCCTGGCGCCAGTGGAGGCCTGCCGGGCTGCACTGGCCGAACCGCTGTCCGATGATGCGGAAACCGTCGAGGCATTGATGGAACTGGTGTACGCCAGTTTCGCCTGAGCGGCGCACGGCCATGGGCGCAGATCGCGTACAACGCTACCGGCTCATCGCCCGCACGGCCTTCTTCATGCTGTTCGTGGCCGCACCGCCGCTGGATGTGTTCCGCCTGGACCTCACGCTGGGCCACTTCATCCTGTTAGGCCAAAACTGGACCCTCGGGCTCGACGGCTTCGTCAACGGCGACATCGGCGCCGCCGGCGCCGCCTTGAACCTGGGCCTGCGCGGGCTGTTGCCCATCGCCCTGGTGATCGGTTTCGGGGTGTGGCTGTCGTGGCGCTACGGCCGGCTCTATTGCGGCTGGCTGTGCCCGCACTTCTCCGTGGTGGAGATCATCAACGGCCTGATGCGCCGCGCCTGGGGACGCCCGACCCTGTGGGAACGCCGCCCCCTGCCCGAGCGCCTGCCGGACGGACGGCGCATCGCGCCGCGCGCGGCCTGGTGGCTGGTGGTGGCGCTGGCGGTAATCGGTTTCGCCCTGCTGTGGGCGGTGGCGCTGCTCACCTATCTGCTGCCTCCCGCAGAGGTGTGGGGAAACCTTTTCCGCGGCGAGCTGACGCGCAACCAGTCCATTTTCATCGGCGCGGCCACTGCTGCGTTCATGATCGAATTCCTGCTGGCCCGCCATCTGTTCTGCCGCTTCGGCTGCGCCGTGGGCCTGTTCCAGAGTCTCGCCTGGATGGCCAACCGCCGCGCCATGGTGGTGGGTTTCGATGTGCGCCGCGCCGCGGAATGCAAGACCTGCGACGACGCCTGCGACAACGCCTGTCCCATGCGCCTGAAACCGCGCGGCATGAAACGCCGCATGTTCACCTGCACCCAGTGCGCGCGCTGCATCGAGGCCTGCGATCAGGTGCAGGTGGAGAATCGCGCCGGCGGCCTGTTGCGCTGGATCGAAGGCGCCGAGGCGGCGGCGATCTCCGACAGCGTGCTCAGGACGCGCGACAAGCCGGCACGCGGACCCGTGCCCGGCATTCCGGATTGAGTACACGGGACGAGGAACGCGCGATGGAAGAACTGGTCGGAAAACTCTGGCATCGGCTCGTCACCCGCGCCGCGGACGATCGCTTTCCGGACGCTGCGGTGAGCCTCGCGGCGATCCGGCCCGCGGCGGGCGTGATGTTCCGCGCCCTGGGCGGCAACGGTGCGCTGCGCCTGGAGGCCGCCACCGCCACAGCGCACCGGGCGCGCCGCCGCTGGCTGCAACGCATCGCGGGCAGCGGTCGCGAAGTGGAGCTGGCCTGGCGCGACGGCGAGACCTTGCGGCTGCCCGCCGTGATTGCCCTCTTCCCGGAACGCCGCCTCAATCGCGAACTCTATCTGTGGCTCGCGGCGCTGGCGGCCGTCGCACCCGAAGGGCAGGCGCAGGATTGGCTGGTGTCCAACCAGGCCGCCGTGACGGTCCTGTTGCAGCGCTTTCCCGGATTGCGCAGCCGCTACCGCGAACTGGTGGCGGCACACCTTGCCCTGCGTCCCTCGCCAGATGCACTGCCCGACGACGAGGCGGCTGCCGAACGGGCCATCCGCGCGGCCCTGAACGAGCGGGGCACCATCACGTCGCTGCCCATCGATGCGCGGCAGGTGCATCCGGTTCCGCTCTGGCTCCATCCTGCGCCGCCGCTCACCCCGTCCGTGGCCGGTCATGCCGGCGACGACGAGGATGACGACGGGCACGAAGGCCACAGCCGCGATGCCCGCAACGATCGCCGGCGCCGCGCCGAGCGCGTGGACATGCCCGACGGCAAGGACGGCCTGGTGGCGGCGCGCCTGGAGAGTATTTTCAGTTGGGCCGAGTACGTGAAGGTGGACCGCACCACCGACGAGGACGACGGCGAGGACGCGGAACGTACTGCCGATGACATGGACGTGATGAGCGTGGCGCGCGACGGCCGCGCCATCGCCAACAAGGTGCGCTTCGATCTGGATCTGCCCGCGGCGGACCACGACGACCTGCCGCTGTCGGGTCCCATCGCCCTGCCCGAGTGGGACTACCGCCGCGGCATTCTGCTGCCCAGGCACTGCCTGGTGCAGCCGCTGGTGGCGCGCGACGCCCACCCGTGCGAATTGCCACCCCATCTGCGCCGCCTCGCCCGCCGCGTGCGCAGCCAGTTCGAGGCCTTGGCCCAGTCGCGCCGCTGGCTGCGGGCACAACCTGAAGGCAACGAGCCTGATCTGGACGCCTGGCTGCACTTCACCGCCGATCGGCTCGCCGGCCGCGACACTGCCGACCAGGGTTTGTATCGCTCATTGCGCGTACACGAGCGAAACATGGCCTGTCTGCTGCTGGCCGACCTCTCCCTTTCCACCGATGCCGCCGTGGACGACACCGCCCGTGTCATCGACGTGATCCGCGACAGCCTGTTCCTGTTCGCCGAGGCCCTCAGCACGGCCGGCGATCGACTGGGCATTTACGGTTTCTCGTCACGACGGCGTCAACACGTGCGCTTTCACGCCATCAAGGGATTTGCGGAAACCTATGGCGCCGCGGTGCGCGGCCGCATCGCCGCGATCCGCCCCGGCTATTACACGCGCATGGGCGCCGCCATCCGCCACGCCAGCGATTTGCTCGCCACCCAGGCTGCCGAGCGACGGCTGTTGCTGATCCTGACCGACGGCAAGCCCAATGACCTGGACCGCTACGAGGGCCGCTATGGCATCGAAGACACCCGCGAGGCTGTGCGCGAAGCGCGCCATCGCGGCCTGTTCCCATTCTGCATCACCATCGACCGCGAGGCCGCGGGCTACCTCCCGCACATGTTCGGCGCCGATGGCTTCGCCATCATCCGGCGCCCACAGGACCTCCCCACCCGCCTGCCCCACCTTTACGCACGCCTCACCGGCTCTGCATCGTAGGTCACATTGCGAAGCTACGTGACATCTTCGTGCGGCGCATTTCCAGTGCGCCGAAGAAAAAGCCTTAACCACGGGGGACACGGGGAACACGGGGAGCGATTCATCTGCAGGAAGGACCCGTAGGTCACGTTGCGAAGCTACGTGACATCTTCAAGCCGCGCCCGTCACGTAGGCGCTGCGCGCCAACGTGACCCACGTTCATTCAAAATGCCAATCCTTCACGCCTTCCGGCGCCTGCATCGTGCACCAATCCGGCGGATACCACCCTTTTGCCACGTACGCGGAGAGAGATGACCATGGGTAATCACCAGGCACCGATGCCAACTCGTGTTTCACCGGGTTGTAATGGATGTAATCGAGATGGTTCCGGAGATCGTCCATGGAACGGATGACATGGTCCCAATATCGCCGTTGCCACACGGGTGATTCGACCGCGATACGCCGCGCGAACCGCAGCTTGACCGCTTGCACGATGCGCGGGAAGTCCGCAGCGCGGCCGGGCACAAACAGCCAATGGAAATGGTCGTCCAAAAGCGCGTAGCCGAGCATGCGGAACGGAAGCCGTTCCTTGACCTCACGCATGGCTTGCAGCAACAGGTCCTTGTGTTCGGAAGGCGCGAGCCAGGGACCGCGTTCGTGGCATACGGCGGTGATGAACACCGGGGCGTTGAGGATGAAATGGCGACGGATATTGGTCATTGGGCATCCTTGTCCAATGGTTACTGCGGCGTTTGTCACGTTACATCTTCGTGCCCCGCCTGTCACGTAGGCGCTGCGCGCCAACGTGACCTGCGACAAGGGGGGAATGCCGTAGGTCACGTTGCGAAGCTACGTGACATTCCTCAGACCGCGCCTGTCACGTAGGCGCTGCGCGCCAACGTGACCTACGACGGAAGGGGGATGCCGTAGTTGCGAAGCTACGTGACATCTTTAGGCCGCGCCTGTCACGTAGGCGCTCACGCGCCAACGTGACCTACGACGGAAGGGAGATGCCGTAGGTCACGTTGCGAAGCTACGTGACATTCCTGTGGCCGCTCTGTCACGTAGGCGCTCACGCACCAACGTGACCTACAACGGAAGGGAGATGCCGTAGGTCACGTTGCGAAGCTACGTGACATTCCTGTGGCCGCTCTGTCACGTAGGCGCTCGCGCGCCAACGTGACCTACGGGTGGGTCATAACCGGCCTCGCATCATTCCTTGATGCCCAGCAATTCGATTTCGAAGATGAGGGTCTGATTGGGACCGATGGTGTGGCCGGCGCCCT
>JBFXES010000107.1:0-10018 GCA_050179875.1 Thiohalomonadaceae bacterium
GTAGTCGTATCCCCAGCGTTCCATGTATTCGGTGCGCCGCAACATCTCCGTTTCGTCGATAGCGCCCGCCACATAGGCGTCCAGATGTTCCTGAAAGGGCTGCTGAAAGAATTCGAGTCCGATGGCAAGCTCTCCGTGCTTGCGGTGGAGCCCGCGGATGATGGCCAGTTGCACCAGGTGATGGCTGTACTGGTCATGGTTCTCGCCCACGAACACCACGCGCCGATCGGCCAATTGCGGCAGGATCTGCTCCAGGGACGGCAGCCTGTGCAGGTCGATGGCGGGCGCATCGAGCACGTCGGCGCGCGCCGGCGTCATGGACAACACGACTAACATAAGGCTCAGGCAGGCGCCTGCACCGGGAAGCGATTTCAGACTGGCGGGAGTTTTCATGCACTCAATCATATGCAAAAAACGTCGCGTGGCAGGAATTTCCGCTTGGCTGCTCCTGCTCGTGCCGGTCCTTGCCCGTGCCGAGGCGCTGCCGCACCACGGGCTCAGCGTGGAACTCGCTCCCCGGCAGCACGCCTTCACCGCCGTGGACCGGCTCAGCTGGCCGGCGCCGCCGCCGGCCCCGCTCGACTTCACCCTCCATGCCGGGCTGTCGCCGCAGGCCGACGGCCCGGCGCGGCTCACGCGGCTCGGGAGCGCCGAGGGCGCCGTGCCCCTGGGGCGCTGGCGCCTGCACCTGCCCGCGGGCGCGCGCAGTGTGACGCTGCGCTATGGCGGCGTCATCCACCATCCCCTCGCCGCCGCCGGGCAAGGACCGGGGCACACCGGCGAGGCCACGCCCGGCATCATCGCCGCGGACGGCGTCGTGCTCAGTGCGGCCAGCGGCTGGTATCCGCGCTTCGAAGCGCAACCGCGCCATGGTTTCACCCTGGACGTGGCGCTGCCGCCGGGTTGGGAGGCGGTGAGCCAGGGGGCGCGGGAGCGGGTGGCGGGGCGCGTGCGCTGGCACGACACCACGCCGCAGGAAGAGATCTACCTCATGGCGGGCCCCTTCACCCTCTACCAGCGCGGGGAGGCGCCCACGGCCATGGTCTATCTGCGCACGCCCGAGCCCGCAATGGCGGAGCGCTATCTGGCGGCGACCGCGCGCTATCTCGAACTCTACAGCCGGCTGCTCGGCGACTACCCCTACGCCAAGTTCGCGCTGGTGGAGAACTTCTGGGAGACCGGCTACGGCATGCCCTCCTTCACCCTGCTGGGTCCGCGGGTGATCCGCCTGCCCTTCATCATCGACAGCGCCTATCCCCACGAGGTGTTGCACAACTGGTGGGGCAACGGGGTGTACGTGGATGCCGCGCAGGGCAACTGGAGCGAAGGCCTCACGGCCTATCTCGCCGATCACCTGCTCAAGGAACAGGCCGGCGCGGGCGCCGAATACCGTCGCGATCAGCTGCAGGCCTATGCCGCCTACGTCTCGGAGGCGCGCGACTTTCCCCTCGCCCGCTTCCTGGGCCGCCACAGCGGCGCGTCCCAGGCCGTGGGTTACGGCAAAGGGCTGATGCTCTTCCACATGCTGCGGCTCGAACTGGGCGATGAGGTCTTCCTGGCCGGGCTGCGCCGCTTCTACCGCGAACGGCGTTTCCGCTTCGCCGGCTTCGACGCGTTGCGCGCGGCCTTCGAAGCGGAGAGCGGCAGGACGCTCGCGCCTTTCTTCGAGCAATGGACCGGGCGCACGGGCGCGCCCGCACTCGCCATCGCGCAGGCGCGTTTCGCACCCGACGCCCTGGCCCTCACCCTGGAGCAGACCCAGGCCGAGGCGCCCTTTCGCCTGGTCGTGCCGGTGGTGGTCGGCCTCGCCGACGGCCGTACGCTGACGCATACCGTGGCCATGGACGGCCGCAGCGCAGCCGTGGAACTTCCCCTTCCGGCCGCGCCGGTGTGCGTGGCGGTCGATCCGCAGTTTGACGTGTTCCGCCGTCTGCTGCCGGGGGAACTGCCCGCCGCGCTCAATCGGGTACTGGGCAGCGAACGCCTGTTGATCCTGTTGCCCGCGGCGGCCGACGCGCCCCGGCGCGAGGCCTACCGGCGGCTGGCGCAGGCCTGGGCCGACGGTCAGCCCGGCATCGAGATCCGTGAAGACGAGGCGCTGGCGCAGCTGCCCGCGGACCGGCCGGTGCTGTTGCTGGGCTGGCAAAACCGGCACCGCGGTGTGGTCACGCCCGACAGCGATGACGGCGTGGACCTGGAAGGGCGGCGCTGGCCGCGCGCCCGGCACGGTTTCGTGATCACCGCGCGCGACGGCGCGCTGGCCTGGCTGGCGGCCGACGACCCGGCGGCCATCGCCGCCCTCGCCCGCAAGGTGCCCCACTACGGCAAGTACAGCTATCTGGTGTTCGCGGGGCCCGGCGGCGAGAACCGGCTCAAGGGCCAGTGGGCGGCGAACGACTCGCCCCTGGTGCGGCGCACGGGTGCGGGCGCATGCAACCCGCCACCCCGTCCGCCGCTGGCGGGAACGGTCACAGATCGTTCAAAGTGAAATAGACGGTCGCGCCCTCGCCGGGCGAGCCCTCTGCCCACACCCTTCCGCGGTGACGCAGGACGATGCGGCGCACCGTGGCCAGGCCGATGCCGTTGCCTTCGAAACCGTCGATGCCGTGCAGACGCTCGAACGGCTTGAACAGCTTGTGGGCGTACTGCATGTCGAAGCCCATGCCGTTGTCGCGCACGTAGTAGACCGTTTTTCCGTCGTGCTGCTCGGTGCCGAACTCGATGAGCGCATCCTCGCGCTGGCGCGAAAACTTCAGCGCGTTTTCCAGCAGGTTCTGCAGCAGCGCGCGCAGCAGGGTCGGATCGCCCTGCGCGCTCACGCCCGGTTGGATGCGGATCTCGGCAGGTCCGGCGCGTTCCATGTCGGGCAGCATCGCCATTACCTCCGTGGCAAGGGCGCTCAGGTCCACGCAGGTGCGCTGGAGTTCGCTGCGGAACACCTGCGCCAGGTTGAGCAGACCGTCGATGAGGTCGCCCATGCGCACGGTGGCGTCCTGGATGCGCGCGATGCAGTCGAGGCTGTCTTTCTGCACTGCATCGCCCAGTTCCTCGGCGAGCACGTGACTGAAACCGTTGATGGCGCGCAATGGACCACGCAGGTCGTGGGACACTGAATAGCTGAAGGTCTCCAGTTCCTGGTAGGCGGCCTCCAGCTCCGCCGTGCGATCGTGTACCCGCTGCTCCAGCAGCCGCCGTGAAATGCGGCTCTTCACCTCCGCTTCCTGGCGTTTCTGTTCACGCTCGGTGGCGTCGATGAGCGCCAGCACCACGGCTTCCACTTCGCCGTTGGCGCCCTTCACCGGCGTCAGGGTCCAGTCCCAGTAGGTGGTGCCCCGCTCGGGCTGATCCGGGTGCTGGAAAGGTTTGGCCGCCACCGTGAAGACCTCGCCCGTTGCCACCACCTCGCGGAAGATCGCCTCGTTCTCCCGGTCGGGATAACGCGTGAAATGGTTGACGCCGATGAAGTCTTCCGGCTTGCGCCTGGTCGCCGCAGCATACGCCGCATTGACGCGCAGGAAATTGAACTCCCGATCCATGATGGCCATCATCACGTGCGTGTTCGAGAACATGGCCTCCAGCTCTTCCGTGGTGCGCCGCAACGCCTTTTCCGTGTTGTGGTGCTCCTCGATCTCCCGCTTCAGCGAGCGGTTGGCCGCCTGCAGTTCGGCCGTGCGGGCCTGCACCACCCGCAGCAGCGAACGCTGCCAGGCGAGGGCGACAAACCATGCGACTACCAGCGTGACCACCACGGCCAGCACCACCAGCACGTGCGGCGCGCGGCTCTCCTGGACCGGAGCGAGCCATTTGTCCATCAACCGCGCGTAGGTGCCGTCGGCCACGGTGAGGGCGAGCCCCTCGTTGATGATGGCCAGCAGCTCATGGTCGCCCTCGCGCACCGCGAAGCAGAATTGCTGGAACTCGCCGATGGGTGCACCCACGATTTCAAGGTTGGAGATACCGAGATGCTTGATCAGTGCCTGACCGGCCAGCTTCTGGACCACGACCGCATCGTGCCGCCCTTCCGAAAGCTGCAGCAGCGCGTCGCTGAGGGTATCCGTGCGGAAAATCCTGTCGGTGAGCCCGTGCGCCTGCACGTATTCGTCCGCGATGTCGTCGCGCATGACGATCACTTCGCGCCCGCGCAGATCGTCGACGCCGCGGATGCGGCGATCGCCCCTGCGCACCACCACCGCGCCATGCATGGTGAAGTACGGGACGCTGAAGTCGTACTGGCTGCTGCGCCGTTCGGTGCGCGCCATCAAAGGCAGGACCTGCAGCCTGCCGTCGGCCAGTTCCGCCTTGAGCTGATGCCACGGTCCCACCTTGAATTCCACCTCGTGGCCCATGGCGCCCAGGACGGCGCGCAGCAACTCTACGGAGAAGCCGTCGGCAGAACCATCGGCGCGCACCACGGAAAAAGGCGGGTAGTCGTACTCGCTGCCTGAGCGCACCGGACCATCCAGTCCATGGGCAGACCACGCAGGCGTACTGGCGAACACGAGCACGCAAAGCCAATACCGGAGACGGTTCGAACTCGGGGATGCGCGGGGCATGGGGCTCCTCTGATGGCCGATCGCGGCGCCTGCGCCATAGCACCGCTGCGGAAATGACACTCGGGGATCGTCCAGGAGCCCGTCGGCGGATCGCGCCACAAAACCTTGCCGCGCGCAACCCCGGAAACGGCCCGGTCAGGATTCGGAAGAGATGCGCGTCCCGGGAGCGTGCAGTGGATCACGACATGCACGATGTATACAAGCTGTGGCTTATGGAACCGGGCCGAGGCATAGACCCGCGGGACACGAGGCGGAACTCACGCCGTCGCCTCAGGCGGGCACAGTCCGCAACCCGGGCCGCTCACTCGGACTGCGCGGCCTCCGCCTGCAGGCGGCGTGCGCGCTGATTCCAGAAAAACGCGAACGTGGATCGGTACATGACGTAGAAGCCGCTGATCATCACGGCCTGGTATTACAGGAACGTCAGCGGCACCCAGCCCTCCCGGGGCAGGATGAGCCCGGCGTAGAAGATCGTCGCGTAGACGGGGCAACCACCAGGTTGGTCATTTCCACGTGGCGGGGAGGACGCAGGGCGAGAAACGGCCACCAGCCCCAATCCAAGTCCGTGAGCCTGTTCATCCATTGCTCCATGCCCATTCCTCCGTCCCTTTCTTCCCTTCGCGAGCACCGCGTGCTCAATCCACTGCATGCAGGCGCTGGCGCGTTCCATTCGTGCCGGCGGCTGCCAGGACCCGGCGCCCTTCGGCCGTCAGGCTCCAGATGCTGCCGTGTCTTGCCTGCGACCGCCGCGCATAGCCCTGGGCGACCAGCCAGCCAAGGGTGCGGGCGGTCTGTTTGTTATCGAGCCCGCTGTCCTTGCGCACCCCGCCGAAGTAGCGCCACGTATATCCCGGGTTGGCGAGCGCCCCCATCACGGCGAGGGCGGCGGCATCCACACCCGCCAGGCGGGGTTCGCCCTTGGGCGGGATCTCCGTTTCCTTCTCGAGCACGGCCTGGAACTGCTCGCGCATCTCGGCCTCGAAGCCCGCGCCGCGGATGCGGCTAAAGCGCTCGATGTCGGCAAAGGCGAGCGCGATGGCTGCGGCGACGATGGCAAGCCCCATTTCCGCGGGCCTGCCCAGCAGACCGAAGGCGAGGGTGCCCGGAAGGAGCACCGCATAGGCAACCAGTTGGACGGTCTTCTTCATTGGGCCGGACGACATCGGGCGCGCTCGCTGGGTCAGGGGCTGGACGGCTGTTGCGCGAGCTTGCACTCACTGCAGCGCTCTGCGCTACGCGCCACGTCGTCCAGCCGGGCAGCCAGGCTCTTGAGGGCACGCGCCAGTTCGAGGCGGTCGAGGCATTCGCGCCTGGGCGACGGTTGCACCAGGGCGGTGAGCAGGCGCACGTAACCCGCCAGTTCGCGGATCTGCTCGCCGGGGGTGGTTGGCTTGTCCATGTTGTCGTCTCCTGACAACCGTTCCTGATGCATGGCTGGGGGACTTCCTTGCGGCATGCATTGCGTCTGCGGCGACTTCCCCGGTCAAGGGGCGCCGAATGGGCGGCATCGTAACCAATGCGCCGGGGGAAGGAAAGCGGCGCATCAGCGTTTCATGGGCTTGGCGCGTGGAGCCATAAACCGGAGGCGGACGTGCAGAGCGCCCGCTGTTGCAAGCAAAACGGAGTTTGCCAAGCTTTCCCAAGGCCAGGCACACAAGGAGCATGCCCATGAGTCCACGTATCGAAAGCGTGTCGTCCCTGGGATTCCGCCCGGCCGGTATGCCCCATCCCTCCCCCGTCGATTGGCGCGACCACGTCATGTATTTCCTGCTAGTGGACCGCTTCGACAACAACGCCGAGGGCATCCCCCCGTTCACGCCGGCCGACGCCGGCACGGGCCGCGACCCGGCGGCGGGCGGGCGCTTCCAGGGCGGCAACCTCAAGGGCGTGACGCGCCGCCTCGACTACATCAGGGACCTGGGTTGCACCGCCCTGTGGCTCAGCCCCATCCTGCGCAACCGCCTGCGCGACGATTCGTACCACGGCTACGGCGTGCAGGATTTCCTCGAGGTGGACCCGCGCTTCGGCACGCTGGAAGACCTCAAGACGCTCACCCGCGAGGCCCACGCCCGCGGCATGTACGTGATCCTGGACGTGGTGCTGAACCACGCCGGCGACGTGTTCGCCTACAAGGGTCAGGTGGGCTGCTACACGGGCCAGACCTACGAATTCGATCACTGGAACGAGGACGATCCCTCCCCCGGGTTGCAGGCCACCGACGGCATATGGCCGCGGGAATTGCAGCGGCCCGAGGTGTTCAGGCGCAAGGGGCCCATCTGCAACTGGTACAACGACGAGGAGGCAAAAAACGGCGATTTCCTGAGCCTGAAGGAGTTGAACACGGCCGATCCGGCCGTGCTCGACACCCTCATCAAGGTCTACAAGTACTGGATCGCCGAGGCGGACCTGGACGGCTTCCGGGTGGACACCGTCAAGCACATGGAAGAATCGTCCACGGCCATTTTCTGCAACGCCATCCGCGAGTACGCCCAGCGCATCGGCAAGCACAACTTCTTACTGTTCGGCGAGATCGTCGCCGACGACGGCACCATCCAGCGCTACCTGGGCCGCAACGCGCGCCTGGAGTGGACCGACGAACGCTTCCCTTCGCTGGATGCGGCGCTGGATTTCCCGCTGTATTTCAGCCTGGAAGAGGTGATCAAGGGCTTCGCCAACCCGTGGGTGCTGCGCGCGCGCTACGACAGCTTCCACCGGAACTACGCCGACCATGGCGAGGCCGCGCGCCACTTCGTCACCTTCGTGGACAATCACGACCAGATGGCGCGGCCGCACCGCCGCTTCATGCACAAGAATCCCTATGCACGCCAGGCGGTGCTGGCGATGGGCTATCTGCTCACCAGCCAGGGCGTCCCGTGCATCTACTACGGCACCGAACAGGGGTTCGACGGCGGCGGCCCCGACGACCGCTACGTGCGCGAATGCATGTTCGGCGGCGAGTGGGGGGCGTTCGACAGCACGGGACACCACTTCTTCAATCCCGATCACCCGCTGTACCGCGCCATCGCCGCCATCGCGCGGGTGCGTGCCCAGCAACCCGCGCTGCGCTACGGGCGCCAGTATTTCCGCGAGATCTCGGGCAACGGCGTGGACTTCGGCCATCCCATCGACGGCCAGTGCACGCTCGCCTACTCGCGCATCCTCGATACGGAGGAGGTGCTGGTGGCGCTCAACCTGGACAGCCGGCCGCGCAAGGACTGGGTGGTGGTGGACAAGAACCTGAGCGCGCCGGCGGAGATCATGCGCGACCTGCTCGACCCCACCCGTCGCTGCACCGTGCACGAGTTCGGCGGCCGCGCCTGCGTGCAGGTGGCCCTGGACGGACACGGCATGGCCATTCTCAAGGTCGGTTGATGGCTTGGCCGGCAGGCAACCATGGCGCGCCGCATGCGCCATCGGCCGCGATGCGTTTCACCCACCACGCTGTACCGATCCCGCGCATTCGCCGACAATGTCGGCTCCTACAAAAAACCGCCTTGTAAAACCCACATCCGTGGGCGAATGCCTTTCTGATCCGCCGCGGCCTGCCAAACCCGCGCATTCGCCGACAATGTCGGCTCCTACAGAAAACCGCTCGTAGGAGCCCACATCGTGGGCGAATGCCTTTCATCCGCCGCGCTCCACCGATCCCGCGCATTCGCCGACAATGTCGGCTCCTACAAAAACCGCCTCGTAGGAGCCCACATCGTGGGCGAATGCCTTTCACCCGCCGCGCTCCACCGATCCCGCACATTCGCCGACAATGTCGGCTCCTACAGAACCCCCCCGCCGCGGCGGACACCCTGACGCGCGGCGTCCGTCAGCGCTGCTCATCAAAATCGTCAATTCGGTTCCGTTGCCCCTTTATCCCTCCGCGACTGCCGGCTTGGTCACATTCGTGCTGGCGTCAAACCGCTAAAAAGCGCGTGCCGTTCACGACGATTTCATCCGGCCGGCGAGGTCCGGCCTTCGCACACCGGAACATGGGCATGTTGGTCGTACATCGATGCCGGTGCGCTGCGACAGGTCCGCGGCGGTGCTCAGACGATCCCGCAGGGAGACGGGCACAGGTGACGCCGTCGGCAACGGCGCGTCATGCGCGACATGGCATTCGCTGAGGTCCTGGCCGTCATTGTCGTCATCATGCTGGCCTCGGCCGGCGTGGCGTGGTGGGTCCGCCGCACGCCACGGCACGCCCGACTTCCCGGGCAAGACACGCAGCCTGCACAAACACCTCCACCCTCTTGCGAGAACCGCGAGCTCACCACCTTGAGCGAACAGGTCTTCCCCATCTGGGTGCGGCAACTGACCACCGCCAAGGAACAGACCGAAACCGCCGTCACAGCCCTGGCGGCGCGGTTCGCCGGGCTGGTGGAGAAGCTCGAGGCCGCCGTTGCCGCCTCGCAGTCCGCCGCGATGACCGATGCACCCGACGCCGCGGGCAGTGTCGCGCGCGCCTTCAGCGAAAGTCGTGAGGCGCTCACCGGCGTGGTGGCCGCCCTCGAGGCCGTGCTGGCGTCGCGCACCGCCATGGTGAACGCCGTGCGCGAACTGGCCGACTACGCCAGCGCCTTGAAATCCATGGCCGACCAGGTGGCCAAGATCGCCTCCCAAACCAATCTGCTGGCCCTCAACGCCTCCATCGAGGCGGCCCGCGCCGGTGAAGCGGGCCGTGGCTTCGCCGTGGTCGCCGGCGAGGTGCGCCTGCTTTCGACGCAATCCGGCGAGGCCGGCCGGCAGATCGCGGCCACGGTGGACAACATCAACAAGGCCATGGCCGAGGCGCTCGAACGCACCGTGAACGCCGCCGAGCACGACGCCGAACACGTCACCGCCGCGGAACACACCATCACCGATGTGCTTGCCCGGCTCGAAACCATGGTCTCGGGCATCTCCGACTCCGCCGACATCCTGCGCCAGGAAAGCGAGGGCATACGCCGGGAAATCGCCGACATCCTGGTTTCGCTCCAGTTTCAGGACCGGGTCTCGCAGATCGTCTCGCCCATCATCGCCGCCATGCGCCAGATCACCGAACAGGTCCATGCGGAGGGCGAGAATCGCCCGGAGTTGGACAGGGATGCACTGCTCGCGGAGCTGCTGCGCAGTTACACCACCCAGGAGCAGCGCGACGACCACTTCGACGTCGCCACCGCAAAGGCCGAAACAAGCGAGATCACCTTTTTCTGAGGACCCGCAATGGCCAAGACCATCATGATCGTCGACGACTCCGCCTCCCTGCGGCAGGTTGTCGCCATCGCGTTGAAGGGTGCGGGCTACGACGTTATCGAGGCCTGTGACGGCAAGGATGCCCTCAGCAAGATGACCGGCCAGAAGATCCACCTGATTATCAGCGACGTGAACATGCCAAACATGGACGGCATCACCCTGGTGAAGGAAGTGAAGGCCAACGCCAACTACAAGTTCACGCCCATCATCATGCTCACCACCGAGAGTCAGGACAGCAAAAA
>JBFXES010000108.1:0-10005 GCA_050179875.1 Thiohalomonadaceae bacterium
CTGAATGAAGGAAGATCGACCTAGTACCGCCGCCGACGAGCGGCCCCACCGAAGCTGGCTGGAACGACTCGGCCAGGTCCTGCAAGCCGAACCGAGGGATCGGGAAGAGCTCATCGAGATCCTGCGCGACGCCTATCGCCGCGGACTCATGGACGCCGATGCGCTGTCCATGACCGAGGGCGTGCTGGCCGTCTCGGAAATGCAGGTGCGCGACGTCATGGTGCCCCGCTCGCAGATGGCGGTGGTGGAGCGTGACGCCTCGCTCAAGGAATTCCTGCCCACCATCATCGAATCGGCGCACTCGCGCTACCCCGTGATCGGCGAAAGCCGCGACGAGGTCATCGGCATCCTGCTGGCCAAGGACCTGCTGCCCTTCGTGGCCCAGGGCGAGAACGCCCGCTTCGACATCCGCGAGGTGCTGCGCCCGGCCTTCTTCGTGCCGGAGAGCAAGCGCCTGAACGTGTTGCTCAAGGAATTCCGCCAGAACCGCAACCACATGGCCATCGTGGTGGACGAATACGGCGGCGTGGCGGGCCTGGTCACCATCGAGGACGTCATCGAGCAGATCGTCGGCGAGATCGAGGACGAGCACGACATCGACGAAGAGGACACCAACATCTTCGCCATGGGCAACGGCGAATACACCGTGCGCGCCCTCACCCCCATCGAGGACTTCAACGAAGAGGTCGGCACCGCCTTCAGCGACGAGGAGTTCGACACCATCGGCGGACTGGTCATGAGCGCCTTCGGGCACTTGCCCAAGCGCGACGAGGAAGCCGTGATCGACGGTTACCGCTTCAAGGTGCTGCGCGCGGACAACCGCCGCATCCACCTGCTGCACGTGGCCCGGGCGGTCGTCAGGGAAGGCGCCGGCGACGGCGCGGCGACCTCCGGTGAGCATCTCGCCAGCTGAGTCCCCCTGGCGCGGCCACGCCGCGGCGCTCGCCGCGGGTGGCCTGTTGCCGCTGGCCTTCGCGCCGCTCCAGTTCTCGCCCCTCGCGTTCCTCGCCCTGGCAGTGTTGTTCGTGGTGGTGCGCACGGACGACGTCCGCCGCGGGTTCCTGCGCGGCTCCCTGTTCGGGCTGGGCGCCTTCGGCGTGGGCGTGTCCTGGGTCTACGTGGCCATCCACGATTTCGGTTTCACCTCCGCGCCCGTGGCCGCCGTGCTGACTGGGCTGTTCGTGGCCCTGTTCGCCCTCTACACAGGCCTGTTCGGCGCCCTGGCGGCCTGGGTGGGCCGGCGCCTGACGGCGCCGCAGGCCCTGCTGTTCGCCATGCCGCTGCTATGGGTGGCCGTGGAGTGGTTTCGCGGCTGGTTCCTCAGCGGATTTCCCTGGCTGAGCGTGGGCTACAGCCAGATCGACACCCCGCTGGCGGGTTATGCCCCGGTGCTGGGCGTCTACGGCGTGAGCTGGCTGGCCGCCGTGAGCGCGGGCACCCTCGCGCAGCTGTGGCTGGTCCGCCGTGCGGCGTTGGCGCCCGTGGCGGGGTTGTTGCTGGCCGTCTGGGGATTGGGCCTGGCGCTCGGCGGCGTGCAATGGGTCGAACCCGAGGGCAAGCCCCTGCGCGTGGCTCTGGTCCAGGGCAATCTGCCGCAGCTTACCAAATGGGAGCCCGGGGCCATCGAACGACACCTGGCCACCTATGCCGACCTGACCCGACCGCTGCTGGGACGCGTGGACCTGGTGGCGTGGCCCGAGAACGCCGTCACCGTGTTCTACCAGGACCTGCGCGACAACTATTTCACCGCCCTCGCCGACGAGGCCCGGGCCGCCGGCACCGACGTGGTGCTCGGGGTGCCGCTGCTCGATGAGGATGGCGAGCGTTACTACACCACCATGATGGCCCTCACGAGCCGGCAGTTTCACCGCAAGTCACACCTGGTGCCCTTCGGCGAGTTCGTGCCGCTGGAGGCGTGGCTGCGCGGGCTCATCGGCTTCTTCGACCTGCCCATGTCCGGCTTCAGTCCCGGCGACCCTGCGCAGCCGCCGCTCGTGGTCGCGGGCCTGCCCGCCGCCGTGACCATCTGCTACGAGGACGCCTTCGGCGCCGAGGTCATCGGCCGCCTGCCCGCGGCGCGCCTGCTCATCAACGGCTCCAACAACGCCTGGTACGGCGACTCCCTGGCCCCGCACCAGCACCTGCAGATCGCGCGCATGCGCAGCCTGGAGACGGGTCGCCCGCTGCTGCGTGTTACGACCAACGGCATCTCCGCCCTCGTGGATCACCGCGGCGAGATCACCGCCCGCTCGCCCCAGTTCGAGACCTTCGTGCTGGACGGTGTCATCCAGCCCATGCGCGGCGCCACCCCTTACGTGCGCTGGGGCGACTATGCGATGCTCGCCCTGGTGACAGCCCTGGCCGGTGCATTGTGGTGGCGCGCTCGCGCCACCCGCGCCGCGGGCCTCGAATCCGTGTAGACAGAAGAAGAACGGAAAGGGAACGTCCATGCTCGCCAGCGACGTTGCGGCCGCCGATCCCTTGCGCGGCCTCGTCATCCCTCCCATGCCTGAATCCGTGCGCGTGATCCGCGAAGAACAGGCCAAGGCGGAGCCCGATGCCGCCCGCGTGCAGCGGGCCATCGAGGCGGACGTGGGCCTCGCGGCCGAGGTGCTGCGCGCGGCCAACTCCGCCGCGTTCGGCTTACGCCGCTCGGTCGGTTCCATACCCCATGCCATGCTTCTGCTCGGCATCCGCCCGGTGACGAACCTGGTCGCCACGGCGGCCCTGCGCGCCAGCATGGCGGGGCTGGGTCAGTTGCGGCTGGAGCGTTTCTGGGACGAGGCCGGGGACGTGGCGCTGGTGTGCGCGCAGGTGGCCCGTGAATTCACCGGGGTGTCCGCCGATACGGCCTACACCCTGGGCCTGTTCCATGACTGCGGCATCCCGCTGCTGCTCGCCCGCCATGCCGATTACGGCCGGCTCGTCCGGGAGGACGTGAACGCCGGCTGCAAGATCACCGAAGCCGAGACCCGTCACTTCGGACTGAACCACGCGGCGGTCGGCCACCACTTGGCGCGGCGCTGGCTGCTGCCGGAGGAGATCGGGCTGGCCATCCTGCACCATCACGCCTATCCGGAGGATGCCCTGACCGAAACCCTGCCCAACGAGGTGCGCACGCTGCTCGCCTTGCTGAAGGTCGGCGAGCACGTGAGTTCACGTTTCCGTCAGGTGGCGTTCCGTCGCATCGAAAGGGACGAGTGGGGAGCCGTCGCCGGGCCGGTATTGCAGCACCTGGCCATCGACGAACTGGAATTCGAAGACCTCTGCGATTCCCTCATCGACATGCTCGGGCGGCGCTGAAGACGCGCCGGGGGAGTATCGCGGACTGCTGTGTTCACACTGACGACCTTCCGTGGTCCTTCCCTGCTTACCCGAGCGTCCGGCGGAAGTCGGTGCCGCCGCAGCGGGGGCACGGGGGAATGTGGGCGGCGCGGCGCATCACCAATTCGTTGCCGCAGCTCTTGCACACCAGCGTGCCCGGTCCGGTCACCTCGCCGCTGTGCCACTCGCCCACCGCCTCGGCTTCCAGGTGCAGCCGCTCCAGTTCCACCTTGGTGCGATCGGCCGCCTGCAGGAACAGCCCGGCCAGGGTGCGCTCGATGAGTTCCACGTCGAAGCGCAGCCAGCCGCCCAGTTCCTCCCCCGAATCCTTCAGGAATTTGCCGGCGTCCTCCAGGTCGCGGCGCAGGTAGTAGGCCACGCGCTCGGCCTCGTCGCGGGTGAGTTCGCCCAACTCGGCGGCGGTGTCACGGGCGCGCTCGAGCGCGTGCTTGAGGGCGGGGCCGGTCTCGTGCTCCACGTCCTGCACGAAGCCCTGCACCCGTTCCAGCATGCGTTCGTAGGCGTCGGCAAGGCGGTGTTTGTTGTCCTGTTCGCTCACGGCGGTCTCCAGCGGCTTTTCAGCTAGTGTGAACGAGCGGCACGGGCGTGCCAACCGGATGTGACAACGCGGAGGCCGCGGAGGCGCAAAGGACGCGGAGAATCATTGCCAAGACGGCGATTCCGGTTGTCGGCGGTCAAGCCCAGCGCGGCGCGAGGTCACTCCGGCGTCAGAAAACGTGGCAGATGACAGTATCACAAATACGGGTTGCTCCGCGTCCTCCGCGCCTCCGCGTTCTCCGCGCATTCCTCGAGTCGGGTTTCTTGGTGGCACCTCGGCTCCTACGGTATCCTTAACGGCTTTTCAGGAGGCCGGGAGACGGCCCATTCCAGCCTTTGGAGGCGGTGTGAACGAGCATTACGAACCGCAAGCGATCGAGCGTGACGTGCAGCAGCAGTGGGAGGCCGCGCGGGCCTTCCAGGTGAGCGAGGACCCGGGCAGGGAGAAGTTCTATTGCCTGTCCATGTTCCCCTATCCGAGTGGCCGGCTGCACATGGGCCACGTGCGCAACTACACCATCGGCGACGTGATCACCCGTTACCAGCGCATGCTGGGCAAGAACGTGTTGCAGCCCATGGGCTGGGACGCCTTCGGCCTGCCCGCGGAAAACGCCGCCATGAAGAACGGCGTGCCGCCCGCGCAGTGGACCTACGACAACATCGCCTACATGAAGATGCAGCTGAAGTCCCTGGGCTTCGCCATCGACTGGGAGCGCGAGGTCGCCACCTGCTCGCCCGATTACTACCGCTGGAACCAGTGGCTGTTCCTGCGCATGCTCGAGAAGGGCATTGTCTACCGCAAGACCGGCACCGTGAACTGGGACCCGGTGGACCAGACCGTGCTCGCCAACGAACAGGTGATCGACGGCCGCGGCTGGCGTACCGGTGCGCTGGTGGAGAAGCGCGAGATCCCCATGTACTACATGGCGATCACCGGCTATGCGGAAGAGCTGCTGGCCGATCTCGACACCCTGCCAGGCTGGCCCGAGCAGGTGAAGCTGATGCAGAAGAACTGGATCGGCAAGAGCCACGGCGTGCGTGTCGGGTTCCCCCACGACATCGACGGCGGCGGCGTCCTGTGGGTGTTCACCACCCGCGCCGATACCCTCATGGGCGCCACCTACGTGGCCGTGGCCGCGGAACATCCGCTGGCCCTCCACGCCGCCAAGTCCAACCCGGCGCTGGCCGCCTTCATCGAGGAATGCAAGAAGGGCGGCACCACCGAGGCGGAGATCGCCACCCAGGAAAAGAAGGGGATGGCCACCGGCCTCACCGTGACGCACCCGCTCACGGGCGAGCAGCTGCCGCTGTGGGTGGGCAACTACGTGCTCATGGGTTACGGCGAAGGCGCGGTCATGGCGGTGCCGGCCCACGACGCGCGTGACTTCGAGTTCGCAAGTAAGTACCAGCTCCCCATTCGACCGGTAATTGCACCCAGAGAAGCGTTTACGGGCGCGTTCGGCGTAGGTGAATCCTTGAAGGATACCTACGCAAGCATGAAGCCCATGCTTGTAGATACGTCTTGGTTTGACGCGACTCGGTGGAATGATAAGTACGCGGAACCAGGATATGTTTTCGGAGTTGGCGCGCCGTTCGAAGGTTTGAACGGCCTATCTTCAGCCGAAGCGGTTGATTACATCGCAGAGCAGTTGGGGCAGGCGAACCTGGGCGAGAAGAAGGTCACCTGGCGCCTGCGCGACTGGGGCATTTCGCGCCAGCGCTACTGGGGCACGCCCATCCCCATGATCAAGTGCGCCCGGTGCGGCGACGTGCCGGTGCCCGACGATCAGCTCCCCGTGGTGCTGCCCGAACACCTGGTGCCGGACGGCTCGGGCAACCCGTTGGCCAAGTCGCCGGAATTTTTGAATTGCACCTGTCCCAAGTGCGGCGGTGCGGCCCAGCGCGAGACCGACACCATGGACACCTTCGTGGACTCGTCCTGGTATTTCTTCCGCTATTGCTCGCCGGGTGCCGGGGTCATGGTGGACGAGCGCGCCGATTACTGGATGCCGGTGGACCAGTACATCGGCGGCATCGAGCATGCCATCCTGCACCTGCTCTATTCGCGCTTCTGGACCAAGGTGATGCGCGACCTGGGGCTCACCAGGACCCGCGAGCCCTTCGCCAACCTGCTCACCCAGGGCATGGTCCTGAACCACATCTTCTTCCGCAAGGGCGCGGCAGGCGGCATCGAGTACTTCCCGCCCGATGAGGTGGAGGTGACCCGCGACGAGCAGGGCAGGATCGTCTCCGTCAAGGCCAGGGCCGACGGCCAGCCCGTGGAATACGGCGGCATCGGCACCATGTCCAAGTCCAAGCTCAACGGCGTGGACCCGCAGGCGCTCATCGAGAAATACGGCGCCGACACCGCGCGTACCTTCATGATGTTCGCGGCGCCGCCCGAGGCCTCGCTGGAGTGGAACGACTCGGCGGTGGAAGGCATCTACCGTTTCCTGCGCCGCATCTACGGCTTCGCCCGCGACAACCGCGAGGCCATCGCGCGCGGCCGCGACGCTGCGGATGCGCTGGCCCAGGCCACGGGCGCGCAGAAGGACGCGCGCCGCGCGGTGCACGAGAACCTGCGCCAGGCCCTCGCCGACTTCGGCAAGTACCAGTTCAACACCGTGGTGGCGGGCTGCATGAAGATGCTCAACGCCCTCACCGATCTGAAGGCCGACGCCGGCGCGCAAGCGGCCCACGAGGCGGTGAGCGCCGAGGGCTTCTCCCTGCTGCTGCGCCTGCTCTCGCCCATCGCGCCCCATCTCACCCAACACCTGTGGTCGGAGCTGGGCTACGGCGCAGACATCCTCACGGCCGCCTGGCCGCAGGTGGACGAAGGCGCGCTCCAGCGCGACAGCATCGACCTGGTGGTGCAGGTGAACGGCAAGGTGCGCGGCCAGATCAGCGTGCCCGCGGGTGCGGACAAGGCCGCCATCGAGGCGGCGGCCATCGCCGACGCCAACGTGCAGCGCTTCGTGGAGGGCAAGCCCATCGCGAAGGTGATCGTGGTGCCGGGCCGCTTGGTGAACGTGGTGGTAAAGGGATGAGCCGCCTGGGCGCGGCGTGGGTGCTGGGCCTGGCCGTCGTCCTGACGGGCTGCGGTTTTCACCTGCGCGGCGCCACGGTGCTGCCCGAGGAGATGCTCCGCACCGAACTGCGCGGTGCGGTGTCCGAAGGACCGCTGGGCATCGAGATCGCCCAGGTGCTGCGCAACGCCGGCGGTGCGCTGGTGGGCCCCGGCGAGGGCGGCACGGCGGTACTGCACATCGTCAACGAACGCTTCGATCGGCGCGTGGCCAGCGTCGGCTCGGCGGGCAAGGCCTCCGAATACGAACTGCGCTATGCGCTGAACGCGGTGCTGCGTACCCCCGAGGGCGACAACATGGCGCCCCCGCAGTCGGTAGTGGTGATGCGCACCTACGGCTTCGACCCCGCCAACGTGCTCGGCGCCAGCAACGAGGAAGAATTGCTGCGCGGGGAAATGCGCCGCCAGGCGGTGCGCCAGTTGTTGCGTCAGCTCAACCAGGCCTTGCAGCCGCAATGAAGCTGCGCGCCGAGCAACTGGGCTCCCACCTGCGCGGTCCGCTGCTGCCCGTCTACGTGATAAGCGGCGAGGAACCCCTGCAGATGGCCGAGGCGGCCGACGCCATCCGCGCCGCCGCCCGCGCCCAGGGCTACACCGAGCGCGCGGTGATGCACGTGGAAAGCGGCTTCGAATGGTCGCAACTGCTCGCCACCGCCCAGGGCATGTCGTTGTTCGCCGAGCGCCGCATCATCGAACTGCGCATTTCCGGCACCAAGGTGGGCGATGAGGGCGCCCGCGTGCTCGCTGAATACGCCCAGGCCGCGCCCGCCGACAACCTGCTGCTGGTGACCATGGGCAAGCCCGACCGTCAACCGCCCAAGTGGCTCACCGCGCTGGAGGCCGCCGGCGCCTGGATACAGGTCTGGCCGGTGGAACACGGGCAACTGCCCGGCTGGATTGCCCGGCGCATGCAGGCGCGCGGACTGCAAGGCACGCCGGAGGCGGTGCAACTACTCGCCGATCGCGTGGAGGGCAACCTGCTCGCGGCGGCGCAGGAGATCGACAAGCTGCGTCTGCTTTACGGAGAAGGAAGACTGGACGCGGCGCAGATCGCCGCCGCGGTGGCCGACAGCGCGCGCTTCGGCAACTTCGAACTGCTGGACGCCGCACTGGCGGGCGACGGTGTCCGCGCCGCGCGCATCCTGAACGGCCTGCGTGCGGAAGGCGAGGAACCGTTGCGCATCCTGGGCCTGCTCATGAAGGAAGTCCGCAGCCTCGCCGCCATGGCCGAGGATGCAGGGCATTCCGGCGTGGACGCGGCCATGGCCAGGCACCGGGTGTGGGACAAGCGCAAGCCCCTGACGCGCGCCGCCCTGGGCCGCCACAACGCCCGCCGCTGGCAACGCGCCCTGCTGCTCGGCGCCCGCGTCGACCGCCAGGTAAAAGGCCTCGAACCGGGCAACCCCTGGGACGAATTGTTACAATTGGCCCTCTTCATCGCCGGCGTGCGGGTGGTTTGAACGGCGAGAAAAAAGCCATTAACACGGGGAACACGTGGGACACGGGGAAAGGACAATCCATTTGTATTCCCCCCGTGTACCCCGTGTACCCCGTGTTTGATCTTTTTTGCGACTCGTGAATGAGGCTACTGATGGACGTTCGGCAGTATATGGAAACGGTGGGGCAGAGGGCCCGGGCGGCGGCGCGCGAGATGGCGCGGGCGAACACCGGGACCAAGAATGCGGCGCTGCACGCCATCGCCGATGCGCTGCTGCGCGAGCGTGCGCATCTGGTGGCGGAGAACGCCAAGGACCTGGAGGCCGGGCGGGCCAAGGGTCTGGACGCGGCCATGCTCGATCGTCTCAGCATCACCGACGCCGGCGTGGCCGCCATGGCCGAGGGCCTGCGCCAGATGGCGGAACTGCCCGATCCCGTGGGCGAGATCAGCGACATGAAGTACCGCCCGCAGGGCTTCCAGCTCGGGCGCATGCGCGTGCCCCTGGGCGTCATCGGCATCATCTATGAATCGCGCCCCAACGTGACCGCCGACGCCGCGGGCCTGTGCCTGAAGGCCGGCAACGCCGCCATCCTGCGCGGCGGTTCCGAGGCGCTGCATTCCAACCAGGCCATCGCCGCCTGCATCCGCGAGGGCCTCGCCGCCGCCGGCCTGCCCGCCGATGCGGTGCAGGTGGTGGAGACGGCCGATCGCGCCGCCGTGGGCGCGCTCATCACCATGACCAAGTACGTGGACGTGATCGTGCCGCGCGGCGGCAAGTCGCTCATCGAGCG
Source organism: Thiohalomonadaceae bacterium (assembly GCA_050179875.1). GTDB lineage: Bacteria > Pseudomonadota > Gammaproteobacteria > Thiohalomonadales > Thiohalomonadaceae > JALOAT01. The sequence goes on from JBFXES010000108.1 coordinate 9,197, forward strand.
CATCACCGCGGAAGCGCGCGTGCCCGTGATCAAGCACCTGCACGGCGTCTGCCACGTGTACATCGACGACATGGCCGATCTGGACAAGGCCATGCGCGTGGCCTTCAACGCCAAGACCCAGCGCTACGGTACCTGCAACACCATGGAGACCCTGCTGGTGGCCGAGGGCGTGGCCGAACGGGTGCTGCCCGAACTGGGGCGCATGTACCAGGAGAAGGGCGTGGAACTGCGCGGCTGCGAAACCACCTGCCGCCTGCTGCCCTTCGCCAAGGCCGCCACCGAGGCGGACTGGGACGAGGAATACCTGGCGCCCATCCTGTCCATCCGCGTGGTGAAGGACCTGGACGAGGCCATGGACCACATCGCGCGCCACAGCTCGGGCCACACCGAGGCCATCGTCACCGAAGACCTGTCCCGCGCGCGCCGTTTCCTGGCCGAGGTGGACTCCAGCTCGGTGATGGTGAACGCCTCCACGCGCCTGGCCGACGGCTTCGTCTACGGCCTCGGCGCCGAGATCGGCATCTCCACCGACAAGATCCACGCCCGCGGCCCGGTGGGCCTCGAAGGCCTCACCTCGCAGAAGTGGATCCTGCTCGGCGACGGTCACATCCGCGAGTGACGCAACACGCCGGCATGGGCGCCGTGGGCCTGTTCGGAGGGACCTTCGATCCGGTCCACTTCGGGCATTTGCGGCCCGCGCTGGAGTGCATGGAGGCACTCGGCCTGTCCGAGATGCGTCTGATACCGGCGGCGGTACCGCCGCACCGCAGCGCACCGGTGGCGAGTCCCGAACAGCGTCTCGCCATGCT
>JBFXES010000109.1:0-9953 GCA_050179875.1 Thiohalomonadaceae bacterium
GTGGGCTCCTACGGCGGGTTTGTCGACGCTGGGGAACGTCGCGTGTAGGAGCCGACATCGTCGGCGAATACGCGGTTTCAACGGACGGCGGCGGGTGAAAGGCATTCGCCCACGGTGTGGGCTCCTACGGCGGGTTTGTCGACGCTGGGGGACGCCGCCGTGTAGGAGCCGACATCGTCGGCGAATACGCGGTTTCAACGGACGGCGGCGGGTGAAAGGCATTCGCCCACGGTGTGGGCTCCTACGAGGAAGCCCCGGATAACCACGGAGGTCATGGAGGAAGAATTACGTCTTCTCCGTGGCCTCCGTGGTTGATCTTTCCCGGCGTCAACCGCCGCCGCCCACGCATCCTTCGGCAATACCGCCGGCGGTGAGCGCGGCCGGGTCGAGCAGGCGGCGCAGCTCGTCTTCGGACAGTTCCGTCATTTCCTTTGCCACGTCGATGAGCGGCCGGCCTTCCGCATAGGCGCGCTTGGCGATGGCTGCGCCTTTTTCATAACCGATCACCGGATTGAGCGCCGTCACCAGAATGGGATTGCGATCCAGCGCGGCGCGCATGGCGTCGATGTTCACCGTGAAGCCGGCGATGGCCTTGTCGGCCAATACGCGCGCGGCATTGGCGAGCAGCTCCAGGCTTTCGCACAGGTTGCGCGCGATCATGGGCAGCATCACGTTGAGCTGGAAATTGCCGTGCTGGCCGCCCACGGCGATGGCGGCGTCGTTGCCCATCACCTGCGCGCACACCATCATGGTGGCCTCCGGGATCACCGGATTGACCTTGCCGGGCATGATGGAGCTGCCGGGTTGCAGCGCGGGCAGGGCGATCTCGGCGATGCCGGCCAGCGGGCCCGAGTTCATCCAGCGCAGGTCGTTGGCGATTTTCATGAGGCTCACCGCCACGGTGCGCAGCTGGCCGGACAGCTCCACCGCCGCATCCTGGCTGGACAGCCCTTCGAAGTAATTGCCCATGGCGGTGAACGGCACCTTGGTGTGCGAGGCCAGCGCCGCGGCCACGCGCGGGCCGAAGTCCTCGGGCGTGTTGATGCCTGTGCCCACCGCTGTGCCGCCCTGCGGCAAGGCCTGCACGCGCACCAGCGCGGCGTTCACGCGATCCATGCCGTGGCGCACCTGTGCCGCCCAGCCGGAGAGTTCCTGGCCCAGGCGCACCGGCATGGCGTCCATCAGGTGGGTGCGACCGGTCTTCACCACGTCCATGGTTTCGGCGGCGCGGCGCTCGATGGTTGCAGCGAGATGCTCCAGGGCGGGCAGCAACTGCTCATGGGCGAGCAGCGCGGCGGCCACGTGGATGGCGCTGGGGAACACGTCGTTGGAGCTTTGCCCCATGTTCACGTGATCGTTGGGATGCACCTTGCGCCCGAGCCGCTGGCTGGCGAGGTTGGCGATGACCTCGTTGGCGTTCATGTTGCTCGACGTGCCCGAGCCGGTCTGGAACACGTCGATGGGGAAATGACGATCGTGCAGGCCCTCGGCCACGTCTTCGGAGGCGCCGAATATGGCAACCGCCATGTCCGGCTGCAGCAGGCCCAGGTCGGTATTCACGCGCGCGCAGGCGCCCTTGATGAGCCCCAGCGCCCGGATCATGGCGCGCGGCAGCGGTTTGCCGCTGATGGGGAAGTTGTCCACGGCGCGCTGGGTCTGGGCGCCGTACAAGGCATCGGCGGGCACCTGCAGTTCGCCCATGCTGTCGCGTTCGATGCGGTACTCGGTAGTCATTGCTTTCCTCGAAAACTCACTCTTTGAAATTCACACCCTTGATGTCGTCCAGCACCACGCGCCAGCGGCCATCCACCTCCCTGGCAAGCGTCATGTCCTTGTCGAGCACCATGGTGATGCCTTGCATGCCCTTCATTACCTCGCGCACCGAAAAGGTGATCTCCCGGTCGTCGGCTTCCTTGATGGCCAGGTCGCGATAGCCCAGGCTGTAGAGCAGGGGCTTGCACAGTTCGTTGCTGCGACGCACGTACCAGTCGTCATAATCGAGCGCGTCCACGCCGGGCACGCCCAGCACGCGCAGCTTGCGCGAGAAACAATCGGCGTGGGCCTTGAGATCGCGCACGGCGGCGGTATAGGCGAGCTCGTCCAGCAGCTCGCGCGCGATGCTGAAGGGACTGTCGTCCGGCGGCGTCACGGTGTCTCCATCGCGCGGTGGTCGAGCAGCAGGCTCAGGCTGTAGCGCACGCCGAAACCGGTGATTTCCGTGGGCACGTGGGCAAGTCCGCCCTTGTTGGCGGCGGAGGCCAGGTCCAGGTGCACCCAGGGCACGCCGTTCGCGACGAAGCGGCTGAGAAAGCGCCCCGCGAGGATGTGGTCGGCGTCGCTTTCCAGGGTGCATTGCTTCACGTCGGCGATGTCGCTTTCCAACTGGGCGTCGAAATCCTCGTCGCAGGGAAACGGCCACACGCGCTCGCCGCTGTCGCGCCCCGCGGCGATGAGGGTGGGCAGCAGCGCCTCGCGGTTGGTGAGCGCGCCGCTGTAGCTGGTGCCCAGCGCGGTGATCATGGAACCGGTGAGCGTGGCGTAATCGATGAGCAGCCGCGGCTTGTGGCCGCTGGCCAGCGCCAGCGCATCGGCCAGCACCATGCGGCCCTCGGCGTCGGTGTGCACCACCTCGATGGTGGTGCCGTTGGCGGCGGTGACCACGTCGCCCTGCTTGTAGGCGGCGGGGCCGATATGGTTCTGCGCCAGCGCCAGCCAGCAGTCCACGGGGAAGTCCACTTTCAGGCGGCTCAGCGCCAGCAGGGTGCCGAGGGCCGCCGCGCTGCCTGCCATGTCCTGGTGCATGCCGTGCATGTGGCGCGCGGTCTTGAGATTCACGCCGCCGGTGTCGAAGCAGATGCCCTTGCCCACCAGCGCCAGCGCCGGTTTGCGCGCGCCGTTCGCGGGCGCATAGCGCAGTTGCACGATGCCCGCGTCCTGTTCCGCGCTGCCTTGGGCCACGGCCAGGAAGGCGCCGGCGCCCATGCGCCTGAGGGCCTGCACGCCCAGGAAGCGCATCTCCCAGCCCTCGGCGTGGGCGAGGGCGGCGATGCGTTCGCGGTAAATGGCCGGCGTGAGGTGATTGGCGGGCAGGGCGGTGAGATCGCGGGCGAGGGCATTGCCCTCGGCCTCGGCCAGCAGGCGGGTGGTGTTCACCGCCTCGTCCGGTCCCCACAGGTGCACCGTGGCGGGCCGGCGCGGCTTGGGCGCCTTGGCCTTGAAGCTGGGCAGGCGGTGGGCGCCCGCGAGCACGGCGGCCAGCGCCGCCTCGGCCACTGCCCGGGCGTCGCCGTCGAAGCCGAGCACGGCGAGCCCGATTTCCTTGGGATCGTCCTCCAGCAGCGCGCCCGCGAGCTTGCGCCCGGCGGTGAGCCAGTCGAAGGCGCGGCCGTCCGCGCGCGGGCGGATCAGGGCCAGACGCACCTCCGGGAGGTCCAGGGTGCGCACGTCAGCGTCCTCGGCGCGGGCAGCGAGTTTGCGCAGGGCCTCCTCATGGGGCGCCTGCGCCAGCGCATCCTTTCCTGCCCCGAGCACCACGCCAAGCACCGGCAGGCGCTCGGCGCGCGTCGGCGGCGTGGATCCAATTCGCTGTTTTATCTGCATTTTTCTACGCGTTTCAGGGCGGGCGTCCGGGGCCTTGCCTTGACCTGCCCAGGCAAAAAACCGATCATACGCCGCTTTGTAATCCTATAAAAACCGGTGTTTCCGACGCGTCGCCATGCCAGACTGCGTACGGACCCTTCCCTCTACAACACTAATGAATCAAGGAGCGCCATGAACGCCGCTGACAAAAAACGGCTGTTGCGCGAGATGCTGTTTGCCCGCCGCTTCGAGGAGCGCTGCTACGAAGCTTACGTGGAACGTAAAATCGGCGGCTTCCTGCATCTGTACCCGGGCCAGGAGGCCTGTGCCATTGGCGTAATGGAAGCCGCCCGTCCCGGTTACGACTACGTCATCACCGGCTACCGCGATCACATCCACGCCATCAAGTGTGGCGCCGACCCCAAGGAGGTGATGGCGGAGCTGTACGGCAAGGAGACCGGCTCGTCCAAGGGCCGAGGCGGCTCCATGCACATCTTCGACGTGAAGCACCGCTTCATGGGCGGCTACGCTTTGGTGGGTGGCCCCTTCCCCCTTGCCGCTGGCATGGCCAAGGCCATCCAGATGAAGGGCGGCGACGAGATCGCCATCTGCTTCCTCGGCGACGCCGCCAACAACCAGGGCACCTTCCACGAGACCATGAACATGGCCTCGGTGTGGAAGCTCCCGGTGCTGTTCGTGTGCGAGAACAACCTGTACGGCATCGGCACCGCCATCGAGCGCTCCACCGCCGAGCTGGATCAGTACAAGCGCGTGTGCGGCTACAACATGGAAGCCGACTACTGCGACGGCCAGGACATCGAAGTGGTGATGGAGCACGCCAAGAAGGCCGTGGACTACGTGCGTTCCAGGAAGGGGCCGTACTTCCTCGAACTCAAGACCTACCGCTACCGCGGCCACTCCATGTCCGACGCGGGCGCCTACCGCACCAAGGAGGAGATCGAATCCTGGGCCAAGCGCGACCCCATCAACATCCTGCGTGATCGCCTGATCGAAGCCGGTGAGTTCGCCATGGACGACTTCGTCTCCATGGACAAGGCCATCATGGGCGAGATCGAAAACGTGATCGTCAAGTTCGCCGAGGAATCTCCGGAGCCCAAGGTGGAAGAGCTGGAGAAATACGTGCTCACCGAGCACTGCCCGTACGCGAAGGGGGAGGTGCGCTAATGGCAGAGATGATGTTCTGGGAAGCGGTGCGCCGCGCCCACGATGAAGAAATGGCACGCGATCCGCTCGTGATCTGCATGGGCGAGGACATCGGCGTCGCCGGCGGTACCTACAAGGCCACCCGCGGCCTGTTCGACAAGTACGGCCCCGCGCGTGTCATCGACACCCCCATTTCCGAAAACTCCTTCACCGGCCTGGCCATCGGCGCCTCCTTCCTGGGCGTGCGTCCCATCGTGGAGATCATGTCCGTGAACTTCGCCTGGCTGGCCATGGACCAGATCTTCAACTCAGCGGCCAAGGTGCACTACATGTCCGGCGGCCAGCTCAAGGCGCCCGTGGTCATCCGCTCGCCCGGCGGCACCGCGCACCAGCTCGGCGCGCAGCACTCCGCGCGCATGGAGAAGGTGTTCATGGGCGTCGCTGGCCTGCGCGTGGTCACGCCCTCCAATCCGCGCCAGGCCTACGGCCTGCTGAAATCCGCCGTGCGCTGCGACGACCCCGTGTTCATCAACGAACACGAGCTCATGTACAACATGAAGGGCGAAGTGCCGGACGGCGAATACTTCCATCCGCTGGAAGGCTCCGAGTGCGCGCGCCAGGGCAAGGACGTCACCCTGTTCGGCTATAACGTCTCCGTGCACTGGTGTTTGCAGGCCGCCGACATCCTGTCCAAGCAGTACGGCATCGAGGCGGAGGTCATCGACCTCTACTCCCTGTCGCCGCTGGACCGCGTCGGCATCCAGGCCTCGGTGAGCAAGACCCACCGCGCCGTCATCGTGGAAGAAGCAGAGGCCCCCGTGGGCGTCGGCGCCGAGGTGATGGCCATCATCAACGAGGAATGCTTCTTCGAACTGGACGCCGCCCCGGTGCGCGTCTCGGCGAAAAACGTGCCGATCCCGTACAACCACACCCTGGAAAAAGCCGCCCTGCCCAACGCCAAGAGCGTCGTCGAGGCGGTGCGGAAGATGTTCGGGAAGTAAGGAAGAAAAAAAGCATAAACACGGGGGACACGGGGAACACGGGGATGAATCAAGCCCGGTTCCACGGTCCCTCGGGTTTTCTGCCACGGAATGCTTATCCGCGAACGCGGCGGCACGGCCACATGCCACTGAATTATTCCCCGTGTCCCCCGTGTTCCCCGTGTTAACTCTTCGGGATAAAAAACATGGCTGAGCCATATGTCATAAAAATGCCCCAGCTCTCCGACACGATGACCGAAGGCGTCATCGTCAGCTGGGAGAAGAAGATCGGCGACAAGGTCTCGCGCGGCGACGTGGTCGCCACCGTGGAGACCGACAAGGCCATCATGGACGTGGAAGTGTTCCGTGATGGTTTCCTCTCCGGCCCCATCGCACCGGTGGACTCCGCCGTGCACGTGGGCCATCCCATCGCCTACCTGGTCGCTTCCGAAGCGGAAGTGGTAAGGGAGGAGGGCGCGCCCGCGCCCAAGGCCGTGGCCGAAGAGGCCGCGGCGGCCGCACCCGCCGCCGCCCCGGCGCCCGCCGCCGAGGCACCCAGGACCGCGGCGCCCGAAGGCGTGTCCCACGTCATCAAGATGCCCCAGCTCTCCGACACCATGACCTCCGGCGTGGTGGTCACCTGGGAGAAGCAGCCGGGCGACAAGATCAGCCGCGGCGATGTGGTGGCCACGGTCGAAACCGACAAGGCCATCATGGACGTGGAGGTGTTCCGCGATGGCTACCTCTCCGGCCCCATCGCCGAAGTGGATTCCACCGTGCTGGTGGGCGACCCGCTCGCCTTCCTGGTGGACAGCCCCGAGCAGGTGCTACGCGAAGGCGTGCTCAAGGCCCACGACGCCTACAAGCACGAACACCACCCCGAAAAGCCGCACCAGCACGTGGCCGCGCACGTGGTCGACACCAAGCGCACGCCCGCCTCGGCCGTGCTCGATACCGCCGCCAAGCCCGTGGAGCGCCCGCACAACAAGCACGCGACGCCCTACGCGCGCAAGCTGGCCGGCTCGCTGCACGTCAACCTGAACAACCTCAAGGGCACCGGCCCCGACGGCGTCATCACCGCCGACGACGTGCGCCGCGCCCAGCCCGTGGAGCGCCCCACCGAAGTGGTGCCGCAGGTCCCCGCCTACGTGCTGCCCGAAGTGCAGGTGCCCGGCAAGGGCCGGCCCATGACGGCCATGGAAAAGGCGGTCTCCGCCTCCATGACCGCCGCGCTCACCATGCCCACCTTCCACGTCACCATGAACGCCAGGCCAGACGCCCTCATCAAGGCGGCGAAGAAGCTGGGCGTGTCGGTGACCGTGGCCATCGCCAAGGCCTGCGCCGTGGCGATGCAGAAGCACCCCATGATGAACGCGGCCTACCAGCCGGTGGACAAGATCGTGGAGCGCAGCAACATCGACATCGGCATGGCCGTGACCGCCGAGGGCGGCGGCCTGGTGGTGCCCGTGCTGCGCCGGGTGGAATCCCGCGACATCCAGGAACTCAACGAGGTGTGGAAGGACCTGGTGGCCCGCGCGCGCAAGCGCCGTCTCGCGCCGGAGGAATACGCCAACCCGACCTTCATGGTCTCCAACATGGGCATGTACGGCGTCACCTGGTTCGATGCCATTCCCACGCCCGGCACCGCCGCCATCCTGGCCATTGCCGCCGCCGGTCCCGAGGGCATGCCCCTCACCATCACCGCCGACCACCGCGTGGTGAACGGCGCCGAAGTGGCCGCCTTCCTGGTGGACCTCAAGGCCGCCATCGAGCAGCCCGAAAGCTGGATGGGCCCCATCGGCCCCGCCATCCCCGAAGGCAAGTGGGACTACGACGTGGTGGTGATCGGCGCCGGCCCCGGCGGCGAAGACTGCGCGCGCGATCTCGCGGGCCACGGCCTCAAGGTCGCCCTGATCAGCGACAGCCCGTTCCCCGGCGGCGAATGCCTGTGGCGCGGCTGCATCCCCTCCAAGGCCTGGCGCGCCGCCGCCGACCGCATGCGCGACCGCGCCCACGACGCCCTGCTGGGCATCGAAGGCACCACCGGCGCCCAGCTCAACTGGCAGCAGCTCGAAAAGCACCGTCGCAACGTGTTGGAAGAGCGCGGCAAAATGGCGCTCAACACCGACAAGGGCGTGAAGATCGACTTCATCCAGGGCTTCGCCTGGTTCGAAACCGATCACCGCGTGTTCGTCGACCAGTCCAGGCTGGCCACCGACCCGCACGCGCGCCCCGCGCGCGGTGACGACAGCCAGGGCCGTCACATCACCTTCGGCTGCGCCGTCATCGCCACCGGCGCCCCGCCTTTCGTGCCCGGCATCCCCGGCGCCCGCGAGGGCCTGGAATCCGGCGGCGTGCTCACCTCCGACACCGTGTGGTTCCTCAGCGGCGTGCCTTCGAGGCTGGGCATCATCGGCGGCGGCGCCATCGGCCTGGAAATGGCCCAGATCTTCCAGGACTTCGGCACCCAGGTGGTGCTGCTGGAGGCCCGGGACCGCGTCCTGTTCGAGGTGGAGCCCGAGATCGCCAAGGCCCTCACCGCCGTGCTCAACGCCGACCCCAACCTCACCATCCACACCAGCGTGAAGGTGAAGGAACTCAAGGGCACGCCCGGCAACATGCAGATGGTCTACGAGACCGCGGAAGGCGAACAAACCTTCGACTGCGACTACGTGATCATGGCCACCGGCAAGCGCCCCGTCCTCGAACCCCTCAAGCTCGCCAACGCCGGCGTGCTGGCGGAGCAGGGCGTGATCAAGGCCGACAAGCGCTGCCGCACCAACGTGCCGCATATCTTTGCGGTGGGTGACGTCATCGGCGGGTACATGCTGGCGCATACCGCGGGGCAGCAGGGGCGTGTGGCCGCTGCGACCATCCTTGGCGAAGACATGAGCTATGACGAGGCCAAGGACTCGGGGGTGATCTTTACCCGGCCGGAAGCGGGGTTCGTGGGGTTGTCTATGGACCAGGCCAAGGCGCGCGGGATTGATGCCGCTGAAGTCAAAGTGCCGATGAATATTGATGCCAAGGCCATGATTACCGGGGAGAAGCACGGGATGATCAAGATCGTGGCGGATAAGGCTACGGGGCGGGTCATTGGGGTGCATATGCTCGCTGACCACACCGATACGCTGATTGGTGAGGCGGTGATGATGGTGTCGGGGGAGATGACCTTGCAGCAGGTAGGTGAGGCGATTCATCCGCATCCGACGCAGACGGAGTTGTTTGGGGAACTGGCGAGGAGGCTGCTTTCCAGGCTGCGGAGGTCGGCGAAGGCCAAAGGATAATGGGAATTGAGGCTCATGGATGATTTGAGGTAAAAGAGAACGGCGCTTTCCGAAAGGGGGCGCCGTTTTTTGTGCTGGCATATGCTTACTGAGGCGAAACGCCATGAGGAACACATCGATGCAGACTGCCAAGCAAGATGTGGAACGTCTTCTGAAGAACCTGCCTGACGACAGCAGCTATGAAGACATCCAGTACCACTTGTACGTGCTGGAAAAGATCAAGCGTGGCGAGCAGCGCGCCAGCGCCGAAGGGAAATTGGCGCAGGACCAAGTGGAAGCGCGGCTGAAGAAATGGATTACCGAGTAAGCTGGTCGCCTGAGGCTGTCGAGGATCTCGAAGAAATCGCAGCCTATATCGAGAAAGACTCGCCGCATTATGCGCGGGCCGTGATTGACCGGTTTCTTGTTGCTTCGCGAAGCTTGAACGCACATCCATTGCGCGGACGCGTCGTTCCCGAAATGAACGACCCGGCGTACCGTGAGTCGTTCATCCATAGCTACCGGATGATCTATCGCGTTGAAGGCGATGAGGTCTTGGTTGTGGCCGTAATTCATGGCAGGCGGTTGCTTGAATCGCTTGGGGAGCGGCTTGGCGGTGGCGAGTTGTCGTAGGCATTGGCACATACGCCGCGAAGCAACTCTTGTTGGTTTCGACTCTTCGGGACGGACCTTCGGTGATCACGAACCGGTGCTTGATCGCGTGTGGGCGGAAGAGGCGGAGCGCAGTGTGCCTACCGTGCGGGTGATCTTGCGGGAGTTCGTATGGAAGAGTTTGGAGGTGGGTAGGTACGGTACTCAGAGGCAAAACGCAAGACTTGATAACCATATAGCCGCCTCCTCACTCGGACGATATCGTTGACGGTGCCTAACCAGAAAACGAGCGCCGAATGAGGAGGCGAGCCATGACACTGTATTGCGGAATTGACCTGCATTCAAACAACTC
>JBFXES010000110.1:0-9810 GCA_050179875.1 Thiohalomonadaceae bacterium
GGCGAGGACAACGCGGAGGTCGTGGAGGCGCGGAGGACGCGGAGAAAATCGATCACGTTTTCTTACTCGGCGTTCTTCGCGCACCTACTGGGCAGGAAACACGAAGAAGACCATTCACATTCTTCCTCCGCGTCCTCCGCGCCTCCGCGTCCTCCGCGTTGCAATTCTTCATTGCGACTCCTCATCACTTCAGCACAGCCGCCATGCGCGCGCCCATGTCGGCCGGGGAGCGCACCACGTGCACGCCGGCGGCTTCCAGCGCGGCGAATTTTTCCTCGGCGGTGCCCTTGCCGCCGGCGATGATGGCGCCGGCGTGGCCCATGCGCTTGCCCTTGGGTGCGGTGACGCCGGCGATGTAGGCCACCACGGGTTTGGTGACGTGGGCCTTGATGAAGGCGGCGGCCTCTTCCTCGGCGGTGCCGCCGATCTCGCCCACCATGATGATGCCCTCGGTCTGCGGATCGGCCTGGAAGCGGGCCAGCACGTCCACGAAGCTCATGCCCTGGATGGGATCGCCGCCGATGCCCACGCAGGTGCTCTGGCCCAGGCCCGTGCCGGTGGTCTGGTGCACGGCCTCATAGGTGAGCGTACCCGAGCGCGACACGATGCCGATGCGGCCGGGCCGATGGATGGCGCCGGGCATGATGCCGATCTTGCATTCGCCCGGCGTGATGAGGCCCGGGCAGTTGGGGCCGATGAGGTTCACGTCCGGGTAGTGCGTCAGCGCGGCCTTCACCTTGAGCATGTCCAGCACCGGAATGCCCTCGGTAATGCAGGCGATGACCTTGATGCCCGCGTCGGCGGCCTCCAGGATGGCGTCGGCCGCATAGGGCGCGGGCACGTAGATCATGGTGGCGTCCGCGCCGGTGGCGGTCACCGCGTCGTGCACCGTGTCGAACACGGGCCGATCCAGGTGCCGCTGTCCGCCCTTGCCCGGGGTCACGCCGCCGACGAAATTGGTGCCGTAGGCGATGGTCTGTTCGGAATGGAAGGTGCCCTGCTTGCCGGTGAAGCCCTGGCAGATCACGCGGGTGTGCTTGTCGACGAGAATGGCCATTACTTGCCCTCCGCGGCGGCGACGGCCTTCTGCGCCGCGTCAGTGAGACCCTGTGCCGGGATGATGGCCAGCCCGCTGTCGCGCAGCATGGCCCGGCCCTGCTCCACGTTGGTGCCCTCCAGGCGCACCACCACGGGCACGGTGACGCCCACCTCCTTCACCGCCTTGATGACGCCCTCGGCGATGAGGTCGCAGCGCACGATGCCGCCGAAGATGTTCACCAGGATGGCCTTCACCTTGGGGTCGGAGAGGATCAGCTTGAAGGCCTCGGCCACTCTTTCTGCCGTCGTGCCGCCGCCCACGTCCAGGAAGTTGGCGGGCTGGCCGCCGTGCAACTGGATGAGGTCCATGGTGGCCATGGCCAGGCCGGCGCCGTTGACCATACAACCGATGTTGCCGTCCAGGGCCACGTAATTGAGGCTGTGCTGCTGGGCGCGGGTCTCGCGCTCGTCCTCCTGGGTGGGGTCGCGCAGATCCGCGAGCGCCTTCTGGCGATAGAGCGCGTTCTCGTCCAGGTTGATCTTGGCATCCAGGGCGAGCAGCTTGCCTTCACCGGTCACCACCAACGGGTTGATCTCCACCAGGCTCAGGTCACGTTCCGTGAACAGGCGGTAGAGCCCCAGCATGATGCGCGTGAGTTCGTTCACCTGCGCCACATCGAGCCCCAGCGCGAAACCGACCTTGCGACACTGGTAACCCTGCAGGCCGGCCACGGGATCGACAGCCACGGTAAGGATCTTCGCGGGATGGGTGGCCGCGACTTCCTCGATGTCCATGCCGCCGGCGCTGGAGGCCATGAAGGTGATGCGTCGACTGGCACGGTCCACCACCGCACCCAGGTACAGTTCGCGCGCGATGGCCGACACCGCCTCCACCAGCACCTGGTTGACGGGCTGACCCTCGGGGCCGGACTGGTGGGTGACGAGGCGTGAGCCGAGCAGCTGGCCGGCCACGATCTCGGCCTGATCCGGGCTGTCCACCCGTTTCACGCCGCCCGCCTTGCCGCGCCCGCCGGCGTGCACCTGGGCCTTCACCACCCAACTCGCGCCGCCGATGTCATGGGCCGCCTGGCGCGCCTCGGCGGCACTGGCGGCGGTGCGCCCCTCGGGCACGGGGATGCCGTACTCGGCGAACAGCCGCTTGGCCTGATACTCGTGGAGATTCATTGCTGCGATCCGCGGGTGGAAAGCGCGGTATTTTGGTACAAAGCGATGGGCTTCGCAAAAGCCCGGTGGCCCGCCTCGTGGCCGCGCTTTACAATCCCGAGCCATGAATCTCATGCGCCTGCTCCTGCTGCTGGCCCTCGCATGGCTGGTCTACAAACTCGTGTTGCGCCCCTGGGCCGACGCAAGGCGCATGCAGCGGCACGCGCCGCGCCAGGTGCAGGCCGTGCGCTGCGCCCACTGCGGCATGCACGTGCCGGCGCAGGATACGGTGCAGCGCGGCGGCCACGCCTTCTGTTGTGACGAACACTCCCGGCTCGGTCCCCGCTAGGGCGGCACCCATGGCTGAGGCTTCCACCTTCCTCCCCGGCACAACGCACGACGGCTTCGCCTTCGGCAGGCCCCTCGACGACGAGCACACCTGGAAGCCGCTGCGCTTTCTGAATCTCTACCGCCTCGCCATCAGCGCCCTGTTCGCGGCCCTGTACCAGCTGGAGGCCCTGCCGAAGCCGCTGGGTTCCACGGACCCCTATCTGTTCTACGTCACCAGCCTGGTCTACGTGGCCTTCGCCGTGCTGGCGAACGGCCCCATCATCTGGCGCCGGCCGCGCTTCGACACCCAGGTGTACGTACACCTGGGCGTGGACATCGTGGTGATGGTCGTGCTCATGCACAGCAGCGGGTCCATGGAGAGCGGCCTGGGCATGCTGCTGGTGGTGACCATCGCCGCCGCGGGCATGCTCACCGAGGGCCGCACGGCGGGGTTGTTCGCGGCCCTGGCGACCATCGCCATCCTGACGGAGCAGGCCTATTCGCACTTTTTCGACCTGCCTGGCTATTTGAGCTTTCCACGCGCCGGCATGCTGGGCGCCACCTTCTTCGCCACCGCCGCCCTGGCGCGCGTGCTCGCCAACCGCATCCGCGAGAGCGAGGCGCTGGCGGCGCAACGCGGCGTCGATCTCGCCAACATGGCCCGGCTCACCGAATACGTGATCCAGCAGATGGACTCGGGCGTGCTGGTGGTGGACAGCGCGCGCCACCTGCGGCTCATGAACGTGGCCGCCTGGCGCCTGCTCGGCTTTCCCAATGCCGCCCAGCAGAAGACCCTCGCAGGCGTATCGCCCGCACTGGCCGAGCGCCTCGCCGCCTGGGAGCGCAACAGCGAGGAAAACCTCGGCACCCTGATGGCCGCCGACGGTTCCGGCGAGGTGCTGCCGCGCTTCGCGCGCATCGGCGGGGCCGGTTATCTCATCTTCCTCGACGACGCCACCTCCGCTGCGCAACAGGCGCAACAGCTCAAGCTGGCGGCCCTGGGCCGCCTCACGGCCAGCATCGCCCACGAGGTGCGTAATCCGCTGGGCGCCATCGGCCACGCGGGCGAGCTGCTCGGCGAATCCGAAGATCTCGGCAAGGCCGACCGGCGGCTCACCGAGATCATCCGTCAGCAGGTGCAGCGCGTGAACGGCATCATCGAAAGCGTGCTCCAGCTCGGACGCCGCGACGCCTCCCAGCCCGAAGTACTGGCGCTCGAGCCCTGGCTTGCGCGCTTTGTGGAGGAATTCGTGGAGACCATGGATGTGCCGGCCGATCAGATCGCCTGCACGGTGGAGCCGCCCCACCTGGCCATCACGTTCGATCCCAACCATCTGCGGCAGATCCTCACCAACCTCTGCCAGAACGGCCTGGAACACGCGGGCGAATCGAAGGGGCTGCCCAAGGTGCGCCTGCGCGCCCACGTGCAGCAGGACCGGGTGTTCATCGACGTGACCGATACCGGTCCCGGCGTCTCCACCGAGGCCCAGGCCCATTTGTTCGAGCCGTTTTTCACCACGCGCAAGACCGGCACCGGCCTCGGACTCTACGTCTCGCGCGAACTCGCCCAATGCAACCGGGCGCGCCTCGATTACCTGCCCACGGCGGACGCCCCCGGGCGCTTCCGCCTGTCGCTGGGCGCACCGTTGAATCCCGCGGACCATGAATAACAAGAAACACCTGGCCCTCATCGTCGACGACGAACCCGACATCCGCGAGCTGCTGGAACTGACGCTGCTGCGCATGGGCATCGACACCGAATCCGCCGCCGATCTGGCGAGCGGCCGGCAACTGCTGGAAACGCAGCCCTTCGATCTCTGCCTCACGGACATGCGCCTGCCGGACGGCAACGGCATCGACCTGGTGCGCCACGCGCAGAAGCATCGCCCCGGCATGCCCATTGCCGTGATCACCGCGCACGGCAGCATGGAATCGGCCGTGGAGGCGCTCAAGGCGGGCGCCTTCGACTTCGTGTCCAAGCCGGTGGAATTGCAGGTATTGCGCGAGCTGGTGAAGACGGCGCTGCGCCTGGCGGAAAACGGCCGTCCGGCGGCGCAGGAACCCGCCCTCACCCTGCTCGGCCAGTCGGCGGCCATGCAGGCCATCCGCGCCACCGTCGCCAAGCTGGCGCGCAGTCAGGCGCCGGTGTACATCAGCGGCGAATCGGGGACGGGCAAGGAACTGGTGGCGCGGCTCATCCACGCCCAGGGCCCGCGCGCCGATCGGCCTTTCGTGCCGGTGAACTGCGGCGCCATCCCCGCCGAGCTCATGGAGAGCGAACTGTTCGGCCACAGGAAAGGCAGCTTCACCGGCGCCAACGCCGACAAGGACGGCCTGTTCCAGGCCGCCAACGGCGGCACCCTGTTCCTCGACGAGGTGGCCGACCTGCCCCTGCACATGCAGGTGAAGCTGCTGCGCGCCATCCAGGAAAAGGCCGTGCGTCCGATCGGCGCCCAGCGCGAGACCAACGTGGACGTGCGCATCCTCTCCGCCACCCACAAGAACCTGGCCGAGCTGGCGCGGGAAGGCCGTTTCCGCGAAGACCTCTACTACCGTATCAACGTCATCGAGCTGCAGGTCCCGCCCCTGCGCGAGCGGCCGGAGGACATCCCGCCCCTGGTGGAGCACATCCTCGACCGCCTGGGCCGCCAGCTCGGCGGTCCCATGCCGCGGCTCTCGGAAGAGGCCATGGACGCCCTGCTCGACTACCCCTTCCCCGGCAACGTGCGCGAACTGGAAAACGTGCTGGAACGCGCCGTCACCCTGTGCGAGGGCGACGTCATCACCCCCGCCGAACTGGGCCTGCCCGAACACGGGCACGGACGCGGCGAACCCGGCAACGGCGCCAGCCTGGACGACTACGTTTCGGAGCGGGAAAAGGAGGCCATCCGCAAGGCCCTGGAGCAGACCGGCCACAACAAGACCGCCGCCGCCCGCCTGCTCGGCATCTCCTTCCGCGCGCTGCGCTACCGGCTCAAGAAGCTCGGGCTGGACTGAAGGGGTTTAACCACGGAGGCCACGGAGAAAAAACGTGCTTGTCTCCCTCCGTAGGAGCCCACATCGTGGGCGAATGACGCAAACCGCGGCGAAGAATCAGAGCGCGGACACACACGGGCGGGGGTATGCGTTGCCTCGATATTCGCCCACGATGTGGGCTCCTACGGCAGAAACCCGGCATTTCTCCGTGGTTCCCATCCCTAGATCCTGCCCGCCCAGGTCAGGCGATAGCCGCCCTGGCTGTCGGGAGCGCCCAGCAGGGTGAGGGCCTGGGCCAGGGCCGGGTCGGTGTTGGCGCGGGGGGTGAGAACGGCGTTGATGCGGTAGCTGCCGTTGCCGAAGGTGACATCGCCCTTGATGCCCAGCGGGCCGCCGCCATCGGACAGCTTGCCCAGCAGGCTGCCGTTGGGACCGGGCGCGAGTTCGACCTTGAGGTCGCCGAGGCGCGCGGGCATGGGCGAGCGCAGTTCGGCCTGGCGCCAGACGATGGCGCCATCCGCCGCCTCCAGCTTGCCGCCGGCCCAGTCCAGCGCCTTCAGCTGCACCATCACCGTACCCCCCACTTCCACGGGCATGGGCAGGCGCGGCAGGCCGGCCAGCACCGCCGTGGCCGGAAGCTCGCCCTCCACGCCCGCTACGGCGACACTGCCGCTGCCGAGGCGCACGTCGCCGGACAGATAGCCGCCCTCGGGCGCCAGCTTGAAGCCGAGTCCCGCCTCGCCAAACAGCAGCCGCCACGGGCTGAGCGACCACTCACTCTGGCCCACGGCGATGCCGTTCACACTGGAGCTGGCCGCCCGTCCCGACCACAGGGTGCCTTCGATGCCGCTGGCAGCGAGACGCACGCCGCGGGCTTCGAGCAGCGGCGTCGCGCGCGGCAACACCTGGGTGGCCGGCACGTTCGCCACCAGGGCCAGCATATAGACGGCCAGCAGCCCCACCCCCAGCAGGATCTTCCGTTTCATGCGCCGGCCTCCAGGGTGATGCGCAGGTCCGCCTTGCCGGGCGTGGCGCCGCGCTCCACCACCAGGCCGGTGACGCGCACGCCCTGGCTGGCGACGAGCTTGTCCAGCCAGCGCAGGCTCTGGTCGAAGGGCGCCTGGGTGAGCCATACGCGCACGGCCTTCTCACCGTCGGGCTGCACGCGCTCCAGCACCTCGGCCAGACCTTCCGCGCGGGCGGTGCGATCCACCACCGCCATGAGGGACTGGCCGCTGCTGGGCCGGGACGTGTTGCTGCCGCGCAAGGCCTGCACCTCGCGGGCGGACTGCTCCATCCAGCCAAGCAGCGCACGCTGTTCCGCCACCTCGCGGGCCAGCCGCGCACGCCCGTCCACCAGCGGTTCCCACACCGCCACGTAGAGGCCCATGAGCACCAGGGCCACGGCGCCGCCGAGCACCATGCGGCGCTCCCGCGCCTGCAGTTGTTCCCAAGAATGTCTGAGGCGCTCGATCACCTTGCCTCCCGAATCTGCAGGCGCGCTTCCACCTTGCCCGCGCGCGAGCTTGCCGTCTGGATGTCCACGCCCAGTCCCTTGCCGGTCAGGTCCTGCTTGAGCTTGTCCAGGCGCTGCAGGTCGGCCAGGTTCAGGTCCATGTCGAGCACGCCGTCCTTGTAGCGCAGGCCGCCCACCTCGGCGCCGGCCGCGCTCACCATGGGCGCGGCGCCGGCGAGCAGGGTGGTGAAGCTGTCGCTCTGGCCGCCGCGCAGCGCGGCGAGGCGGTCCTGCATCTGTTTGCGCGGGTCGACCACGTTACGCGCATCGGGGAAGGTCTGGCGGTACACCTCCTCGATGCGCTGCGACAGGAGCTCCGCCTCGCGGCCGAGGCGCACGTAATCCCAGGTGGCCATGCCGGCCTGGAGCGCCAGCGCGGCTCCCAGCAGCGCCGCGGCGCTGCGCCAGGGCCGCCACAGCTTGCTCAGCTGTTCGCGGCGGCTGAATTCGCCCTGCAACAGATCCAGCGGCAGCGGGCCGTTGAGCTGACGCGCGAGCAGGCCCAGTTCACCGTGCGGGCAGCTCTCCACCGTCACCGCCACCTCGTGGCGCTCGGCGGCGCGGGCGGCATGCTCGTGGCTGTCGCCGCCGCAGGCGTCGAACACCCGCAGGCGCGTGGGACGGGCGTCGCCGGCCTGCTGCAGGGCAACGTCCAGCAGCAGGTCCAGATCCTCCGTCTGCAGGGCATGACCGCGCCCGCGGCCGCTGCGCAGCAGCGCGCCATCGCGGCCGAGCAGCAGGCTCCATTCCGCCGGTGCGAGAGGCAGGGCCAGCACGTCCGGCACCATGGCATTGGGCTGCAACCCCACGGCGGCCAGTTCGCTGAGCCACGCCTGCATGCGCGTGCGGGACACCACCGCCACGGGCACCCCGCCCTCCTGGCGCGTCCCCAGGGCGAAGTGCAGGTTCTCCACGTCTTCGCTCAGCTGGTCTTCGATGGCGTAGGGCACGGCGAGACGCAGCTTGTGGCGGTTCTGCAGCGGCAGATCGGTGTGCGTGAGCAGGAGGTGGGCGGCGGGCGCGAGCACCACCACGTGCTGGCCGGCAGCGGCGCGCGCCGCCTCTTCCAGGCTGCCCTGCTGCTCGCGGCCGAAGCCGCCCGCGTCCTGGACCAGCCAGGCGGTTTCATGCTCTTGCAAGCGGATGTAGATGGTTCCAGCCATGTCTCTAAAGGGTTCCCTGGGACCGCATCAAGGTGCGGGTGCCGGACGCGCTGCGGTGCAACAGGCTGTGCGTGGTGAAGACCGACCGGCCGAACTGGACGTGCGACGTTACCATAAAATAATTGCTCGCTACCGCGAGACCGTGCCCCGGTACGTTGCGGCCGGCGAACGCCGGTTGTTGCAGGAACTCCTCCTTCGAGGCGAAGCCCTTGGTACCCCGCGCCTCCAGCACCTGCTGGGCCTCGGCAAGCGTGATCTCCGGCGCCAGCGCCATGATCAGCTGCGGCTTGTCCGCGGCGATGGTGTTGACGTTGAGCGCGGCATCGCGCGGCAGGGCGGCCACGAACGGCGCGAGCTTCGCCATCACCTCCGGTGTGACGCCCAGCAGCAGCGCGAGTTCGCTGGGACTTGTCAGAAGCGTGTTGCCGGCACGGTAGGGCGCCTCCAGGCCCAGGTATTCCACGTCCTCGGCACCGCCCAGGCGGGTCTCGTCGTCGGCGTCCAGCCAGTCCGCCAGGCGTTCCGCCAGCTCCGGGTCCAGTTCCAGGCTGGCCAGCAGGCGGCGGAAGCGTTCGAGCGCCACCTGGTCGATGCCGCCGTTGCCGTCCAGGAGCGAATTCACGTTGAAGCGCCCCTGCATGTCTTCGGCGGCGCCGGCCAGCTGGCCACCGTCGATGGGGATGGGCGGCAACTGCGTGGCCCAGTCTTCGTCCAGGGTGTCGGTCTGGCTGTCCTGGGCATCCTTGCGCAGGATTTGCCCCGCCCAGGCCTCGATGCCGACCACGTAGAGCATGGCCTGGTCGTATTCCAGCACGTTGGCGGCGCGGCGGATGTCCAGGAACTGGCGTGAGGTCATGGCCACCGCGGCCGTGGTGGCCAGCGCCACGATGAGCAGGGCGGTGATGAGCGCCACGCCGCGCTGGTTCCGAGAATGGCGTCCGGACATGACTAGGCCCCCGGCACGCGGAACACCCGCGTGATCTCGCCGAGGTCTTCCAGTTCCAGGCGGATCTCCACGGCGAGGGGATGCGGCGTCGGCGCCGTCGCCGGTGTCTGCACGTTGGTGTCGGGCGGCCAGTCCTCGGTCCATTCGCGGTTGGCGTTCAGGAAACGCACCTGGAAGTGCCTTACCCGCGTGAGCACGCGCAGCGGGTAGGCGGCGCTGTCCTGGGCGCGGTCCAGCACGCGCCAACCATGGCGCACCAGCACGTCCTGGTCCAGGGCGTAGCCGACCCGTTGCAGGGTGCTGCGCGGCTGGCCCGCGGGATTGCGCCAGCCGGCGCGGGTGAGTTCCAGGGGCAAAGGCGCGCGCGGTCCGCCGGCGATGGCGGGCAGCGCGTCACCGTATTCGCTGCGCACCTTGCGCGGGGCCAGCTGCGCCAGGTCGCGCGCCATCATGGTCATGGCGGACTGGAGCTCGGCCAGGCGCGCGGCCTGGCGCTCGGTCTCGCCGCGCGCCTTGAGGACGGCGTTGAGGCCGCCATAGGCCGCCGCCGCGAGGATGGCGAACACCGCCGAGGCGACCAGCATTTCCAGCAGGGTGAACCCGCGCTGGCGGCGATGAAGGTGGCGCAGGCTCATGGCTTGGGCAGGAAGGCGGTCACCACGTCCAGGGCCGAGCCG
>JBFXES010000111.1:0-9799 GCA_050179875.1 Thiohalomonadaceae bacterium
ACCAGCGTCCTTGAGGGCATCAATAACCGCATCAAGGTCATCAAACGCATGGCCTACGGATACCGGGACTCAGCCTATTTCTTCCTGAAGATCAAGGCTGCATTTCCCGGGAAGGCGTGAAGAACCATGCTTTTTTCTTCGTTACTCGCTTTTCTCTCCGCCATGCTCGAACTCGTGCAACGTGAACGGCGCGAGGTCGAGGTGGGTGGCGTAGGCGCGGCGGCCGAGGACTTCCACGCTTCCTCGGCGGCGGTTTTCGTTGTCATCGCTGAATTCGAAGCGGTACCAGCGCCGCAGGCCCATGCGGCCCGCCGGGTCGCGGGCGGGGCGGATGCGCACCACGGCCACGGTCTCGTCCAGCAGTTGCAAGTCATGGCGTTGGCAGGCCGTACGCGCCGCACGCAGGGCGATGTCGCGGGCGCGCAGCGCATTGAGCCACCAGGCGACGCCGCCGCCGATGACAAGCAACAGGATGAGAGCTTCTTCGATGGTCATGGTGAGTCCTGCGAGGACCGGCAGGCCGTCGACTCCGCGCGCCGGCGATTGCCGCTTGCGCCGGAACGACGTCTTTGGAATTAATCAGGGTCACTAGGTTAACAAATCGGGAGACGATAAACTCCGCGCCATGAAAGTCTCCGATCTCACCCTCGATCAACTGGACTACTGGGTGGCCAGGGCCCGCAACATCAACGCCTGGTACCCGGAAGGCGGCACCGAACTGGTGTACGTGGCCGGCCCCAACGTGCCCCCGCGCAAGTGGAAGCCGACCCGCTACTGGTCCCAGGGCGGCCCGCTCGTCGAAGAGGCCCGCATCGATCTCAACTGGGACGTGGAAGGCACGAGCGAATGGTCCGCGTCCATCGAACCCGACATCCTCATGCGCGGCGCCACCGCCCTGGAGGCGGCCATGCGCGCCTACGTGTGCAAGGTGTTCGGACCGGAAGTCGGCTGAAGCTTTCAGGGAAGTCCGCGAATGAACGCTAATAAACGCAAATTGTCGTCATGATTTCCTGACTGACCGCTCCCGTGACGCCCAGCCCCAGCTCGGCATGGACGCCGCCGGACAGCGGGCATGAACCTTCCTTGCTCGATTCCATTTGCGTCTATTTGCGTTCATTTGCGGACCCTATCCCACCAACCGCCACCCCATGCGCTCGCCGGCGCGCAGCGGCACCACGGTGCTGTCGCCCATGGGATAACTGGCGGGGACTTCCCACTCCACTTTCTCCAGCGTGATGGTGGCGCGGTTGCGGAACAGGCCGTAGAACTCGGCGCCGAAGCGGCTGGCGAAGTCGTCGAGGCGTGACAGGGCGCCGGCCTGCTCGAAGACCTCGGCGTAGAGTTCGATGGCGGCATGGGCCGAATAGATGCCCGCGCAGCCGCAGGCGGCCTCCTTGGTGGGCCGGGCGTGGGGCGCGCTGTCGGTGCCCAGGAAGAACTTGGGATTGCCCGAGATGGCCACTTCCACCAACGCTTCGCGGTGATGCTCGCGCTTGAGCACCGGCAGGCAGTAGTGGTGCGGCCGGATGCCGCCCTGGAACAGGGCGTTGCGGTTCATGAGCAGGTGCTGCGGCGTGATGGTCGCGGCCACGTTGATGCCGGCGTGCTGCACGAAGGCTGCCGCCTCGCGGGTGGTGATGTGCTCCATCACCACGCGCAAATCGGGAATGCGATCGAGCAACGGCCGCAGCACGCGTTCGATGAACACGACTTCGCGATCAAACACGTCCACTGCAGGGTCCGTCACCTCGCCGTGTACCAGCAGCGGCATGCGCAGCTCGGCCATGGCGCGCAGCGTGGGTTCCACCTTGCGCACGTCGGTGACGCCCGAATCGGAATTGGTGGTGGCGCCGGCGGGATACAGCTTTACCGCGTGCACCACGCCGCTCTGCCGGGCGCGCGCGATCTCCTCGGGCGGCGTGTTGTCGGTGAGATACAGCGACATCAGCGGCGCGAAGGCGGCACCTTCCGGCAACGCCGCGAGGATGCGGCTCTGATAGGCCTGCGCCTGTTCCACCGTGGTGATCGGCGGGCGCAGGTTGGGCATCACGAGGGCGCGCGCGAAGCGCTCGGCGGTGTGCGGCAGCACGCTCCTGAGGGTCTCGCCGTCACGCAGATGAAGGTGAAAATCGTCGGGTTTTGTGAGAGTTATGCGCATGGACGCGCTCCGCTTGAGAATGCCGCTATTATGCACCGGGGAAACCCCGGTTTCGCAAAGCGCGCCCCGATCCGTTAAGCTTGACGGCCATGCCTCCCTCCGAACCAGCCAAATCCAGCCTCGCGTTGCGTTTCCGCGGATTCCTGCCCGTGGTGGTGGACGTGGAAACCGCCGGTTTCAACGCCGAGACCGACGCCCTGCTGGAGATCGCCGCGGTCACCGTGACCTTCAATGACGCAGGCCTGCTGGTACCCGAGGCCACCTTCGCCTGTCACGTGGAGCCGTTCCCGGGTGCGAACCTGGATCCGCGCGCCCTGGAGTTCACGGGCATCGACCCCTACCATCCGTTTCGCCTCGCGGTTTCCGAGCGGGAGGCCCTGGAGCGGATCTTCGCCCCGGTGCGCGAACGCGTGAAGCAACACGGCTGCACCCGCGCCATCCTGGTGGGCCACAATCCCTTTTTCGACCTGGGCTTCATCAAGGCGGCGGTGGCGCGCACCGGCAACAAGAAGAATCCCTTCCATTCCTTCACCACCTTCGACACCGCCACCCTGGCAGGCCTGGCCTTTGGCCAGACCGTGCTGGCGCGCGCGGCGGCCGCCTGCGGCATCGAGTGGGATCATTCGCGCGCCCATTCGGCCATTTACGATGCGGAACGCACGGCGGAATTGTTCTGCGCCATCGTGAATCGCTGGGATACGCTGGCGGGCGGGATAAGCGGCGTCGCCGAACCGGAAGAACCTGCCAGGGATGCCGCGGCACGGCCGTGACATACGAAGGCGGCGGTTCGCGAAACCACGGGGAAAGACGGAAACCGGGATGTGGGAGCGAGCTTCTGCTCGCGACAGGCTCACGATATCCGCCGACGCGAATCGCGAGCGGAAGCTCGCTCCCACACGGCCTGAAAATCTTTTCTCCGTGCTCTCCGTGGCAATGCCGTAGGTCACGTTGCGAAGCTACGTGACATTCCCACGCCTCGCGGTGTCACGTAGGCGCTGCGCGCCAACGTGACCTACGTGATGACCACGGCACAGCGGAATGACGTTCGTTTTTCTCCGTGGCCCTCCGTGGCCTCCGTGGTTAGTCTTTCTCTTCTTCGACTAGCTTGGGCTAGCCTGCCTTGGCCTTGGCTACCGCCGCTTCCAGCAGGGGCTTGAGTTCGCCCTTCTGGTACATCTCGACCGTGATGTCGCAGCCGCCGATGAGTTCGCCGTTGACGTAGATCTGCGGGAAGGTGGGCCAGTTGGCGAAGCGCGGGAGGTTCTCGAAGATCTCGCGGTCGGCGAGCACGTTCACGTAGGCGAACTCCACGCCGCAGTTGGCCAGCGCCTGGGCGGCGCGGCTGGAAAAGCCACACATGGGCATCTGCGGCGTGCCCTTCATGTAGATCACGATGGGGTTCTGCTCCACCTGCTGGCGGATGCGCTCCATGACGTCCATTGGTTCACCTCGTTTGGAATGGGCCGGGCCGATCGCAGCGACCGGCGTAAGACTTGAGCATATTAGTCAACTATTATGCGACTGCGCAACCTTGTCCACGTGGGTCTGCAGCCACAGTTCCAGCAGCGCCAGGTGCCAGAGCTTGCTCCCTTGCAGGCGCGTGAAATGCTTGTCGGGCTCGGCGAGCAGCTTCTCCACATAGGCGCGATTGAACAGGCCGCGCTGGCGGCAGGCCCCTGAATTCAAAATGTCGCGCATGAAGTCGAGGAATTCCCCGCGCACGTATTTCAGCGCCGGCATTGGGAAATAGCCCTTGGGCCGGTCGATGACCTCGTGCGGCACCAGCGCGCGGGCGATCTTCTTGAGCACGTGCTTGCCGCCAGAGGCGAGCTTCAGTTCGGGCGGCATGCTCATGGCCAGTTCCACCAGTTCGTGGTCGTCGAGGAAAGGCACGCGCGCCTCCAGACCCCAGGCCATGGTCATGTTGTCCACGCGCTTGACCGGGTCGTCCACGATGAGCGTGGTGGCGTCCATGCGCAGGACCTTGTCGATGAAGGTGTCGGCGCCGGGCTGCGCGAGCAGGCTCGCCACCAGGCGCGAGGTGTGGTCCTCGCCGCGGTATTCGGGGGCGACGGTCTCCAGGTATTCCGGGTGATCCCGATCGAAATAGTGACGGGCGAAGCGCTCCAGATCGGTGCCTTCCTCGGCCTCCATGCGCGGATACCAGAAATAGCCGGCAAAGACTTCGTCCGCGCCCTGGCCGCTCTGCACCACCTTCACTTCCTGGGACACGCGCTCGGCAAGCAGGTAAAACGCTACGGCGTCCTGCGCCACCATGGGCTCGGCCATGTGCGCCACCGCCTCGGGCAAACGCAGCAGCACCTGTTCGTTGGGGATGGCGTACTTGTGGTGTTGCGTGGCGTAGCGCTCCACCACGAGATCGGAGTACTCGAACTCGCTGCCCTTCTCTTCCGGCTGATCCTCGAAGCCGACGGAGAAGGTGAGGATGTTCTTCACACCCTGCTCCGCCAGCAGGCCCACCAGCAGGCTGGAATCGAGGCCACCGGAGAGCAGCACACCCACGGGCACGTCGGCGATGTCGAGGCGACGCTTCACCGCGCGTTGAAGTGCGACGTGGATGGCCTCGGTCCACTCCTCCTCGCTGCGCGGCTCCGCCGGGCGCGTGGCGTAGAGCTGCCAGTAGCGATGATGCTCCACCACGCCCTCGGGCGTGACCGTCATGCAGGTGCCCGGTTCCAGCTTGCGCACGCCGTTCAGGATGGTGCGCGGGGCCGGCACCACGGCGTGCAGCGTGAACTGGTGATGCAGGGCCACCGGGTCGATGGACGTGTCCACGCCGCCGGCCGCGAGCAGGGCCTGCACGTTGGAAGCGAAACGGAAGCCGTCGGCGTTCTCAGCAAAATACAGTGGCTTGATGCCCATGCGGTCACGCGCCACGAACAGGCGCTCGTTGCGCATGTCCCAGATGGCGAAGGCGAACATGCCGAGCAGGCGCTCCACGCACTGCTCACCCCAGGCCGCATAGGCCTTGAGGATCACTTCGCTGTCGCCTTCGGAGAAAAAGCTGAAGCCGAAGCCGCGCAGTTCCTGACGCAGTTCGGGGTAGTTGTAGATGGTGCCGTTGAACACCAGGGCGAGGCCCAGTTCCATGTCCACCATGGGCTGGTGGGCGCGCGCGGAGAGGTCGATGATGGCCAGGCGGCGATGACCGAAGGCAAGCGGGCCGTCGGAAAAACTGCCCTCGTGATCGGGGCCGCGACGCTCCAGGCGCGTGAGCATGCGACCGACCGTCGCCAGTTCGGGACTCGTACCGTCGAAACGAAGTTCACCACAGATACCGCACACGTCTTGCTCCGTTCAAAGCGATGGATTCATGGATGTAGCCGCACGCAGCGCAGCAGCGCGCTTCGTGCGAGGGATCAGCGGCCGACCACCAGCGCATCGCGCACCGCGCGCACGCCGGTGACGCTGCGCGCCACGGCGACGGCGCGATTGGCGGCCGCACGCGTGGGCACCCGTCCGCGCAGGGTGACGAGACCGGCCCGGGCGCTCACATGGATGTCCATGGCGGGCACCTCCGGGTCGTCCACCAGGGCGCGGGTGACGGCCGCGGCGAGGCGCCCGTCGGTCTGTGCCTGTTCGCTGGGCGCGGGCGGCTCGCCGGCGCCCATGAGCACACCCGAGGCGCAGCCGCCGAGCAACAGGCATGCGAACACCAGCGGCGCCAGGCGCCTCGTCACGCACACGCCTTTCCGTAACCGCCGCCGCCCGGGGTGAGGATGGCGATGCGATCGCCCGTCGTCACGCTCAGGCAGCATTTTCCGGGCAGCGGCTTTCCGTTCAGCCGGTTTTCTCCGCACGCGCCCGGCGCACCGCCCGCCAGGCCCCAGGGGGCGTGACGTCGGCGTTCCGTCAGCAGTGTGACCTGCGCAGGCGCCAGGAATTCGTATTCACGCACGATGCCGTCGCCGCCGGGACGGAGGCCGCGCCCGCCCGAGCCGCGCCGGATCCCGTAGCGCGTCACGCGCAGGGGATAGCGGCTTTCGAGCACCTCCACCGGTGTGTTGAGCGTGTTGGTCATGTGCGTCTGCACCGCTGACAGGCCGCCACCGTGGACCCCTGCGCCCATGCCGCCGCCGATGGTCTCGTAGTAGTCCCACGCCTGGGTCCCGCGCGCGCCCATGGCCACGTTGTTCATGGAGCCGTGGCTCGCCGCCGGCACGATCCCGGGCATGGCCTGCGCCAGCGCGCCGCAGATCACGTCCACGATGCGGGTGCTGGTTTCCACGTTGCCCGCGGCCACCGCGGCCGGGCGGCGCGCGTTCACCAGGCAGCCTTCCGGCGCGGTGAGGGTGATGGGGCGAAAGCTGCCCGCGCAGGCGGGCGTGTGGGTGGGCATGAGGCAGCGGAACACGTACCAGACGGCGGCGGCGGCCACGGACAACGGGCAGTTCACGTTGCCCGGGATCTGCGGCGAGGTGCCGGTGAAGTCCACGTGCACGCCGTCTGCACTCACGGTCACGCTCGCCTCGATGGCGATGTCGTGATGACCGAGGCCGTCGTCGTCCAGCACGTCGCGAAAGCGCCACGTGCCCGCGGGCAGGACCGCCAGCGCCGCGCGGGCCAGGCGCTCGCCGTAGTCGTTCAGCTCGGCGAGGCCTTCCATGTAGGCCTCGAAACCCATGGCGCGCACCAGCTCGCCCAGCCGCGTGAGGCCGGTGCGGTTGGCGCTGAGCTGGGCGGCGAAGTCGCCGGCCAGTTCGCCGGATTCACCCGTGGCGCGGGTGATGGCATCGAGCACCTGCTCGTCCAGTTCGCCGCGGCGCACCAGCTTGGTGGGCGGGATGACCATGCCCTCCTCGTCCAGGCTGCGGGAGATGGGCATGGAGCCGGGGGTGCTGCCGCCCACGTTGGCGTGATGGGCGCGGTTGGCCACGAAACCGGCGATACGATCGGCCACGAACAGGGGGGCGATGACGGTGATGTCGGGCAGGTGGGTGCCGCCCAGGAAGGGGTCGTTCACCACCACCATGTCGCCCTCGTGCCAGTCCATGCGCCCGACGATGCCCGCCATGGCGTAGGCCATGCTGCCCAGGTGCACGGGGATGTGCGCCGCCTGCGCGCACAACTCGCCACGCGGATCGAACACGGCGCAGGAGAAGTCCAGCCGATCGCGGATGTTGGGCGAGAAGGCGGCGCGCTTGAGGGCCGCGCCCATTTCCTCGCAAACGGCCTCGATACGGCTGGCAAAAAGGCTGAGGGCGATGGGATCCATGGGCGCGATGTTAGCAGAGCACGATGACCAAGAGCGGCGCCCGGGCAGTGGCGGAGCCGGGAGCTGGCCCTGGCCACCTCTCCCGCCTTCCCGCGGTGCGGGGCCCTGCAAAGGTCGTGTTCCCCGGCGCTTCCGGATCTTGGGGTTACTCCCCTCTTGGATTGCTTCTAAATTCTTTAGTTATTTTGTATAGTTTTGCCTCCGCGGATTCCGATGAGTCGCGCCGAGCCGCAGCGCTGGCCCCGAATAGGGCAGAAGCGCATTGAAGACCAACGCCCCAAGGCCTTAATCTTTAGCGGCCCGCTCGGGATTACCCCCGCACCGAAGGCCGGGCAAAGCCTCTATGCTTACCCGCACGGTTTTCCGGCCCTTTCGGGATTCCAAGCAACCAACAACACGGAAATAGGAGCAATCCATGAAGCACGTGCTGCCCGACCTGCCCTACGCCAAGAACGCCCTTGAGCCCCACATGTCGGCCGAGACCCTCGAGTTCCATCACGACAAGCACCACGCGGCGTACGTGAACAACCTGAACAACCTGATCCCCGGCACGGAATTCGAGAACGCCTCCCTGGAAGAGATCATCAAGAAGGCCCCGGCAGGGGGCATCTTCAACAACGGCGCCCAGGTGTGGAACCACAGCTTTTTCTGGAACTGCCTGAAGCCCAACGGCGGCGGCGAACCCACCGGCGCCCTGGCCGACGCCATCAACCAGGCCTTCGGCGGCTTCGCCCAGTTCAAGGAGAAGTTCAGCCAGGCCGCCGCCACCAATTTCGGCTCCGGCTGGACCTGGCTGGTGAAGAACGCGGACGGCAGCGTCGAGATCGTGAACACCTCCAACGCCGGCAACCCCCTGCGCGATGGCAAGCAGCCGCTGCTGACCCTGGACGTGTGGGAGCACGCCTATTACATCGACTACCGCAACCTGCGCGCCAAGTTCATCGAGAACTTCTGGAACGTGGTGAACTGGGACTTCGTGGCGAAGAACTTCGCCTGATTCCCGGGCGGGGAAGACCTCGCGGTCTTCCCCGCCTTTGCGGCCTCATGCACCGGCGTGGTGCACCTGCCAGCCGCCGGCATATCTCCCGGCCCACCCCTTACTAACCGCGGCTTTACCTGCCGCCCTTCTGATCCTAGAATCGGGTGCTTACTGGCGGTTCCGCGCAGGAACTGCCTTTTTCTTTTTTGGTGTCGGAAATCTGGAGTACCTATGGCGAATGCGTTGATGACCACCTACGCCTCGCTGCCGGTCGCGTTTGAACGCGGTGAAGGTGCGTGGCTATGGGACGAGACGGGCAGGAAGTATCTGGACGCCCTGTCCGGCGTCGCTGTCTGCAACCTGGGCCATGCCCATCCCGCCGTGACCCGAGCCATCTGCGAACAGGCCGGGCGGCTGGTGCACACGTCCAACATCTACCAGATCCGACATCAACTGACGCTGGCCGAACGCCTCACCGCCGTCGCCGGCATGGATCGCGCGTTCTTCTGCAACTCGGGCGCGGAGGCCAACGAGGCCGCCATCAAGCTCGCGCGCCTGTACGGCCACAAGAAGGGCATCGACCACGCGCAGATCATCGTCATGGAACGCAGCTTCCACGGCCGCACGCTGGCCACGCTTTCGGCCACGGGCAACCGCAAGGTGCAGGCCGGCTTCGAACCGCTGGTCACGGGTTTCCTGCGCGTGCCCTACGGCGACATCGAGGCGGTGCGCACCGTCGCCCACAATGCCACCGGCATCGTCGCGGTCATGGTCGAACCCGTGCAGGGCGAGGGCGGTGTACGCCTGGCGCCGCCCGGCTATCTCAGGGCCCTGCGCGAGCTGTGCGACGAGCACGGCTGGCTGCTCATGTTCGACGAAGTGCAGACCGGCATGGGCCGCACCGGCCGGATGTTCGGCCACGAGCACGAAGGCGTGAAACCCGACGTGATGACCCTGGCCAAAGGCCTGGGCAACGGCTATCCCATCGGCGCCTGCCTGGCGCGGGGTCGGGCCGCCGACGTGTTCCAGCCCGGCAATCACGCCACCACCTTCGGCGGCAGTCCGCTTGCCTGCGCGGCAGCGCTCGCGGTGCTGGATGTGATGGAGCGTGAGAACATGGCGGCGCGCGTGGCCGAACTCGGTGAGCGCATGCTGAACGGGTTCAAGCGCGAACTCGCCGACGTGCAAGGCGTGACGGAGATCCGCGGCCTCGGCCTCATGCTCGGCATCGAACTGGATCGCCCCTGCACGGCACTGGTGAAGCGCGCCCTCGACGACGGCCTGCTCATCAACGTCACGTACGACAACAACGTCCGCCTGCTGCCGCCGTTCGTGCTCACGGACGCGGAAGCGGACGAGATCGTCGCCCGGACGAGCGCGCTGGTGCGCGCGTTTCACTCGGAAGAGGCTGCGTAAAATGGCTGTA
>JBFXES010000112.1:0-9727 GCA_050179875.1 Thiohalomonadaceae bacterium
CCGTACGCCAGGAATCCGCACGCCATACCCCGGCGGAGACCGAGATCCTCAAGCAGCTGGGGAAGGATTACGCAGACCTCGAAGAGAGCCGCCGCATCGCCCTGCTGGCCGAGCTCATCGCGCGCGTCGAGGCCATCAGCCTGGACAAGCCCGCACTCTCCGAGTCCACGCGCCAGACCCTGGAGGTGCTGGAGGTGATGGAGCGTATACGGCGCGAGATCAGTCCCAAGGCCTTCGGCAATTACGTGATCTCCATGACCCACGCCGCCAGCCACGTCATGGAGGTGCTGTTTCTCGCACGCCTCGCGGGCCTGGCCGGCCGCCGCGGCGACACCTGGTTCTGCAACATCAGCATCTCGCCGCTGTTCGAAACCATCGAGGACCTCGAGCACATCGAGCCGGTCATGCGCACGCTACTGGAGAATCCGTGCTACGCCACCCTGCTCAAGGCCGCAGGCAACCAGCAGGAGGTCATGCTCGGCTACTCGGATTCCTGCAAGGACGGCGGCATCCTGGCGTCCTCCTGGAACCTCTACAAGGCGCAGCAGAAGATCGCCGCGCTGGCCGGCGAATACGGCATCGACTTCCGCCTGTTCCACGGCCGCGGCGGCACCATCGGCCGGGGCGGCGGCCCCACCCACGAGGCCATCCTCGCCCAGCCGGAAGGCACGGTGCACGGCGAGATCAAGTTCACCGAGCAGGGCGAGGTGCTGTCCAACAAGTACAGCAACACCGAGACGGCCATCTACGAGCTCACCATGGGCCTCTCCGGCCTGCTCAAGGCCAGCCGCTTCCTGGTCGGCAGCCCGCGCCCGGACAATCCGGAATACACCGGGATCATGGAGGCGCTCGCGGATGCGGGCGAGGAGGCCTACCGCAACCTCACCGATCGCACCGAGGGCTTCCTCGACTACTTCTACGAGGCCACGCCGGTCACCGAGATCGGGCTGCTCAACATCGGCTCGCGCCCGTCCCACCGCACCAAGGGAGACCGTTCCAAGGCCTCCGTGCGCGCCATCGCCTGGGTGTTCGGCTGGGGCCAGGCCCGCCACACCATACCGGCGTGGTATGGCATCGGCTCGGCGCTGGCGGGCTGGAGCGCCGGCGATGCGGAGCGCATCCGCAAGCTGCAGGCCATGTACGCCGACTGGCCGTTTTTCCGCGCCCTGCTCAGCAACTCACAGATGTCGTTGTTCAAGGCCGACATGGCCATCGCGGAGGAATACGCCAGGCTGTGCGCCGACCGCACCGTGGCCCACGCCGTGTTCCGCCGCATCCGCGACGAGTACGAAAGCACCGTGGCGCAGGTGCTCACCACGGCGCAACACAACGCCCTGCTCGACGAGAACCCCACCCTGGCGCTGTCCCTCAGCCGCCGCAACCCGTACCTGGATCCGCTCAACCACATCCAGATCACGTTGCTCAAACGCTATCGCGACGAAAGCCTCCAGGAAAACCTGCGCCAGCTCTGGCTCGCGCCCCTGCTGCGCTCCATCAACGCCATCGCGGCGGGCATGCGCAATACCGGCTGAGGAGAGAAGAAAAAACCACGGAGGCCACGGAGAAAGGCATGGAATGCGAATTTTCTCTTATCCTCCGTAGGTCACGTTGGCGCGCAGCGCCTACGTGACAATAGGCGGTTCAAAGCCGTCACGTAGCTTCGCAACGTGACCTACGGCCTATGGGGCGCTGTGCTGGTACTTCCCGCACTTTAGGCGCGAGTCCTAGTAGAAACTGCGTGCCTCCGGACTATAGTTAGGCAGGTTGCAACATCGCCCAAAGGGAACCGGAGAGCTGCCCATGAAAATCCCTGAAATCCGCGCCATTGCACGCAATCGCGGTTTGAAGCTGGGGGTCGGAGGAAAGGCTGCCCTCATTCGCGCCATCCAGCGCGACGAGGGCAACTTCGATTGCTTCGGTCGCGCCGACAGCAACTACTGCGACCAGGAGAGCTGCCTCTGGCGCGCGGACTGTCTGCCCGCGGCCGGCGAGGCGGAGAAGGCCTGACTCAGGCGGCCTGGACGGGGATGGCGTTGGCGCTGCGCACCACGCGGTTCTGCTCGTCCAGATAGATGAGGGTGGGCTTGTAAGTGGCCAGCTCCTGCTGGCTCAGACCCACGAAGGCCGCGATGATGACGATGTCGCCCGGCGCCGCCTTGTGGGCGGCTGCGCCGTTCACGGAAATCACCCCCGAGCCGTCCTCGGCACGGATGGCGTAGGTCACGAAACGTTCGCCGTTGGTGACGTTGTAGATGTGGATCTGCTCGTACTCGCGGATCCCGGACATCTCGAGCAGTTTGCCGTCAATGGCGCACGAGCCTTCGTACTCAAGCTCCGAGTGGGTCACCCGGGCACGGTGCAATTTGGCTTTGAGCATCATGGACTGCATGGGAAGGCCTCTCAGGTAACGGTAAACCGTCGCGTGGAACGCGATATTATGGGGCCTACCTGCCCGTCATTTCAATGAAATGACCACGTCCGGATGTGGTTTCCTTCTGATCTATCCGAGTGTAATCAACAAGTTGTCTATCAAACGCGTACGTCCCAACCGGGCCGCCGCAAGCACCACCAGTTCCCCGTCCGTCTGCGCCGGCGGCGCCAGGTCCGCTGCGCGGCGGATGCTCACGTAGTCCGGCTCGAAGCCCCGGCTGCGCAGCTCGTCCGCCGCCTCCTGCTCCAGTGCGGCGAAATCCCTGCGGCCCGCCTTCAGCCCGACGGATACCTGCGACAGCACCTGATACAGGCCCGGCGCACGACTGCGCTCCTCCGCTGACAGATAGCCGTTGCGCGAGCTCATGGCCAGTCCGTCGGCCTCGCGCATGGTGGCGACGCCTTCGATGGCAATGGGGAAATCCAGGTCGGCCACCATGCGGCGGATGATGGCGAGTTGCTGGAAATCCTTCTGCCCGAACACCGCCACGTCCGGCTGCACGATGTGGAACAGCTTGCTCACCACCGTGGCGACGCCGCGGAAATGGCCCGGTCTGGAAGCGCCGCACAGGATGTCCGACAGGCCCGGCACCTCCACGTAGGTGACGCCCTCACGGCCTTGCGGGTACATCTCCGCCTCGGCAGGCAGGAACAGCAGGTCCGCACCGGCCTCGGCGAGACGCGCGGCATCCTGCTCCGGTGTACGCGGATAGGCATCCAGGTCCTCGTTGGGACCGAACTGCAAGGGATTGACGAACACGCTCACCACCACGCGCGCAGCGAGTTCACGCGCGCGTTTCACCAGGGCGATGTGACCCGCATGCAGATTGCCCATGGTAGGCACGAAGGCGACGGAATCATCGGCGGCGCGCCAGGCGCGTACCTGTTGGCGCAAGGCGGCAATGGCAGTCACTTGGTACATGGAGACTCCTCGAACATCACAGGCCACACGGGGCCAGGGTCATTCACGGGCGAGGCACGCGAGAACGGTTCAGGCATCGAGAGGGGGAACGTGCATCGACAACCGGCACGGATCCCGGCCATCTCTTCGCGTGCCTTGGGCTCGCCGTCGTTGGATTACGTCACTCGAAGCTGTGCTCGGCCGTAGGAAAACTGCCATCCCTGACCGCTGCTGCATAGGCGGCCAGCGCCGCAGGAACGCTGCCGGTCGCGGCGAGGAAATCCTTGGAAAATTTCGGGCGCTTGCCCGGAGTGATGCCGAGCATGTCGTAGCACACCAGCACCTGGCCGTCGCATTCCGGGCCCGCGCCGATGCCGATCACCGGGATGCGCAGGGTGCGCGTGATGGTGGCGGCGAGGGCGCGCGGTACGCTCTCCAGCAGCAGCACGTCGGCGCCGGCCTGCTCGAAGGCAACCGCGTTGCGCACCATGGCCTCGGCCTCTTCCTGCGCGCGGCCCTGCACCTTGTAGCCGCCGAGCTTGTGCACGGTCTGCGGCAGCAGGCCGAGATGCACGCACACCGGCACGCCGTGGCGCGCCAAATGGGCGACGATGGGCACGTCCTCGGCGACGCACTCCAGCTTCACCATGTGCGCGCCGCCTTCCTGCATCAGCCGCCCCGCATTGTGCAGCGCCTGCTCGGCGGTGGCGTAACTGAGAAAGGGCATGTCGGCCATGACCAGGGCGCGCTGCACGCCGCGGCGCACCAGGCGCGTGTGATAGACCATGTGGTCCATGCTCACCGGCACGGTGGATTCCTGCCCCTGCACCACCATGCCGAGGGAATCGCCCACCAGCACCACCTCGATACCGGCCTCGTCCATGAGCCGGGCAAAGCTGGCGTCGTAGGCGGTCAGCGAGGCGAACCGCTGTCCCTGTTCCTTGAACTTGCGAAGCTGGGTGACGGTGACGCTCATGATCACAGACCGATGGGCAAGGGGTTGAAAAAGTGCCGTCCGCTGCGAATGGACTGCACCTGCGCAAGCAATTGCTCGTAATCCCGCTCGTTCGTCGCCAGGTCGATCTCGGCCGCGTTCACGATGAGCAGGGGCGATTTGTCGAAATGGTAGAAGAAGCGCGCATAGGCCTCCACGACCCGGCGCAGGTAGTCGGGGCTGATGGTGCGTTCTTCCGGACGGCCGCGCCGGGCGATGCGCGCCATGAGCACGTCCACGGGCGCCTGCAAATAGATCACCAGATCGGGCGCTGGCAATTCCAGGGTGAGGTGCGCGTAGGCCTGTTCGTAGAGCTTGAGTTCGTCCGCATCCAGGGTGAGTTCGGCAAACAGGCGATCCTTGTCCATAAGGAAATCGGCCACGCGCACGGGCGCGAACATGTCGGCCTGTCTGAGCGCCTGCAACTGGCGCGCGCGCTGGAACAGGAAAAACAGTTGCGTGGGCAGCGCGGCCTGGCGCGGGTCCTGGTAGAAGCGTGCGAGGAAGGGATTCTCCTCCGCACCCTCCAGCAAGAGTTCGCTGCCGAAGGTGTTGGCGAGACGGCGGGCGAGCGTGGTCTTGCCTGCGCCGATGGGGCCATCCACGACGATGTAACGAAGCGTGCGTTGAACCACCGCGTACTCTCTCGTTCAGGAAGGCGCCAAGAATATCACGCGTCGCGCGCGAGGGGCCGGATGCCGGTGCGATCGCAGTCCCGGGCGAGCGCAGCCACGGCGCGACCGTCGGGCAGAACCAGATCGGGCGCGATGTCCGCCAGCGGTAACAGCACGAAGGCGCGCAGGGCCAGGCCCGGATGGGGTACGGTCAGGCGCGGGTGGTCGATGACCTCCTCGCCATAGAGCAGCAGGTCCAGGTCCAGGGTGCGCGGGCCCCAGCGTTCGCCGTCGCGCGTGCGGCCGTGCGCCGCTTCCACGGCGAGCAGCGCATCGAGCAGCTCCAGCGGCGGCAGCGTCGTTTCCAGCGCCGCCACGGCGTTCACGTAATCCGGTTGGTTGGCCGGGCCCAGAGGGGGCGTGAGATAGAACGGCGAGACCGCCAGCACCCGGGTGCGTGGGATGCCCGCCAACGCCTCGACGGCAGAACGCAGCTGGCGTTCCGGGTGGTCGAGATTGCTGCCGAGCCCGATGTAGGCCCGAACCACTAGGCGGTTCCCTGATCTGCAGGCTTGCGCTTGCGACGGCGTGGGCGGCGGCGTTTCTTCGACGGTTCGCCCACGCCCGAGGCCATGGCCTGGCGGCCGTTTTCGTCCTGCGCCTGGAAGCGGGTCCACCAATCGGCCAGTTCGGCTACGTCCTCGCCGCATTCGGCACGGAGCAGGAGCAGGTCATAGCCGGCACGGAAACGCGGGTGGCCCATGAGAGTCTCCGCGCGCTTGCCGCCGCGGCGCTTGAGGCGTTCCTGCAGGACCCAGATCTCGCGCGCCTGCAAGGTGAAGCGCTTGGGGAAGGCCACATGGCGCACCTGCCGCGCGACCACCGCATCGCCCGCCACCTGCATGGCCTCCAGTTCGCTCATGCCGCGCTCGCGGTTCTTCGCCGCCTCGCGCGCCACCGGTTCCCACAACAGAGCAGCCACCAGGAAGGCGGGCGTGATGGCCTTGCCCTCCTCCACGCGACGATCGGTGTTTTCCAGGGCGCGCGCCACGAACACGTGCGGGAAGTTGTCATGCTCCTGCTGCAGTTCGGCGTCGGTTTCGGGAAACAGGTAACCGAACAGGCCGTAATGACGCAGCAGTTCGAAGGTCTCGGCCGCATAACCCGCCTGGAACATCTTGAGGGTTTCGTCGAACAGGCGCGCGGGCGAGATGCCTTCGAGCAAGTGGCCCAGCTCGTAAATGGCCTTCTCGCACTGCTCTTCGATGCGGAAGCCGAGCTTCGCCGCGAAGCGCACGGCGCGCAGCATGCGCACCGGGTCCTCGCGGAAACGCTGCACCGGATCGCCGATGATGCGCAGCCGGCCCGCGTTCAGGTCTTCCACGCCGCCGGTGTAGTCGACCACCGAGAAGTCCCGGATGTCGTAATAAAGCGCGTTGACGGTGAAGTCGCGGCGCCAGGCGTCGTCCTCGATGGTGCCGTAAACGTTGTCGCTGAGGATGCGCCCGTTGTCGTCGGTCACGTCCTCTTCGCTGTCTTCGCCATGTTGGGCGCGGAAGGTGGCGACCTCGATGATTTCGTTGCCGAAATGCACGTGCGCCAGACGGAAGCGGCGGCCGATGATGCGGCAATTGCGGAACACCTGCCGGATCTCTTCCGGACGCGCATCCGTGGCCACGTCGAAATCCTTGGGCTCGCGCCCGAGCA
The DNA here is from genome assembly GCA_050179875.1 of Thiohalomonadaceae bacterium. Lineage (GTDB taxonomy): Bacteria > Pseudomonadota > Gammaproteobacteria > Thiohalomonadales > Thiohalomonadaceae > JALOAT01. Next base: position 6,647 of record JBFXES010000112.1, read on the forward strand.
GCAGATCACGCACGCCGCCGCCCACCAGATAGGCCTGGAAACCCGCCTGGCGGAGGCGGTACAGCACCTTCAGGGCGTTTTCACTGATGTGGGCGCGGGAGATGATGTGCTGATCGCGCGGGATGATGCGGGGACCGGATTTCGCGGGCGGAGGATCGTCGGAGAAGAGTCCGAATTTTTTTGCGGATTGCTTGAGCCACGAAAACATCTGCGTATAATACCACCGCGCTGAGCCACCCGGCTACGCAACGCTCCCATCGTCTAGCGGTCCAGGACGTCGCCCTCTCACGGCGAAAACCGGGGTTCGAGTCCCCGTGGGAGCGCCACTCTTCCCCGGCATGCCCTTCCCTTAGTATGTTCCCGGCGCACCTACGTTAGGTACGCGCGTTTCCCTAGAAGTTCACCCGTATGGTTGCCGTCAGCGTGTCCTGCTCGCTGCGCGGTTGGAAAACGACACCGTCGGCCACACCATCCCCGTCCACGTCCACCGCCACCGGGTCCGAGTTGTCGAGGCGGTAACCCTGGTAGTCGAGCGCGAGTTCCAGTTGCGGGTTCATCCGGTAGCCGATGCCGAAATAGAACCACGGACTCGGGTCCGGGCGCAGGTCGAAGCCGCCGAACAGGTCCACGTGCTCTTCCACGTCCACGGGGAACAACAAGCCGCCTCGCCCCCGCCAGCGCTTGCCTTCGCTCTCTCCGCCGATGCGCAGGAACATCAGCGTGTATTCTTCCTCGTAGCCGCCCGTGCCCTGCAGATCACGGGTCCAGTTGTCCACGCCGAATGTGAGAATCGCCGAAGCCGCATTGCCGTCACGATTCTGGGACTTGAAACCGAATCCTCCCTCGGCAGTGATGCCCTTGTAACGCGTCTTGCTCTTCCACGGCGTGGTCGCACCGGTATTCAAGTCCTGCAATGCGCCGTCGTAATCGACCTTGCCGCCGTACACCTTGCCCCGCACCAGCAGATCGGTCATGCGAGCCACGCCCGCCGAGAGTTCGAGCGTCGCCACCGCACGCGGGCCGGTTTCGTCCAGCAGTTCCTCGTTGGTAAGCCCGTCGTACTCACGCCAGTAGAAGTATTCGATCCCCGCGCCCACGCTAACGCCGGCCTGAACGGCACCCGCGGCGAGCAGCAGACCGCCGGTCACGGCCGCGCGCCCGAAGGCGCGACCGGAAAGCTTGTTCCAGCCCAAGAACACCGTGCATCTCCTTCGCGGTTTCGAGGGGTCGAGTATTACGGATGCAGGCACGCGGCCGCAACACGCCGGCCCGCGGACTGTCTCAAGCGGACCGGGTGTGTTACCGTACCGCCCCGCCCCGGAGGGTTCATCCATGGCTAAGACCGGCAGCCGCAAGACAGACAACGCCTTCGACCTGGAACAGTCCATGGCCGAATTGGAGGCCATCGTCGAACGCATGGAACACGGAGAGCTTTCGCTGGAACAGGCGCTCGCCGACTTCGAGCGCGGCGTGCAGCTGAGCCGTTCCTGCCACCAGGCCCTGGGCGAGGCCGAGCAGAAGGTGCGCCTGCTGCTGGAGAAGAACGGCCTGGAGGAACTGGTGCCCTTCGCCCTGAAGCCGAACGCGGACGATGCCGACGATGAGTCTTAAGGCGCTGCTCCGCGAATACCAGGCCCGCGTCGAGGACGCCCTCGGCCGCTGGCTGCCGCCCGTCGCCGAAGCGCCGGCGGGGCTGCACGAGGCCATGCGTTACGCCACCCTGGACGGCGGCAAGCGCGTGCGCCCGGTGCTGGTCTATGCGGCGGGGCGCGCCCTGGGGGCCGATCCCGCCAGCCTGGACGGCCCCGCCTGCGCCGTCGAATTCATTCACGCCTATTCCCTGGTCCATGACGACCTGCCCGCCATGGACGATGACGACCTGCGCCGCGGCAAGCCCACCTGCCACAAGGCCTTCGACGAGGCCACGGCCATCCTGGCGGGCGACGCCCTGCAGACCCTGGCCTTCGAGGTGCTGGCCAACGACCCCGCCATGATCCCGGACCCGGCGCGCCGCCTGCGCATGGTGGCCGAACTGGCCCGCGCCAGCGGCTCGCGCGGCATGGCAGGCGGCCAGGCCATCGACATCGCAGCCGAGGGCCAACGCCTCGATTTGGACGAGCTGGCGCACATGCACCGGCTCAAGACCGGCGCCCTGATCCGCGCCAGTGTGCGCCTGGGTGCGCTGGGCGCGCCCGCATACACCGATGCGCGCGGGGATCGGCTGGACGAGTACGCTGCGCTGATCGGCCTGGCCTTCCAGATCCGCGACGACATCCTCGACGTGGAGGCCGACACCGCCACCCTGGGCAAGCGCCAGGGCGCGGACGAGGCGCGCAACAAGCCCACCTACACCTCCCTGCTGGGCCTGGCAGGCGCCAAGGACAAACTGCGCGAGGTGCACGCCGCCGCGCGGGCCAGCCTCGAAGCGTTCGATACCGCCGCCGACCCGCTGCGCTGGCTGGCGGACTACATCGTCGAGCGGGGGAACTGACCGGGCGGGTAAACGAGGATTCACCACAGGGCGTGGAAGCGAGCGATGGCTCCCTCTGCGTTCTCTGCCTCTGCTTTGGGCTCTTGAGATTCAGCCCTTGCATGCACCCGACCGCGCCGCCATCATTGAACGCTTTCCCCGCTTGCCCGGACCCCAGTTGAATGCCTGATTCCTTCCAGCCCGTCCTCCACCGGATCCAAGGACCGGAGCAGTTGCGCACACTGACGGTGCCGCAACTGAAATCCCTGGCGAAGGAACTGCGGGAATTCATGATCGACTCGGTCAGCCGCACCGGCGGCCATCTGGCGGCCGGGCTGGGCACGGTGGAACTCACCATCGCCCTGCATTACGTGTTCAACACCCCCGAAGACCGCATCGTGTGGGATGTGGGACACCAGAGCTATCCGCACAAGATCCTCACGGGGCGGCGTGATCGCATGCCCACGCTGCGCCAGCGCGGCGGACTGTCGGGCTTTCCCAAGCGTGACGAGAGCCCTTACGACACCTTCGGCACCGGCCATTCCAGCACCTCCATCAGCGCCGCCCTGGGCATGGCCCTGGCCGCGCGGCGCAGCGGATCGCGACGCAAG
>JBFXES010000113.1:0-9725 GCA_050179875.1 Thiohalomonadaceae bacterium
GCTAGATAGGGGGAATCGGTTTCCACCAGCAGGCGATCCAGCGGCACGCGCCGGGCCACCTCGCGCAGGGCGTCGGCGGTGCGGAAGGTGACGATGCCCGAGAAGGAGATGTAGAAGCCCAGTTCCATGGCGCGCTCCGCCGTGGCCCAGTCGTCCACGAAGCAGTGCATCACCCCGCCCACCTCGGCGGCGCCCGCCTCGTCCAGCACCTTGAGGGTATCTTCCCTGGCATCGCGGGAATGCACGATGAGCGGCTTGCCCACCTGGCGCGCGGCCCGGATGTGCCGGCGGAAGCGTTCCCGCTGCCATTCCAGATCGCCCTCGCTGCGGAAATAGTCCAGCCCGGTCTCGCCGATGGCGACGATGCGCGGGTGGGAAGCGAGCGCGGCCAGGGTTTCCTCGCCCGGCTCCTCGATGCCGTGCTCGTTGGGGTGCACGCCCACGCTGGCGAACACCTGGACGTGGCGTTCGGCCAGTTGCAGCACAACGGGCGCGTTGTCCATGTCGATGGACACACAGAGGAACCAACCCACGCCCTGCTCGCGCGCATGGGCCAGCACGCCCTCGAGCGTGCCGCCGAACGGGGTGAAATCAAGACGATCGAGATGACAATGGCTGTCTACCAGCAAGGCAGTCATGGGGAGGAGCGCGCGAGGCGCGGATTACATGGTGTGGGTCTGGCGATCGGACTTGAGTGCGCCGGCCAGGTAGGTTTCGATCTTGTTGCGGGCGGCGCCGCCGTCCTGGTCGGAGAACTGCACACCGATGCCGGCCGCACGGTTGCCCTGGGCGCCCTTGGGCGTGATCCAGACGATCTTGCCGGCCACCGGCAGCTTTTCGTTCTCGTCCATGAGGGTGAGCAGCATAAACACCTCATCCCCCAACTCATAGGGCTTGTTGGTGGGAATGAACAGGCCCCCGTTGCGGATGAACGGCATGTACGCTGCGTACAGCGCGCTTTTGTCCTTGATGGTCAGGGACAGAATGCCCAGGCGTCCGGCCATTCCCGCTTGCATCGGTTCACCTCGTTCGCGCCACATTGCGGGCCCGCGCAAACAGCGCCGCCCAGTGGACGAGAATTTCTTCCAACAGAATCTGTGCGTTGGCATTGCCGCGCAACGCGCGCGGCGCCTCCTGCAGCCGGTCCAGGATCCGGTACAGTCCGACCAAGTCTACCGGCTCCGCCAGGTCCTGCAAACGGCGCAGTTCGCGCCCGTTCAACTGCGAGACCCCGGCGCCGGCCGCTTTCAGGCGGATCAGTTCCGAAACTGTGACGTAGGCCCAGTGCACGGCCCCCTCCACGTCGTCACCCCAGCTACCGGCGACCTCCGACGGCAGCGCACCGTCGGCCACCGCTTCGAGCCCGTCCAGCACCGCCCCACGCGTGTCCGCGCCGCCGCCCGTGATGAACTGCACGGCGGCGAGCGGCGCATTGCCGGAGAGGGCCAGGGCCAGCGCCACGTCGGTGCCCGCAGGCAGTTGCTGCGCGAGCCATGCCATGGTGTCTGCGTCCGCGGTCGCGGGGCCCAGCTGCACGAGTTGGCAGCGGCTGCGTATGGTGGGCAGCAGGGAGCCGGGCCGGTCGCTCACCAGAATCAGCAGCGTGCCCTCCGCGGGCTCTTCCAGGGTCTTGAGCAGCGCGTTGGCCGCGTTCTCGTTCATGCGCTCGGCGGGCGCCACCACGATGACCTTGTGGCGCGCGTACTGGGGCTTGAGTTCCTGGAAGGCGATGGCCTCGCGCACCTGGGCGATGGTGAGGTCCTTCTTGTCCTCCAGCAGATAGACGCGCAGCAGATCGGGGTGGTTGCCGGTGAGGAACAGATGACAGCCGCGGCATTTCCCGCAGGCCCCTTGCCCATGCACGTCTTCGCACAGCAGGCGCGCGGCCAGGGCCTCGGCCAGATGGCGCTTGCCCACGCCCGCGGGACCGGCCAGCAACAGCGCATGGGGCAGGCGGCCCTCGTCGGCACGGCGCAGCAGCGCCTGCCACGGCGCGGCCTGCCATGGGTAAGGCTGCGGCAATTCACTCATGGCGGAGGATGTCGTCGATGACCTGATCGAGCTGGGCCATCACCTCGGGCAATGCCCTGCTCGCATCGATGATGCGGTAGCGCGACGGCCAGCGGGCGGCGCGGTCCAAATAGACCTTGCGCACCCGCTCGAAGAATTCCGCCTGCTCGCGCTCGAAGCGATCGGGCTCGGAACGCTGGCCGGCACGCGCCAGGCCCGTGGCCACGGGCAGGTCGAGGATGAGGGTGAAATCCGGCTGCAGCCCGCCCTGCACGAAGTCCTCCAGCACGGCGATGCGCGCCTCGGGCATGCCGCGGCCGCCGCCCTGATAGGCGTAGCTGGCGTCGGTGAAGCGATCGGACACCACCCAGGTGCCCGCCGCGAGGGCAGGAAGAATCACCTGGTGCAGGTGCTGGGCCCGCGCGGCGAACATGAGCAGCAGCTCCGTGTCGGGATGCATGCCGTCATTGCGGTGGTCGAGCAGCAGCCCGCGGATCTGCTCGCCGATGGCCGTGCCGCCCGGCTCGCGCGTCACCAGCACGGGCTTGCCGGCCGCTTCGAGCCGCGCCTTCAGGTGGGCCAGATTGGTGCTCTTGCCGCTGCCCTCGAGACCTTCGAGGGTGATGAATCGTCCGCGCATGCAGGGGTTCCGGATCAAGGACGGGCGCTATGGTACCACCCGCACGCGCCGGCTTCAGGCGGGCATGCCGCCCTCGTCTTCCGCCTCGGGCTTCTTGCCTTCGAGCAGGTTGTAGAAGGCGCGGCGCAGGGTCTTGACGGCAACCGGGGCCTCCACCTCCATCACATGCTCGATGACCCATTTGTTCTCCTGCCCGCCCATGAGCTGATCCACGCAGGTGCCCAGGTAGCGCAGAAAGGGATAGCTGGGCTCGCCGCCGGCGAAACCGAACTCGGCATAGGCCTCGGCGCGCTCGTTGAGACGCTCGATGAAGGGGCCTCGGTAGTCACCTGGGCCGGCCTCGTCGGTCATGTTGTCGGCCAGCGTGCCGGCGAGCCGGCGCGCCAGTTCGGTCACGAAGCGCACGCGGTCCTCCTCTTCCAGTTCCTCGTAGGCCAGCCGATCGGCCACCTGGATGAGGAAGATGAGGATCTCGCCGATGACCGCCAGTTGCTGCACGTTGGAGCGATAGTTGAAACCGGCGTTGTACATCTTGTTCACCGCCCCCTGGCCGATACGCCAGGCGATGAAGGCGAGCGCACCCGCGATCTCCTCGATGGAGGCGGATTTGTCTTTCTTGTACCAGCGGCTGCGTACGCGCATGCGTAGGGTCTCCGGGAGGTTTGGCAGCGCCTCCCCTCCATGCTAGGTTTGGAATATCCAAGAATATTACTAGGCAATCCCCTGCCGGCCAAGCGCAGCGATCCCGAGGCACGCCATGACGCCAGAATTTTCCCGACTGCGCGCGAGCGTACAGCACAATTGCCACATCTCCGACGCGCTGTTCGCACGCGATTATTCCCTTTGCATCTATCTCCTCAAGATGCGCGAGTACTTCCGCTGGGAGCGCGGCATCGGCTACGGCGACTCCCTGCCCGACAAGGAACTGGGCGAATGGCTGGTCGCACGCGAACACCTTTGGCACGAACTGGAGGACGCGGAGTTTGCACCGGTACCTTTCGCGGGCCGTGAACTGGATCCCTTCGCCTCGGAGGAGCTGAATGCGCTGCTCACGCCGGAAGGCCTGGTGTACAGCGGCGGCTACGGCAGTTCGGCAAAGCCCCACTTTTTCCTCGCCGATCTGCAACGGATGGAGGTGCTGGACGGATTGCGCGTCTTCGTCGCCGGGCGCGAATACGCGCGCGACATCACCGCGCCGCCCGCCATGAGCATCGGCGCAGCGGTGTTCGTGCGGCGCGAATCCCTGCAACGCACCCTGTGGGAGCGTCTGGAGGAATGGCGCTGGCACAAGCGCGACAATGCCATGGGCCGGGCGGTGGGACACTACGATTTCGAAGGTGATTTCTCCGCTGCACTCGAGGCCATGACGGAGCATGAAATCGACACGGTGATCCTGCACGAGCGGGGTGAAGTGGAAACCGGCCGGCGGCTCGGTCCGGGATGGGAGCAACTGCTCGCCGGCGTGTTCCGCACGCGCCTGGAATACACCGCCCGCGCCGTGCGCGATCATCTCGCCGATTGCCTGGTGACGCTGCCCGCGCTGCTCGCACGCAACGCCGCGCCGTCGATCCATTTCTTCTTCGCCAATCTCACCGGAATGCGGCGCGCCCTGTTCCCTGCGCTGGTCCGCGCCTACGAGGCGTGGCACGGCGGCGACGAAAGCGCCCTGCCCCGTGCCGTGGCCGATGGCCGGGACCACTGGGAGGATGTCGCGCTGCGCTTCCTCGCAGCCTTCGAGCGTGACGGCCAGAAGGCCCTGGAAGCGGAAGCCCGTTCAATCGAGTTTTGATCAAGAGGGAACCACCGAGGCCACGGAGAAAAATGTGTGTGTGCGGAAGCAGTTCCTGGAGTCTGCTCAATCGCCAGAAATCTAGTGACGAAAAGCATGATCATTTCTTCTCGGTGGCCTCCGTGGTTCCTGCGTTTTTTCCCGCCTCCATATAGTTGAACCGCGGCATGTCACGTAGGCGCTGCGCGCCAATGTGACTTACGAACTGCTCAATCGCCAGAACGGAAGTGACCCAAGGCGTGATCCCTTCTTCTCCGTGGCCTCCGTGGTTTCTGTCTTCAATAAGAAAACGCCCGCATCAGCGGGCGTTTTCTTGAACCGGGAGCGCGACGATCAATAGCCGCCCTTGCGCTTGGTTTCCGGCAGGCCGGCGATCTTGCTCGCCTGCTTGGCGGGACCGCGCGGGAAGCAATCGTACAGGGCCTTGGCGTCCACAGCGGAATCGTTCCAGAACTCCTTGAAGTGTTTCACCATGTTGCGCTCGTTCGGCTGGTTGCCGCCGTTGTTGAAGTATTCATCGCGCAGGTATTCGATGATGTCCCAGGCGCGCTGGTTGAGGGTCACGCCCTCTTCCTGCGCGATCACCTCGGCCACCTCGCGGCTCCACTCGTCCTGATTGAGCAGGTAACCGTGGTCGTCGGTTTCGATCGTGTTGCCGTTTACTACGTACGCCATGTGCTCTCCTTGGATATGTTAGGTTTTGACTGATTTTCTAAGGAAATTTTGAGCGCCCGGGATTATACCGACTTGTGTGCGATGAACAAGCCGCAGCCCATGCGCCGGTAGCCGCCGATCCCGCGCTCCTGCAGGCGCACGGAATCCTCGAACGACAGGTCCGCCACCATGAGGCTGCGCGTCTCCAGCGGACCGTCGTCGGTGTGCAGCACGCGGGTCTTGCCACAAAGGATCTTCTTCGCCGTGATGCCTCGCTCGCGCAGCGCACTCGCGCATGCAGCGAGGAAGGCCTCCTCGCTGCACGCGTTTCCGAAGCTGACATAGCGCGCGTACAGGGTGGTGGTCTTGCTGAGCAGGCGCGGCTTGCCCTCGCCCACCTCCATGGCATGACCTCCCACGTCGAGCACCTGTCCGCTCAGCGCCCGTGCCGCCTCGGCGCGGGCCTTGGGCAGGCGCAGCACCAGCCGGGTACGGCGCGACAGCATCAGCATGTCGTCGGGTCGCTCCCAACCGTTGCCCGATTCCACGCCGTGGATGGCGTGGATACCCGCCTCGGGTTCGTCCGCGAGCCACGGCAACACCGCGGACACCGCGTCGTAGAGCGCCTGGGCGTGATCCACCGGCAGCGTGCGACAGGTGATTGCAAAGGCCAGGTCGATGACGTCGTCGGGGACGGCGAATTGGCCTGCCTCGACCTCTTCTTGCCAGTACATTTCAGTCCACCGGGAGCCGGGCCCGCAGCGCGTCGCGGTCGTACCACCACCCGTCGGGCACCAGCACGTCGAGAATCTTTGCCAGCCGTGACAATACCAGGGCGGGATCGTTCAACTGCATGCGCTCGGTCCAGAAATCGAACAATTCCTGGCTGTCCACCCCGCTGTGTTGGCGGGCCACATTGCCGAGCAGCTGGCCGGTGAAGAACAGCAGGTCGTCACGCTTCCTGCCTTCGGCGCGCAGCTCGACCACGTAGCGCGCGGCCGCCGCCGCCACCGCGGCGCCGTCGGACTTGGGCGGGGTTTCTTCCACCAGGCGCTGCAAAATGGCCACGGACAGCTCGGGGTCGATGGGATAGGTCACGCCGAGCCAGACCCCGTGGGCCAGCGCCTTCGCCGCGTCGGGGGCATCGGTCTGGGACATGACGTCACAGGCTTGCACCGCCTGTTCCCAATCCTCCCGCGGCACCGCCAGGTCGAAGGCCTCGCGGGCGCGGGCGTAGGCCTCGTCCAGCCTTTGGAGGTCCAGCAATATATAGGCGGCGTCCAACAGCGCCCTGGTACGCGCCGACGGATCCGGGCCGGCGGCCAGCACGGCATCCAGCTCCGCCAGGCGCCGGAGCAACAGTTCGCTGGACTTCACGGCGTCCTGGGAGCACTCCGCCTCCCCGCGCAACTCGTCTTTGTTCAGGTATTTCATGGCCCGGGCTCCTGTCAGGTAAAGGCCGCCTCCAGGCGGTCCTCCCAGTTTTCCGGGGTGTCGGGAAAGTTCGGCTTCACGTCGATGCGGAAGAACATCTCGGACTTGGCTCGCTCTCTGACGACCTCCACCAGCTCGTCGAAGGACTGGAGCTGCGGGTTCTGGATGAGCACTTCGCTCAGGTACAGCATGTCGAGCCCTCTGCACTTTGAATGACGAAAACGTCCGACCTCGGGTATGACCGCGCAACCGGAATTCCAGTGCGCCAATTCCTTCCTTTCCACACGGGAATCGGGTAGAAACACCCGCGGCGCGGTTCAGCCCGGATAACGTAGCTGTTTAGTCAGCTATTTATCGCAGCGCGGGGCACGCCGCAAGTGGTGTCCTGCCCCAGGGGGGCCAGTGCTCCCGGGACGGGTTCCAATCGTGGTTGGGTCCAAGTGGCTGAAGCATCACCACTTGTTAATATTGGAATCGTGTTATTAGCTGGATTGATGTGGCAATTAACATATCCCGTTTAGGATAGCCCCCCTTCCTGCCCCTACCCCCCATTGGAAAGATACTTCAGCCCATTAGGAACTCCTAAACTTCTGGCCAATTGGAGGCACTGTGCGCTCCACGGTGCTGTTCAAGCGAAATGACGTGTGCAGGGCGACCTGCAGCACGTACCGGCGGAAACCCTGGGCCGGCGGTACGTAACTCAACAAATCTCTACGGGAGAAAGAGTAATGGCGAACAAATTGCACGACACCCCGTTGCTTGACCAACTGGAAAGTGGTCCGTGGCCGAGCTTCGTGACCGGCCTGAAGCGCCTGGCCACGGATGAGGGCAAGCCCTACGCCCCCATGATGAAGGACCTGCTGGGCCAGCTCGAAACCTCCTACCGTACCCGCAAGGGCTACTGGAAGGGCGGTACCGTGGGTGTCATCGGTTACGGCGGCGGCGTCATCCCCCGCTTTACCGAGCTGAAGGACGAACACGAACAACCCCTGTTCCCCGAAGCTGCTGAGTTCCACACCCTGCGCATCCAGCCGCCCGCCGGCATGCATTACGATACCGCCACCCTGCGCAAGTTCTGCGACATCTGGGAGAAGTACGGTTCCGGCCTCATCGCCTTCCACGGCCAGTCCGGCGACGTGATGTTCCAGGGCGTCAAGACCGAGAACGTGCAGCCCGCTTTCGACGAGCTCAACGAGATGGGCTTCGACCTTGGCGGTGCCGGTCCCGCCGTGCGTACCGGCATGTCCTGCGTGGGTGCCGCCCGCTGCGAGCACTCCTGCGCCAACGAGCAGCGCATTCACCGTGAACTGGTGAACAACTTCCTGGACGACATGCACCGTCCCGCCCTGCCCTACAAGATGAAGTTCAAGGTCTCGGGCTGCCCCAACGACTGCATGAACTCCATCCATCGCGCCGACTTCTCCGTGATCGGCACCTGGCGTGACGACATGCAGGTCGACCAGGCCGAGGTGAAGAACTACGTGGCCAAGAAAGGCCGCAAGTACATCATCGACAACGTCATTACCCGCTGCCCCACCAACGCGCTGTCCCTGAACGACGACGACACGCTGGCCGTGGACAACAAGAACTGCGTCCGTTGCATGCACTGCATCAACGTCATGACCAAGGCGCTGTCCCCGGGCAACGACAAGGGCGTGAGCATCCTCATCGGCGGCAAGCGCACTCTCAAGATCGGCGACCTGATGGGCACCGTCATCGTCCCCTTCATGAAGCTGGAAACCGACGAGGACTACGAGAAGCTGGTCGAGCTGGCCCAGAACACCATCGACTTCTTCGCCGAGAATGCCCTGGAACACGAGCGTACCGGTGAGATGATCGAGCGTATCGGCCTGGTCAACTTCCTCGAAGGTATCGGCGTCGACGTTGATCCGAACATGATCAACCAGCCGCGCACCAACTCCTACGTCCGCACCGACGGCTGGGACGAGGAAGCGAAGAAGTGGTTCGAACGTAAGGCAGCCGCTGCCAACTAATCGGTCCATGGACCTTGAGCGGGGCCTCGCCGGAAGGCGAAGCCCCGCAAACCAAACAAGCAGCAATTTTTGAGAGAAATCGGAGGTAATGATGTCTGCTCCTCGTATGCCGATTGAGAGTGGCGTGCCGGATCCGTTTCCGTTCATGCACCCGGTGCTGAAGAAGAACTTCGGTCAGTGGAAGTACCACGAACGTCCCCGTCCCGGCGTGCTGATGCACGTCGCCAAGAGCGGCGACAAGGTCTGGACCGTCCGCGCCGGCACCCAGCGCCAGATGGATATCTACACCGTCCGCAAGCTGGCCGACATCGCAGACCAGTTCGCCGAAGGCCACGTGCGCTTCACCATGCGCTCCAACATCGAGTTCATGGTGTCCGACGAGGCCAAGGTTCAGCCCCTGATTGATGAGCTCCTGAAGAACGGCTTCCCCGTCGGCGGCACCGGTCCTTCCGTGACCATGATCTCCCACACCCAGGGCTGGCTGCACTGCGACATCCCCGGCACCGACGCCTCGGGCGTGGTCAAGGCACTGATGGACGAGCTGCACGAAGAGTTCATCAAGGAAGACATGCCGAACCGCGTGCACATCACCACGTCCTGCTGCCAGATCAACTGCGGCGGCCAGGGTGACATCGCCATCAACATCCAGCACACCAAGCCGCCCAAGATCAACCACGACCTGGTTGCCAACGTGTGCGAGCGCCCCTCCGTCGTGGCGCGCTGCCCGGTGGCCGCCATCCGTCCGGCCATGGTCAACGGCAAGCCCTCGCTGGAAGTGGACGAGAAGAAGTGCGTCTGCTGCGGCGCCTGCTTCCCGCCCTGCCCCCCGATGCAGATCAACGATCCCGAGCACTCCAAGCTCGCCATCTGGGTCGGCGGCAAGCACTCCAATGCCCGCTCCAAGCCGATGTTCCACAAGCTGGTCGCTGCCGGCCTGCCGAACAACGCCCCGCGTTGGCCGGAGGTCGCTGCCGTGGTGAAGAAGATCCTGAAGGTCTACAAGGAAGACGCGAAGGATTGGGAACGTATCGGTGACTGGGTCGAGCGTATCGGCTGGCCCCGTTTCTTCGAACTCACCGGCCTGCCGTTCACCAAGTACCACATCGACAACTGGCGCGGTGGTCGCGTGAACCTGAACGCTTCGGCCCACATCCGCTTCTGAGCGAAGAGGTAAGACGTTCCAATGAAGTTTACGATCCAGGTT
>JBFXES010000114.1:0-9697 GCA_050179875.1 Thiohalomonadaceae bacterium
TCCGGCTCGGCCAGCAGCGCGTCCACGCGCGTCTTGGCGCGGGTGCACTCGTCGAGCCGCTTTTCGCAGCGTTCCACGTCCTTCTTCAGCGGACGCAGGCGCTCGCGTTTTTCCGCTTCCTCGCGGCGCCGGTCCTTGCGCGCGCCGGCACTGTTGCCCTTGTCGACGGCGTCCTCGCCGACGGCCTGGGCCAGGCGCTGCGCCAGCCACACGCGGTAATCCTCCAGGTCGCCGTCGAAGGGCTGCACCCTGCCCTCGCCCACCACCCAGAATTCGTCGGCCACGCTGCGCAACAGATGGCGATCATGCGACACCAGCACCAGCGCGCCCTCGTAGTCCTGCAGCGCCACCGTGAGTGCGTGGCGCATGTCGATGTCCAGGTGATTGGTGGGCTCGTCCAGCAACAGCAGGTTGGGACGCTGGTAGACCACGAGGGCGAGCGCGAGACGCGCCTTCTCGCCGCCCGAGAACGGCGCCACCGGCGCCAGCGCACGATCGCCCGCGAAGCCGAAACCGCCGAGGAAATCGCGCAGGTCCTGCTCCGCGGCACGCCCGTCCAGGCGCTGCATGTGCAGCAGCGGCGAGGCCTGGGGGTCCAGCATTTCCAGCTGGTGCTGGGCGAAATAGCCGATGCGCAGATCCGGCGCCGGTGCGCGCTTGCCCGCGCTGGGCGCGAGCGCGCCGGCGAGCAGCTTCACGAAGGTGGATTTGCCGGCGCCGTTCTGACCCAGGAGCCCGATGCGCGCGCCCGGCGCGAACACCGCGTTCACGCCGCTGATCACCGTGCGTTCGCCGTAACCGGCGGCCATCTTCTCCAGCGTGAGCAGCGGATGCGGCAGTTTCTCGGGCGCGAGGAAACGGAAGCGGAAGGGCGAATCCACATGGGCCGGCGCCAGCAATTCCATGCGCGCCAGCGCCTTCAGGCGGCTCTGCGCCTGACGCGCCTTGGTGGCCTTGGCGCGGAAGCGATCCACGAAGGACTGGATGTGGGCGATCTCGCGCTGCTGACGCTCGTAGGCCACCTGTTGCTGGGCCATGCGCTCGGCGCGACGCAGTTCGTAATCGGAGTAGTTGCCGCTCTGCAGGTCGGCCCGTTCCTGCTCGATGTGCAGGATGTGGTTGACCACGCGGTCGAGGAAATCGCGATCGTGGGAGATGAGCAGCAGCGTGCCGGGATAAGAAGCGAGCCAGTCCTCCAGCCACAGCACCGCATCCAGATCCAGATGGTTGGTGGGTTCGTCCAGCAACAGCAGGTCGGAGCGGCACATGAGGGCGCGTGCCAGGTTGAGGCGCATGCGCCAGCCGCCCGAGAACGAACGCACCGGCAGGGTCTGTTGATCACCGGCAAAACCGAGGCCGTGCATGAGCCGCGCCGCGCGGGCGCGGGCGCCGTACCCGCCGATGGCGCCGAGGCGTGCGTGCAGTTCACCGATCACACTGCCGTCGCCTGCGGCCTCCGCCTGCGCCAGGGCGCGCTCCACCGCGCGCAGCTCCGCGTCGCCGTCCATCACGTACTCGATGGCGGGCGCGTCCACCGCCGGCGTCTCCTGGGCCACGTGGGCGATCACCCAGTCCGGCGGCAGGCTGAACTCGCCCGCATCCGGCGACAGCTCGCCGCGGATCAGCGCAAACAGGCTGGACTTGCCGGCGCCGTTGGCGCCCGTGACACCGACGCGCTGGCCGGCATGGATGGCAAACGAGGCGTCGCGCACCAGCACCCGGGTGCCGCGCCGCAGGGTCAGATGGGTGAACTTGAGCATGGCCGCGCAGTTTACCCGCGGCGTTGGCTGAAGAGAAACACGGGACACGGGGAAGATAAGAGGCCCGTCGTAGGTCACGTTGGCGCGCAGCGCCTACGTGACATGCGCCGCTCGAACACGTCACGTAGCTACGCAACGTGACCTACGCCTTCCGCGGTTCATCCTCCATCCCCGTGTTCCCCGTGTCCCCCGTGTTGATGCTTTCCTCCTCACCGCCCGAAGATGACGCCCACACCGAAGTGGAAGCGCGGCTCGGTGTAGCGCTGGGTCGGGGCGCGGGGCCAGAGGTGGATGCGGTCGGGGTCGACCACGGGGTAGGTGTAGGCGGATTCGCCGATCTTGCCCTGGCGTGTTCCGGTGACGGGGCCCACCAGGGTGATGCGCCGGCCCGGCGCGTAGTCGGCGGTTTCCAGGTAACCGGGCTCGATCACCAGGAAGCGGCCCGCCGGACCGGCATCGGTCTGGGGTTCCTGATTGTCGTCCAGCGGATAGCCCAGCACTTCCAGTTGGGTGGCGTTCTCCAGGTTGGTGCTGTTGACGATCACCCCGCCCCACAACACCCGTGTCCCAGTGATGTCGGCCGCGCGCGTGGACGCCTCGCGCGGCGTGAGGCCGGTGGCCACGCCCTCGGTCTTGAACTCGGGCCCGGTGCCCGCGCAGCCGGCGAGCAGGGCCGCGACCCACAACATCAGCACACGCACGGCGTTCATGCCATCTCCTTACCAGTAGTAGGGCCACCAGGGGCCGTACGGTCGGTAATAGGGCCAGGGGTGGAACGGCCCCCACGGGTCGTAGTAATACGGATAGGCCGGCTCGCGGCGCATGGGCCGCGGCGCCCACACGTGCACCCGCTCCACGTCCACCACCGGGTAACGGTATTCGAAATCGCCGATGGCCCGGGTCTCGGTCCCCGCCACCACCCCGAGCACGCTGATCTCCTTGCCCCGCTCGAAATCGGCCGGGTCTGCGAATCCCTTGATGCGCGCCAGGAAGCGCCCGCGGCTGGGCGCCCCTTCCTCCGGGCGGCCGCTCTCTTCCAGCGTCTTGCCAATCACCTCGACCAGCGAGACGTCGGCCCGGTTTTCCACCCGGGCGACGATGCCGCCCCAGCGCACCCGCGCGCCCATGGCCGCCTTGGGATCGGCGACGGCCTCCGTCACCGAGGGGCTGCCGGCGATCTCCTCACCCACCGGGCGGGGACCGGTGGCGCAGCCCGCAACCAGGGCCAGCGCCAGCAAGAGCCACGCCTTGTTCATGGCCGTACCTCGCCTAGCCTGTTTTTTTCAAGTGTGGCACGGGCTGATGGGTCCGCCCCGAGGCAGATCCATTGGGACTGCGCGGGCATTTTCGTGCATGCTTGTGCACAAAAAGACCAACATCGGGATACTCAATCCGTGCGCCACACAGCCCTCCTGCTCTGTTCCCTCGCCCTCGCGGCCTGCGCCGGTAACGATGCCGCCGACGGTCCGCTGCGCCTCTCGGGCACCGTAGAGGTGCGCGAGGTGGACCTCGCCTTTCGCGTCAGCGGGCGCATCGTGGAGCGCGCCGTGGACGAAGGCGAGCGCGTGGAAAAAGGCGCGGTCGTCGCCAGCCTCGACGCCGAACCCTATCGCCTGGCGCTGGAGCGTGCCCGCGCCGAGGCCGCCGGCGCGGAGGCGCAACTGGCCGCGCTGCGCGCCGGCACGCGGCCGCAGGAACTGCGCGCCGCCGAGGCGGCGCGTCGCAGCGCGCAGCAGCGGCTGTCCTTCGCCCGCGCCGAGGAAAAACGCATCACCGACATCGCCGCGCGCGACCTGGCCTCGCAGCAGGCCCTGGAGCAGGCGCGCCTTGAACGGCAGGTGGCCGAGGCGCAAGTGGCCGAGACCGACGAGCGTCTCGCCCTGCTGCGCGAAGGCCCGCGCGCCGAAGACATCGCCCGTGCCGAGGCCGAATGGCAGGCGCGGCTCGCCGCCGTGTCGCTCGCGCAGCAACAGCTCGACGACGCGCGTCTGGTGGCGCCGGTGTCCGGCGTGGTGAGCGTGCGCCTCGCAGAGATCGGCGAGGTGGTGCAGGCCGGCCAGCCGGTGCTGCGGGTGGCTGCGCTGGATGCGCCCTGGGTGCGCGCCTTCCTGCCGGAGCCCTGGCTCGCCCGCGTGCAGCTCGGCCAGCCGGCGCAGGTGCGCGTGGACGGCCTGCCCGACACGGTGTTTCAGGGCCGCCTCAGCTTCATCTCGCCGGAGGCCGAATTCACGCCCCGCACCGTGGAGACCCAGGAACTGCGCACCGACCTCGTGTACCGCGTCACCGTGGACGTGACCGGCGCCGGCGGCCGGCTCAAGCGCGGCATGCCCGCCGACGTGTACCTGGAACCCGCCCCTTGAGCGAAGCCCTGATCCGCATGCACGACCTCGGCTTCGCCTGGGGCGAAGTGATGGCGCTCGCGGGCGTGAGCCTCGAAGTGCGCGCCGGCGAGATCGTGGGCCTGGTCGGCCCCGACGGCGCCGGCAAGAGCACGCTGCTGCGCATCGGCGTGGGTCAGTTGCCGCCGGCGCGCGGCACGGTGCAGGTGCTGGGCGGCACGCCCGGCGATCTGCGCCTGCGCGCGCGCATCGCCTACATGCCCCAGCGTTTCGGCCTGTATCCGGACCTCTCGGTGCTGGAGAACCTGCGCTTTTTCGCCGACCTGCACGGCCTGCCCGAGGGCGAGGCCTTACCGCGCATCCAGGACCTGCTGGCACGCACCGGCCTCGCGGGTTTCGAGGCGCGCCGCGCCGGCCAGCTCTCGGGCGGCATGATGCAGAAGCTCGCCCTCGCCTGCGCCCTGGTGAGTTCACCGCGTGCCATGTTCCTGGACGAGCCCACCACGGGCGTGGACCCGTTGTCGCGCCGCGCCTTCTGGCAGTTGCTCGAGCAGGTGCGCGCCGAAGGCGTGGCCATTCTCTACGCCACCGCCAACATGGACGAGGCCGAGCGCTGCGACCGCGTGGTGGTGCTGCGCGAGGGCCGCATGTTCCGCCAGGGCACGCCCGAGGCGCTGGCGCGCGAGGGCGACATGCACCTGGTCGCCGTGAGCGGTCCGCGCGCGCGCCACCTGCGCCGCGCCGTGCGCGAGCTGCCCGGTGTGGCGCGTGCCTTCCCCGTGGGCGCGCGCCTGCACGTGTGGCTTGAGCCGGGCGTGGGCGAGGCCGCCTTCGCCGCGCAACTGACGCAGCTCGATGCGCACCTCGTCGCCCGCGGGACGCGTCCCACCCTGCACGACGTCACCCTGCGCGATCTGACGCAGGACTCCGCGCCATGAATACGCCCGTGGTGGAGGCGGTCGGACTCACGCGCCGCTTCGGTCATTTCACCGCCGTGGATCACATCGACGTGCACGTGGCGCGCGGCGAGGTGTTCGGCCTGCTGGGCGCCAACGGCGCGGGCAAGACTACGGCCATCCGCATGCTGTGCGGACTGCTGCCGGTGAGCGCGGGGCGCATCACCGTGGCGGGGGTGGACACCGTGCGCCATCCGCGCCGCGCCCGCGCGCGCCTCGGTTACGTGGCGCAGGGTTTCGCGCTCTACGCCGAGCTTTCCGTGGAGGAGAACCTTGCGTTGCAGGCCGGGCTGTACGGGCTCTCGCCGCGCGCCGCACGCGCGCGCGTGAACGAGGTGATGGGACACCTGGAACTGTCGCCCCTGCGCGAGCGCGCGAGCGGCGCCTTGCCGCTGGGTTTCCAGCGCCGCCTGTCCCTCGCCGCCGCGCTGCTGCACCGCCCCGAGGTGTTGTTCCTGGACGAACCCACCAGCGGCGTCGACCCGGCTGCACGCCAGCATTTCTGGGAACTGATCTACGACCTGGCGGACGAGGGCATCGGCATCCTGGTCACCACCCACTACATGGACGAGACCGCCTTCTGCGACCGGCTGTCGCTCATGCACGCCGGCCGCATCGTGGCGGAGGGCACGCCCGAGCAACTGCTCGCGCGCCCGCTGGCGACGCCCATGGTGGAACTGGCGGGTCGCGACGTGCGCGCGCTCGCCCCGCATCTGTCGGGCCATCCCGCAGTGCGCGACGCCATCCCCCACGCCGGCCGCCTGCGCGTGCGCCTCGCCGCCGGCACAACGCCCGCCGCCGCGCTGGACCAACTCACGCGCCTGGCCAAAGACCGCGGCCTCCACGTCGACGCCGCCAATCCGGTCCGCCCCGACCTGGAAGACCTCTTCGTCGCGGTGCTCGAAGAGGCCGGAGGTGGGTGACCATGGCAAACAGCCCAACACAGAGGCACAGAGACACAGAGGAAAGGCTTGCCGGCGTACACTTGAAGCTGTTCGCATCAACAGGCGCTGAAATCGCGGTACCGACGTTAACGTGCATCGAAGTCTCTGTGTCTCTGCGTCTCTGTGTTGAGAAGTGCATACGATGAACTGGCAGCACGTGAGGGCGATGGCGCGGAAGGAGTGGTGGCATCTGCTGCGTGACAAACGCAGCCTGGCGTTGATGCTGCTCATGCCGGCCATGCTGTTGTTCCTGTTCGGCTACGCCATACGCCTGGACGTGACCGAGGCACCCATCGGCGTGCTGGCGGAACGGCTGGACGGCGAGACGCGGGAGCTGGTGGCGCGCTTCGACGCCAGCCGCGGCTTCATGGTGACGCGCGTGTTCCGCAGCCGCGAGGAACTGCGCGCGAGCGTACAGGCGGGCGAGGTGTGGGGCGCGCTGGTGATCCCGGCGGACTTCGCCGATGCCTTGCTGCGCGGCGATGCGCGCCTGCAACTCATCCTCGACGGCGTCGACGCCAACAGCGCCCGCCTGGTGCGCAACTACGCCCGCGCCCTGCTCGACGACCTGGCGCGCGAGCGCGCCGTCCCGCCGCTGCGCATCGACGATCGGGTGTGGTTCAACGAAACGCGCGAGAGCCACCTGGCCATCATTCCGGGCGTCATCGCCATCGTCATGGCGGTGATCGGCGCGCTCATGACCTCGCTCACCGTGGCGCGGGAAATGGAACTGGGCAACCTGGTCATGCTGCGCACCACGCCGCTCACCCGTGGCGAATTCCTGGTGGGCAAGCTCACGCCCTATTTCGTCATCGGCATGCTGGACCTGCTCATCGCCGTGTTCGCCGCGCTGTACCTGTTCGGGGTGCCGCTGCGCGGTCCGTTCCTGGGACTGGCCCTGGTGTCGGCGCTGTTCCTGCTGGTGGTGATGATGCAGGGCGCGCTCATCTCCGTCAGCGCCGGTCAACAGGTGCTCGCGAGCCAGCTCGCCTTGATCAGCACCTTCCTGCCCGCTTTCCTGCTCTCCGGCTTCGTGTTCGCCATCGAGAACATGCCCGCCGCATTGCGGTACATCACCTACGTCGTGCCCGCGCGCTACTACGTGGAACTGTCCAAGGCCGTGTTCCTCAAGGGGCTTGCACCTTTCGTGCTGTGGACGCAGGTGGTAGCGCTCGCCACCGTGGCGCTGCTGCTCGCCGCCGCGCTGCGCGCCCGCGCGCGCAAACTGGGACTGGTGCCATGAGCCACGTCCTTGAGGCCTGGTTCCGCCTGCAGGCCATGCTGGCGAAGGAATTCCGGCTGTTGCTGCGCGACCCGCGCATGCGCTTCTTCGTCATCGTGCCTCCGCTCTTGCAGATGGTGGTGTTCGGCTACGCCTCCACCTTCGACGTGCGCTACGCCGCAGTCGGCGTGGTGGACGAGGCACGGGGCGCCGCCAGCCGCGCGCTGCTGGACGCGGTGGCCTCCGGGGGCCACTACGCGCTCATGCGCTTCGACGACATGCGCGCCGCAGGCGACGCCATGACACGCGGCAGGGTGCGCGCCATCATCCACCTGCCTGCGAACTTCGATGCCGATGCGCACGTGCAGATCATCGCCGACGGCGCCGATCCCAACAGCGCCCAGCTGGTGCTCGGGCAACTGGCGCAGATCGCCCGCGCTGCGTCGCTCCAGGCTACGGGCAGGATGCCCGCGCTCCAGTTGGAAGAACGCGCCTGGTACAACCCCAACCTGGACGACCGCTGGTACTTCGTCCCGGGCATCATCGCCAACGTGGTGATGATCGCCACCATCATGCTCACCGCCATGACCGTGGTGCGCGAGCGCGAGCTGGGCACGCTGGAGCGTCTCATGGTCACCCCCATCGGGCGTATGGAGTTTCTGCTGGGCAAGATGATTCCCGTGGCCCTGGTGGGGTTGTTCGATGTGGCGCTGGTGACGCTGGTGGCCGTCGCCTGGTTCGAGGTGCCGTTTCGCGGCAGCCTGCTCGCCCTGTTCGCCGGCAGCACACTGTTCCTCATGAGCACCCTCGGCCTGGGCCTGCTGCTTTCCACCTATTCGCGTTCGCAGCAGCAGGCCATGCTGCTCGCCGTTTTCATCATCATGCCGGCGGTGATCCTGTCGGGCTTCGCCTTCCCCATCCGCAACATGCCCGAGGTGGTGCAATGGCTCACCTGGGTGGATCCGCTGCGGTATTACCTGGTCGTCATCCGCGATCTGTTTCTCAAGGGCGGCGGGATCGGCGCCCACCTCCAGGAGTTCGCGTCCATGGCAATCCTCGGCGCGGTCGCACTCGGCCTCAGTGCCCTGCGCCTGCGGTGATTTCTTGCGCCAAATTGGTGCATTGCACGCCAGTGTGCCGCACTTCTCGACGACGCCCGGGCAGTTACTTGTTCCGGCAACGAAGAATTTTTTTTCGATGCGCCACGGCGTTGCGTACGCATTGCCGGCACGTTTCTGCACGCGACCGTACCACGTGCGAAAAACCTTCTATGCTCAGTATCGTCACGGACGACACACGAGGTAACTCGTGAAAGTAAGGATGCTCTGCGCCCTGCTCACGATCGCCGTGAGTACGGGCGCAATTTATTCCCCCCGTGCAGGCGCCGCGTTCGTCACCACCGAGGCGCTGCTCAAGACCACGCCGCAACCGTCCACGGCGCCTCCGCCCACTGCCCAGGCCCGCGACACATTGCGCGCACGCCTCGTGGCACTGGGCGTGGACCCCGCGCTGGCGCAGGATCGCGTGAACGCCATCACCGAGGAAGAACTCGCGCGCCTCACGGCCCGCATGGACAGCCTGCCCGCAGGCGGCGATGCGGTGGGTGCGGTGATCTTCGTCTTCCTGGTGCTGCTGGTCACCGACATCCTCGGCTACACCGACGTCTACCCCTTCATCACCCGCACCGTGAACGGCGACAAGTGCACCGATCACGCCGAGACCACACCCCGGCCCCTCGCCCGCGCGGCGCGGTAGTATCGACTGCGCGGGTGGTTGACGCTTTTGCAGCGCTGCGCTCGCAGATGTCACGTAGCTTCGCAACGTGACCTACGGCTGGAGCCGCTTGCACAAGCGCATCGCATGTTCCCCGTGTACCCCGTGTCCCGTGGTTCATGTCTTTGGCGATGCAGGACAGGGCCGCGCGCTTACAGCCAGTCGAGAAACCAGTCGCGGGCGAGTTCGGTGAAGCTCTGCAGGGTGCCCGGCTCCTCGAACAGGTGTCCGGCGCCCGGCACCAGCGCAATTCGGTGTTCGCAGCGCAGGAAGGTGGCGGCGTGGCGGTTGAGCTCCAGCACGGTGACGTCGCGCTCGCCCACCACCAGCAGGGTCGGCGCCTTCACCCAGGGCAAGGCATTGCCCGCGAGATCCGGACGGCCGCCGCGTGTCACCACGGCTTGCACGCGCGCGGGCCGTTCCGCTGCGGTGGCGAGCGCAGCCGCGGCGCCCGTGTCATTGCCCAGCAGGCCCACGGGCAGCGCGGCCAGCGGCGCCTGCGCGGCGGTCCAGTCCAGCGCGCCCGTGAGGCGGTCGGCGAGCAGGCCGATGTTGCTGCGCAGCAGGCCGGTTTCCGCATCCTCGCGGTATTCGTCGGTGGTGAGCAGGTCGAACAGCAGGGTGGCGTAACCGTTCAGGTTGAGCTCGTCCGCCACGTAGGGGTCGCGGTTGCTGAAACGTGTACTGCCGCCGCCATGCGCGA
>JBFXES010000115.1:0-9593 GCA_050179875.1 Thiohalomonadaceae bacterium
CCGCGGACTGCCGGACCCGCGCAATCGCCGACAATGTCGGCACCTACGGAAGCAGGCGTTGTAGGAGCCCACACCGTGGGCGAATGCCTATCACCCGCCGAGGTTTGCCGGACACGCGCATTCGCCGACAATGTCGGCTCCTACGGAAGAAGGCGTTGTAGGAGCCCACACCGTGGGCGAATGCCTTTCACCCGCCGCGGTCTGTCGAACCCGCGTATTCGCCCACAATGTGGGCTCCTACAGAAGAAGCACGTTGCGAAACTACGTGACATCTTCATGCCCCGCACGTCACGTAGCCGCTGCGCGCCAATGTGACCTACGGATCTTCCACACGTCGCGCCAAGGCCGAGGCGATCACCTCGGCGGGATGCAGCGGCCGGCATCCCGTGCACTGGAACATCTGTTCACGACAGCTGTAACCGTCGGCGATCACCAGGGTGTGTTCCGCCGCGTTGCGCACGGCCGGCAACAGTACGCGCTCGGCCGCCGCGATGGATATGTCGTATTTCGCACGCTCCATGCCGAAGCCGCCCGCCATGCCGCAGCAGCCGCTGTCGGGATACTCCACCTCCAGACCCATGGCCTCCAGCAATTCCCGGTCCGGCGCTACCGGCATGATCGCCTTGTGATGGCAGTGCAGGTGCAACAGCGCCTTGCGGTCCAGCCGCGGCGGCTGCCAGTCCGGCGCGTGGCGGCGCAGAAAATCCGCGAGCAGGAAGGTCTGGTGCGCCAGCCGTGCGGCCTGCTCATCGCGCGGCAACAGTTCGCCCAGTTCCACCTGGAATACCGAGGCGCAGGCAGGTTCGAGCACCACCACCGGCACGCCTTCCCGCAGGGGCTCCGCAAGCGCGGCGAGGATCTTGCGCAGGGATTCGCGCGCCTGATCGAGCAGGCCGTATTCGTACAGCGGCCTGCCGCAGCACAACGCCTTCATGGGCACCTGCACGGAAAAGCCCGCGGACTCCAGCACCGCCGCTGCGGCCCTGGCAGTGTCCGGCAGGAAATGGTTGTTGAAGGTGTCGGCCCAGAGGATCACGGGACGGCCGCCGCTTCGCTTCCCGCGGCGCGCGAACCAGCGTTTGAAGGTCTCCTGCGGAAACACCGGCAGGCGGCGTTCCGGCGCCACGTTCGCGGCCCATTTCGCCCACGAGGCGAACGGTCGCCGCTGCGTCACCAGGTTGGCGAGGCGCGGCGCACGGGCGGCCAGGCGCGCGACGCGGTCGATATGGGCGAACAACAGGGCCTGAGGCGGACGGCGGTGGTGCCGGTAATAGTGATGGAGAAACTCGGCCTTGTAGGTGGCCAGGTCCACGTTGACCGGACACTCGCCCCGGCACGCCTTGCAGGACAGACACAGGTCCAGGGATTCCTTCACCACCTCGCTGTTCCAACCGTCGCCGATCACGTCGCCTTGCAGCATCGAAGACAACAGGCGGGCGCGGCCGCGCGTGCTGTGCCGTTCTTCGCGCGTGACCATGTAGCTCGGACACATGGTGCCCGCATCCTCGCGACGGCACTTGCCCACGCCCACGCAACGCCCCACGGCGCGCGTGAAATCGCCGCCGTCCGCGGGGTAGTGAAAGATCGTGGCGGGATTGAATGCCGAACCGCTCGGCGGGTCTTCACCCGCGAGGAAGGGATCCACCACCTTGCCGGGGTTCATGCGACCGCGCGGGTCCCAGACGCGCTTGAACTCGCGAAAGGCCTGCACTAGATCTTCGCCGTACATGTGGGACAACAGCCCGGCGCGCGTCTGCCCGTCGCCCTGCGCGCCGGAGAACGCGCCGCCCAGGGAGACGACCAGGTCCGCCATCCCGTGCAGGAAGCGGCGATAGCGGTCCATGCCCGCCGCGCTCTCCCCGTCGAAGTCGATGCGCGTATGCACGCAGCCCTGGCCGAAATGGCCGTAGAGATCGCAGGCATGGCCGTATTGCGCGAGCAGGTCGCGCAGGCCACGCAGGTATTCACCCAGGCGCTCCGGCGGCACGGCCGAGTCCTCCCAGCCGGGGCGGCGTGCGGGCGCGTGGGCGCTTGCCAGTGCGGATTCGCGCAAGGCCCACACGCGTGATAGCGACTCCGCATCCGTGTGGATGCGCACCGCGGGCGGAAACGGGCCTCGTTCCAGTTTTGCCACGGCGCGACGGGCATGGTCCTGCGCCTCCTCTGCCGTTTCTCCGCAGAACTCCACCATCAGCCAGGCGCGGCCCTCGGGCAGCAGGGATCGGCGTGCGGACGGAAAACCGGCCACAAGGCGCCCGTCCACGGCCTCCAGTCCCAGCGGACCGAACGAAAGGATCTCGGGCAGGTGATCGGCCGTGTGATACACGTCGGGATAACCGAGCAGCAGCAAGGCGCGCGCCGGGGGAGCCTCCACCAGTTGCACCGTCGCCTCCACCACCATGGCGCAACTGCCTTCACTTCCCACCAGGGCGCGCGCCACGTGGAAACCCTGCTCGGGCAGCAGCGCGGGCAGGTTGTAGCCCGACACCCGGCGCGGGATGTCGGGAAAACGGGCGCGGATCAGTCCCTCGTAGCGCCCGCGCAATTGCAACAGGCGCGCATGGATCTCGGCGCGGCGTCCTCCCGCCTGCCGGTGGCGGGCCAGGTCCTGCTCCCGCGTCTCGCCCACCACGAGGCGCGCGCCGTCATAGGTGAACACGTCCAGCGCGATGATGCTGTCCGTGGTACGACCACCCATCACCGCATGCATGCCGCAGGCGTCGTTGCCGATCATGCCGCCCACGGTGCCGTGGGCATGAGCGGCCGGGCCGGGCGCAAAGGTGAGCCCGTGGCGTCCGGCCTCGCGGCGCAGGCGTTCGAGGACGACGCCCGGCTGCACGCGTGCGATGCGCCGCTCGGGATCGATCTCCAGGATGCGGTTCATGTAACGGGAGAAGTCCAGCACCACGGCCACGTTGCAGGATTGACCGGCGCGGCTGGTGCCCGCACCCCGCGCCAGCACCGGCGCGTCGAAGCGGCGGCACACGGCCAGCGTGGCCTCCACGTCCTCCGCATCGCGGGGCAGCACCACGCCCAGCGGCACCTGGCGGAAGCCGGAACTGTCAGTGGCGTACACCGCGCGGCTGCCGGCGTCGAACCGCACCGGGCCCTTCAGTTCGGCGCGCAGTTCGGTGGCGAGCGCCTCCGGATCGACGTGCGCCATGCGCTCAAGCGGGACCAAGCTCCCGCTGTCCGTGCGGCGATTCATGGCGATGGGAAGTCGGGCGCGCGGCCCTCACACGGCATAACGCGCGGCGTCGCTGCGCCGGAATTCGAGGCCGTTGCCGGGACGCGACAGATCGGCGCGCAACATTCCGCGCACAGGATCGGGCACGCCGTCGAAGAACAGTTTCTCGATGCGCACGTGATCATGGAACCACTCCATGTGTTCCAGCCCGCGCGTGGCGCACGCCACGGGCAGATGCAGCGCGGGCGCCGTGTGGCTCGACAGCGGGATGTGGTACATCCCGGCCATGGCGGCCGCCATGAGAAAGCCGGTGTAGCCGCCGCAACGGGTGACGTCCGCCTGCAGGAAATCCACCGCGCCCGCCTGCAGCAGGCGGAGGAAGTCGTCGGCGCCATAGGCATATTCGCCCGCGCTGACCACCATGCCCGAGGGCACGCGCTCGCGCACGAAACGCATGCCTTCCAGATCGTCCGAGGACACCGGCTCCTCGAACCAGCGCACGTCCAGGGCGGCAAACGCCTCGGCCTTCTCCAGGGCTTGTCGCGGGGCGTAGGCGCCGTTGGCGTCCACGAACAGGGCGACGTCCGGTCCGATGGCCTCGCGCGCCGCGCGCACCCGCGCCACGTCGTCGCGCGGCTGGCGCCCCACCTTCATTTTCACGGCGCCGAAGCCGGCCTCGCGCCACTGCATCAGTTGCCGCTCCAGCCGATCCGACGGATACGAGGTGAAACTGCCGCTGCCGTAGAGCGGCACCTTGTCTCGCACCGGCCCGAACAGCAGCACCAGGGGGACGCCCAACAGCCGCGCCTTCAGATCCCACAGGGCGGCATCCACCGCGCTGATGGCCGTGGCCGCGATGCCCGCCCGGCCCAGGTTGCGCACGGCCTCCTGCATCACGTGCCAGTGATGGACCGGCGCCATGGCGTCGCCACCCGTGACGCACGCCGCCAGATCCTGGTTGATGAGCCCGGCGGCGCTGGCGTGGGTGTAGCTGTAGCCCACCCCGACCACCTTGCCCACGCGCGCCTCAACCAGCACCAGCGTGGTGGCCGTCCACCCCGGCATGCCGTCGGATTCCGGTGCATCCACGGGCACCGTGTAGGCCGAGGCACGCAGTTCCTCGATGGGCGTGCGGTCCATGATCAGCGGCGCGGGATCAGGGCGTCGATGAAGTCCGATGCGGAGCGGCGCAGCACGTCCGCGGTATCCGGATCGCCCTTCCAGAGCGCGCTCATGTAGGTGCGCGCCTGCTTGAAGCTGATGTGCGGCGGCAAGGGCGGTACGTTGGGATCCACGTACATGTCCACCACGCATGGCCGGTCGGCGGCAAGCGCCTTCTCCCAGGCCGGCGCCACGGCCTCCGGCTTGTCCGCGCAACAGCCCTTGAGCCCCAGCAGTTCGGCGTAGCGGGCATAGGGAAAGTCGGGCAGGTCCTGGCGGGCGGAGAACTTCGGATCGCCCGCCAGGGCGCGCTGCTCCCAGGTGACCTGGTTGAGATCGCGGTTGTTGAGCACGCCGATGATCAGCGTCGGATTGCGCCAGCGTTTCCAGTACTTCGCCACCGTCACCAGTTCGCTGTTGCCGTTCATCTGCATGGCGCCGTCGCCCACCAGCGCGATCACCGGCTGGTCGGGATGGGCGAACTTGGCGGCGATGGCATAGGGGACGCCGCAGCCCATGGTGGCGAGGCCGCCGGACATGGATGCCATCATGCCCGGGCGGATCTTGAGATCACGCGCATACCAGTTGGCGACCGAGCCCGAATCCGCGGTGATGATGCAGTTGTCCGGCAAGCGCGGCGACAGATCCCAGAACACGCGCTGCGGGTTGATGGGATCGGCCGCCTCCCTGGCGCGCGCCTCGAGCACCGACCACCAGTGCGCCACGTCCTTTTCGATATTGCGTCGCCAGTTGAGGCTGGCGCGGTCCTTGCGCGGCTTGAGCAGCGGCAGCAAGGCCTCCAGCGTGGCGCGGGCATCACCCTGCAGGCTCACCTCCATGGGATAGCGCAGGGACAGCTTGCGCGGATCGATGTCGATCTGCACGCCGCGTGCCTTGCCTTCCGGCGGCAGGAATTCCGAATAGGGGAAGCTCGACCCGATCATGAACAGCGTGTCGCAGTCCATCATCATGTCGTAGCTCGGCTTGGTACCC
This sequence comes from Thiohalomonadaceae bacterium, assembly GCA_050179875.1. Taxonomy (GTDB): domain Bacteria; phylum Pseudomonadota; class Gammaproteobacteria; order Thiohalomonadales; family Thiohalomonadaceae; genus JALOAT01. The sequence continues at coordinate 5,342 of JBFXES010000115.1, forward strand.
AGCAGCCCGATGGCGCCGGTGACGAACGGCAGGTGATCGGGCAGCACGGCCTTACCCAGCAGCGCCTTGGCCACGCCGGCCTGCAGCACCTCCGCGGCCTTGATCACCTCCGCGCTCGCGCCGAAGGCGCCGGCGCCCACCAGCATGGCCACCCGCTTGCCCGCATTGAGCACGTCGGCGGCGCGCTGCAGATCCACCGAGTGCGGCACCACCCGCGGCGCGGTATACCCGACGCCGGTCAGTATGGCGCCGTGCATGCGGGGCGGCGAGATCATGGAGGGCAGTTCCTGCACGTCATTGGGCACGATGATGCAGGTGACCGTGCGCTCGGCCATGGCGATGCGGAAGGCGCGATCGATGACGTGACGCGCCTGCGCGGGCGTGGTGATGGTCTGCACGTAATGGCTGGCCACGTCCTTGAAGAGCGTGGGCAGATCCACCTCCTGCTGGAAATCGCCGCCCAGGGACATGCGCTTGGCCTGGCCCACGATGGCGACCACGGGCTGGTGATCCATGCGCGCGTCGTAAAGTCCGTTGAGCAGGTGAATGGCGCCGGGCCCGGAGGTGGCGAGGCACACGCCGGTCCGACCGGTGAACTTGGCGTGGGCGCAGGCCATGAAGGCCGCGGTCTCCTCGTGACGTACCTGGATGAATTCGAAGCGCTCTTCCGCGCGGCCGAGGGCGCCCATCAGGCCGTTGATGCCGTCTCCGGGATAGCCATAGATCCTTCGCACGCCCCACTCGGAAAGCCGGTGCAGCATGAAATCGGCCACTTGCTCGCCCATGACGCCGCCTCCGCTGGTGTGGTCACTCTGATCCTAGATAACCGCCAGCCACGCGGGATCGCGCCGCTCAGGGCGTGGGTACGGCCGCCATCCTGGCGGCAAGCACGGCCTTCACCTCGGCGTAGCGGGCGCGCAGGAATTCCCTCTCGCGCGCCACGGGCAGCATGTGCTCCCCGTCCTCCGCGACCCAGTCCAGATGCCGCGCCAGCACGCGCAGATCCTCTTCGCGATGCACGTCCTGCACCACGCTTTCCACCATGTTCACGAGGCGCAGCATCAGCTGTTGATGGCTGCGCACGGCGATGCGCAGCTTGTTGAACACGGCATCCGCCACCACGGGGAATCCCGGTTGCACCGCCACCAGGCGCAATTTGCCCGCGCGGTCGTGATGGAATCCCGAAGGCATGTCGCGCCGCGCGAGCACGCGCAGGGCCGCATCCATCCAGTCGATGCAGATGAGCGCCGTGTAGGGATCGTTGATGGCGGGCGACATGGCGCGCACGGCGATCTGCGCCAACTGGTGAACCGAATATTCCGGGTCCTGGGTGGGCGTACGCACCGAACCGATCAAATGACAGTCCGCCAGTTCTCGCGCCAGCGCCGCCTCCCGTCCCGGCGCCGCACCGTAGATGCGGCCGATGACGGTGCCCTCGGTAACGAAATCGCCCGCGTGCCGATCGAGGCAAACCACCAGGTCGTCGCGCACGGCGATGTGCACGGCCCGCTCATACTCGATGGTCTGGAGATAGCCGGTCTGGTGGGCGCACACCGCCTGGACCGGCGCCTCCCGGTCCGGCAGGTCCGCCGTGGTCACCGCATGCACCGCGGGCTGGTCAGGGAAGAACGCGTGGATGGAATCCAGCAGCCACCGCCCCACGCGCGACGCCAGGCGTTCCGCCTGCAGCGACTGGCCGACGTTGTGGATGAAGGCGATGAAGGCCGCCAGGCTGGCGATGGCGAGCAGCAAGGCCACAGTGACGGCGTATCCCGGGATGACGTCCGCCGGCTCGCTACGCACACCGATGTTGCCGAGCACGATGAGGCAGTACACGAACGTGCCCACGAAGGTGCCGAGCACGAACTGGTTCAGGCGATCACGCAGATAGCTGGAGAGCTGCAGCGTCCCGAACTGGGAACCTGCCAGCGACAAGGCCACCATGGTGATGGAAAAGGCCACGCCCGCCACGCCGATGACTGACACGGCGATGACGCCCACCACCTCGCGGGCGGCATGTTGATCCCCCTGATACAGCCAGGACGGCGCCGTCTTCAGCGTGGCGGCGCGATCCAGCGCGAGCGCCAGCCCGGCAAGGGCCATGGCGAGCGCGGTCATGAGCCCCGGGATGAACCACAGGCTGCCGTGCAGGATCTCGCGCAGGTTCCTCAGCCATTCCCGCATGGGTACAGGCCCGGCCCCCCCTTCACACGGCTTCACGCGCAAGGACGCATACGCCGCCCGTTCAGGGCCCGGGTCGAGCCGGCGACCGCCGCCTTGGCACAGCCCCGGACGCCTTGCGTGCCGCGCCTTTACCCCCTGTTTCTTCGGCCCAATCCCTGAACGCCGCAATCCATTCGCTGATTCCGGTGCGCAACAACACCGTGACCGCGCTGTGATCACCGTGCAACACCTCCATGGGAAACGCGCCCAGGGTGGCACGGATCCTTGCGAGAAAAATCGCATTTGTCGCGATGCAGTCGATGCAGAACAGCCCCGGCGTGCTCTTGCGCGGCTCCTTCTTCAGGAGCTTCGCCTGCTTGAGCGAGCTGCGCAACTCGGCCATGGCGCCGTCTTCGTCCGGAGTCCGCCGCAGCATCCACGCGACGCGCTCCGCGAGGAAGTTCATATAAGGCTCGGCATGCAAATGGGACACGCCGCCCGGGACTTGCACGATGAACAGCTCCGCCCAGCGTTCCCCGCCGGCGGGGACCACGATGCAGGCGGGTCGGTCGTGGGGGAACGGCATCGGCGAGACGATTTTTTCCTTGGCCATGCGCGCGCGCCGGTTCGAGGTTGCGAACAAACATGGTTGAGTTGGGCGCACAGTCAAGCCGCGTCTCAAGATTTTGATGAGGCGCGCGGGGCAGTAATTGCCTTTAATGCGATCTTGGCCGTGCTCGGGGTATTGCTGGGGGATCAACCACGGAGGCCACGGAGAAAAGTCCGCGAATGAACGCAAATCAACGCAAAGTCGTAGGTCACGTTGGCGCGCAGCGCCTGCGTGACATGCGCGGCCGGGAGATGTCACGTAGCTTCGCAACGTGACCTACACCGTTCCCCGCCTGCCGTTGGTCACGTTGGCGCGCAGCGCCTGCGTGACATGCGCGGCCGGGAGATGTCACGCAGCTTCGCAACGTGACCTACACCGTTCCCCGCCTGTCGTAGTGACATGCGCGACGTGGAGATGTCACGCAGCTTCGCGACGTTACCCGCGGCTGATGGCTTTCGACCGCACGTTTACGCCGCCGCGGCGCTCCCCGCCGTCGGCAGCACCACCGTCACCCGCGTCCCCTTCCCGGGGCTGCTGTCTATGGCCAGTTCGCCGCCATGGGCACGCACGATGTCGTGGCTTACGGTGAGCCCCAGTCCCGTCCCCTTCCCCACCTCCCGTGTGGTGAAGAACGGCTCGAACACGCGTCCGAGGTGTTCGGGCGCGATGCCCACGCCGTCGTCCTCGACGATCACCCGCACCTCGTCCGGCGTCGTGGACTGCGAACGCACGCAAATGGTGCCGCCGGCTTCCGTGGCTTGCACGGCGTTGAGCAGCAGGTTGTAGAACACTTGGCCCAGGTTGCCCGCGTGACAGCGGACCGGGGGCAGTGATTCGAGCTCCAGCACGAAGCGCGCCTTGCCAGCGGCTTCCGGCGCGAGCACTTCGCAGACGCTGCGCACCAACGCGTTGAGGTCCGCGTCCTCCATGGCGTTGCGATCCACGTGCGAGAAGTCCTTCAGGGCGGCGACGATGCGCCCTACCCGCTCGGCGCCGGCCATGCTCTCCCGCAGCAGATCGCGCAGGTCGTCGAGGATGAAATCCAGCTCGCCGTCATGCAGCGCGGCGCTCTGCAGCACCCCGGCGATGCGCTTGCGGTAGTCGAGCGCGGTGTTCAGATTGCTGCGGATGAAGGCGATGGGGGTGTTGATCTCGTGGGCGATGCCCGCGGCGAGCTGGCCGACCGCCGCCATCTTTTCGCTCTGGTAGAGCTGGCGCTGGGTGGCCTCGATGGTCCGCACCTGGGCTTTCACGCGCTCGTCCAGTTGGGCCGCCAGTTCGCGGTAGCGCGCCTCGGAGTCCAGCAGCGCATCGTGCTTGCGCTTCAATTCCTCGTAATCGCGGCGCACCGCCTCGATGTGCAGCCGCGACGCCGCGCGGTAGCGTCCTTCGCTGCGCAGCAGCGCCTCCAGGATCCGCGCCGCGGCCGCCGTGCGCTCGGCCGGTGCGTCGGCCTCCAGGTAGCCCACGGGCTCCACC
>JBFXES010000116.1:0-1216 GCA_050179875.1 Thiohalomonadaceae bacterium
GCATCCACATGCCAGCAAAAAAACCGGAGAAAAAAATGACCCAGGACGAGATGAAAAAGGCCGTTGCCCGTGCCGCCCTCGAATATGTGAAGCCCGACACCATCGTCGGCATCGGCACCGGCTCCACGGCCAATCACTTCATCGACTTCCTCGCGGAAATCAAACACAAGATCACCGGCACGGTGGCGAGTTCCGAGGCCAGCGCCCAGCGCCTGCGCAAGCACGGCATCGAGGTGTTCGACCTTAACGACGTGTCGAACATCGAGGTGTACGTGGACGGCGCCGACGAAACCAACCGTCACCATCATCTGATCAAGGGCGGCGGCGGCGCGCTGACGCGCGAGAAGATCGTCGCGGCCGTGGCCAGGCAGTTCGTGTGCATCGTCGACGAGACCAAGGTGGTGGACGTGCTGGGCAGGTTCCCGCTGCCGGTAGAGGTCATCCCCATGGCGCGCAGCCACGTGGCGCGCGAACTGGTGAAGCTGGGCGGCGACCCGGTGTATCGCGAAGGCTTCATCACCGACAACGGCAACGTGATCCTGGACGTGCACAACCTGTCCATCATGGAACCGGTGAAGCTGGAACAGACCATCAACAACATCACCGGCGTGGTCACCAACGGCCTGTTCGCCATGCGCCCGGCCGACGTGGTGTTGGTGGGCACGCCTGGCGGCGTGAAAACACTGTGAGTGATGGGCCGGATCCTCGTCATCCTCGGCATCGTCCTGCTCGTGGCAGGACTGGCCTGGCCCTGGCTGCAGAAGCTGGGGCTGGGCCGGCTGCCCGGCGACATCGCCATCCAGCGCGACGGGTTCCGGTTCTACTTCCCCATCACCACCTCCATCATCGTGAGCCTGCTGCTCACGCTCATCCTCTGGCTGTTCAGGCGCTGACCCATGCGTGAAGAACGTCGCGAGAGTTTCCGGGTGGACGACAAGGCGCACCTCGAGGTGCGCGTGCTCACTGACGATGAATACCAGCGCCTGCTGGAGAACCCGCCCGAACCCACCGTGGAAAGCTCGCTGGTGAGCCAACTGCGCAGCCTGACAGCGCAGGCGGGCAACCTGCTGGTGAACATCCGCAAGGCCGATCCCGACGTCGCCCATTACCTCGCCATGCTCGATCGCAAGATCGACATGCTCGCCGCGCACCTGGAGGGCAGCCGCGGCGGCGGCGCCGTGACGCCCGATGCGCGCGTGAACCTGAGCGCGGGCGG
>JBFXES010000116.1:1316-9527 GCA_050179875.1 Thiohalomonadaceae bacterium
ATCCCGACGTCGCCCATTACCTCGCCATGCTCGATCGCAAGATCGACATGCTCGCCGCGCACCTGGAGGGCAGCCGCGGCGGCGGCGCCGTGACGCCCGATGCGCGCGTGAACCTGAGCGCGGGCGGACTCGCCTTCTGGCGCGACCAGCCCCTCGCCCCGGGCACGAAACTGGAGCTGCGGCTGGTGATGTTTCCCTCCTACGTGCGCCTCCATGCGCTCGCGCTGGTGGTGCATGCCGAGGAAGACGAGCAGGCGCCCTCGCACCGACGCTATCGCGTGGGCGTCACCTTCACGCAACTGGCCGAAGCGGAGAAGGACGCCCTGGTGCGCCATCTCATCGAACTGCAGTCGGCCCAGTTGCGCCGCCAGCGGGGCCGCTGATCCATGCCGGACCGCCCGCGCAAGGGTCGCGGGGCCACCTGCAATCCACCCAATCGTTACGCCTCGCGCCGGCGCGAGGCCGCCGACGACGGGTGGGGAAGCCTGGAGGAACTGCCGCCGCTGCGTACCACCGTGGGCGTGGACACGGCGCGGAGCATCATCAGCTACAACGACTCGCCGGACGTCCCCATTGATCGCTCCATCAATCCCTATCGGGGTTGCGAGCACGGTTGCATCTATTGCTACGCGCGCCCGAGCCACGCGCGCTTCGACCTCTCCCCCGGGCTCGATTTCGAAACCCGGCTGTTTTACAAGCCCGACGCGGCCCGCCTGTTGCGCAAGGAGCTCGCGGCGCGGAACTACCGTCCGGCGCCCATCGGCATCGGCGTGAACACCGATGCCTACCAACCCATCGAACGCCAATACCGTGTCACCCGCGCCGTCCTCGAGGTACTCGCGGAGACACGCCACCCGGTGAGCATGATCACCAAGTCATCGCTCATCGAGCGTGACATCGACCTGCTCGCGCCCATGGCGGCGCAGGGACTGGTCGAGGTGGCGATCTCCGTCACCACGCTGGATGCGGAACTGGCGCGTCGCCTGGAGCCGCGCGCCAGCCGGCCGGAACGGCGGCTCGAGACCATCGCGCGCCTGACTGCTGCCGGCATTCCCGTGGCCGTCCTGGCGGCACCGGTGATACCGGTGCTCACGGATGGCGAAATGGAGCGCCTGCTCGCGAGAGGCCGCGAAGCCGGTGCCGTGGACGCCGGCTATCAGATGCTGCGCCTGCCTTTGGAATTGAAGGCGTTGTTCGAGGGCTGGCTCGCCGAGCATTACCCCGACAGCGCCGCCCATGTACTCGCGCGCCTGCGCGAGTTTCATGGCGGCCGCGAATACGACAGCGGCTTCGGCCGGCGCATGCGCGGCAGCGGCATCTACGCGGAACTCATGCGCAAGCGCTTCCGGATCGCCTACGAACGCCTCAGCTTCCCGGGCGCTCCGCCGCTGGAAACCGGGCTGTTCACGCCGCCGGCGCTGGACGGCCAGATCGGGCTGTTCTGATCCCGTCTGGCGGCAAAGAAAAATGCAGGAACCACGGAGGCCACGGAGAAGTACAAGGCTGTTTGTTGTGTGCAGACCCGTAGGTCACGTTGCGAAGCTACGTGACATTCCTTACCGCGCATCGTCACGTAGGCGCTGCGCGCCAACGTGACCTACGCCTGAATCAACAAACGCGCTAACCCCGATAGGCCCGTGGGTCACGTTGCGAAGCTACGTGACATTCCTTGCCACGCATCGTCGCGTAGGCGCTGCGCGCCAACGTGACCTACGACGGAACTCCCAACGCGCTAACCCCGATAGGTCGGGTCCACCCAGCAACGTGGCAGCGGCTCGCCGGAAGGGAAGATGAGCTCGGCCTTGGTGAAATTGGCCGGATCCTGGAGTTCCTCGCCCGCATGAAAACGGCCCGCGAGCTTGGTCCGGTAGGGATCGATCAGCGAGGTGATGTCGAGGACCTCGACCAAATCGCCGGTGGGCTGGTGCTTGAGATACATGGCTCCCTCCTGTCCTTGGTTGCGCGTGATGAACCCGCATGGCGCTGAGCGGTGCGACCGTCGGGCCCTCTTATCTTACACACCAACAACAGGGATGGAGTGCCTGGATCCAACGGCCGGATTCTGGTTCAAAAAGCCCACCGACGTCGGCGGCGAACACGGTTTCGATAACCGTCGGCGGTTGGAAAGGCATTCGCCCACGGTGTGGGCTCCTACGGTGGGTACAGGACCACGGAGGAAAGCATTCCATATTCTCCGTGGCCCTCCGTGGTTGATCCCTGACGCCGCGCGTGACTACAGCAGCACCCGTTCTATGCCGCCTTCCTTGACCTTGTCGACGAAGCGGCGCTGCCAGTCGCCGCCGAGCAGTCGGTTGGCCAGCTCGACCACGATGTAACTGGCCTCCAGACCGGTGTCTTCCGAATACCGGGACAGACCCTGTTGGCAGGCCGGACAGGACGTGAGCAGTTTGACCTGTCCGCGCCCGGCCTTGTCCGCGCCCGTGAGGGTGCGGATGCCCTTGTGCAGTTCCTCCTGCTTGCGGAAGCGCACCTGGGTGGCGATGTCCGGGCGCGATACCGCGAAGGTGCCCGCCTCGCCGCAGCAGCGGTCGGACAACTGCACCTTCGCTCCGGTGAGGGCCGAGGCCACCTTGAGCGGCGCGTACTGCTTCATGGGCGTATGGCACGGGTCGTGGTAGAGGTAGTGCACGCCTTCCGTGCCCTCGAGCTTCACGCCCTTTTCCATCAAATACTCGTGAATGTCGAGCAGGCGGCAGCCGGGGAAGATCTCCTCGAAGCGGTACTTGAGCAACTGGTCCATGCAGGTGCCGCAGGAGACGATCACCGTCTTGATGTCCAGGTAGTTGAGCGTGTTGGCCACGCGGTGGAACAACACCTGGTTGCTCGCCGAGATGCGCTTGCCCGTGACCTCGTCGCCGCCGGCGGTCTGCGGGTAACCGCAGCACAGATAGCCAGGCGGCAGCACGGTCTGCACACCCTGCTCGTAAAGCATGGCGAGCGTGGCGAGGCCCACCTGGCTGAACAGGCGCTCGGAACCGCAGCCCGGGAAATAGAACACCGCGTCGGATTCGTCGGTGACCTTGGCCGGGTCGCGCAGGATGGGCACCACCTTGTCGTCTTCCAGGCCGAGCAGCGCGCGGCTGGTCTGCACCGGCATGTTGGCCGGCATGGGCTTGGCGACGAAATTGATGACCTGTGCGGTGAGCGGCATCTTGCCCGTGGTGCTGGCCGGAACGCGCTTGCGCCGCGCCAGGCCGAGCAGGCTTGCGGCGCGGTAGCCGAGGCGCTGGGCGCCGTAGCTCCACTCGATGAGCACCTTGCGCATGGCCTTCACGGTGCGCGGTTCGGTGATGTTCAGGAACACCATGGACAGGCGCGTGAACACGCTGGTGCGCTTCTGGCCGCGAGCGCGCAGCACATTGCGCATGGCGATGGAGACGTTGCCGAAATCGATGTTCACCGGGCACGGCACCACACAGCGATGACACACGGTGCAGTGATCGGCCACGTCGTTCATCTCGTCGAAGTGGCGCACGGAAATACCGCGGCGCGTCTGTTCCTCATAGAGGAATGCCTCGATGATGAGGCCGGTGGCGAGGATCTTGTTGCGCGGCGAATACAGCAGGTTGGCGCGCGGCACGTGGGTGGTGCACACGGGCTTGCACTTGCCGCAGCGCAGGCAGTCCTTCACCGCGGAGTTGAGCGCGTCCAGCTCGCTGGCCTCCAGGATGATGGCCTCCTGCTGCAACAGGCGCAGCGAGGGGGTGTAGGCGTTCTGCAGGCCCGAGCCGGGCAGCAGCTTGCCCTTGTTGAAGCGGCCTTCCGGATCCACGCGGAGCTTGTACTCGGCGAAGGCGTTCACGTGGGCCGCATCGAGGAACTGCATCTTGGTAATGCCGATGCCGTGCTCGCCGGAGATGACGCCGCCCAGGGATTCGGCCAGGGCCATGACGCGCTCCACCACGCGCTCGGCCTCGTGCAGCATCTCGTAGTCGCTGGAGTGCACGGGGATGTTGGTGTGCACATTGCCGTCGCCCGCGTGCATGTGGGTGGCGACGAACAGACGGCTGGCGCGCAAACGGGCGTGGATGGCGTCCAGTTTCTCGCGCACGGCCTGCAGCTCGCGGCCGGTGAAGATCTCCTTCAGCGGCCGCTCCACTTCGCGGCGGTAGGAGATGCGCAGGTCGCGGCGTTGCAGCAGGTAGAACACCGTGTCGCCGGGCTGCAGGTGCTCCAAAGCGCGCTCGCCGATGAGCTCGCGCACCTGCTCCGCCGGGGTGTCCAGGTGTTCCATGATGGCCACCCAGCGCGCCCGCGTCTGCAACAGGTGCTCGCGCGCGGCGACGCGCTTCGCTTCCCAGATGGCGCGGCTCTCTTCGCCGGCCTCGAAGCTCTCCACCCGCAGTTCCGCCAGCTCGCCGCCGAGGTAATCGAGCACGGCGTCGATCATCTTCAGCTTGTTGCGCGTGGACTGCTCGATGTTGATGCGCTCGATGCCCTCGCTGTATTCGCCCAGGCGCGCCAGCGGGATCACCACGTCCTCGTTGATCTTGAAGGCGTTGGTGTGAGCGGCGATGGCGGCGGTACGCGAACGATCGGCCCAGAAGCGCTTGCGCGCCTCGGGACTGGTGGCGATGAAGCCCTCGGCGCCGCGCGCATTGGCCATGCGCACCACGGTGGAGGCGGCCTCGGCCACGCTGGCCTCGTCCTCGCCGCCGATGTCGACCAGCAGCAGCATCTTGGGCAGGTCGGGACGCGGCGCCTTGGTGGAATACTTCACGGCACGGATGTAGCGCTCGTCCAGGTGTTCGAGGCCGAGCAGGGAGACGGCGGGGTTGGCGTCCAGAAAATCCTTTGTTTCCACGATGGCCGGGACCGCGCGCCGCAGGTCGGCACCGAAGAACTCCAGGCACACGGTGCGCAGGTGCGACGGCATGCGATGCAGCACGAAGCGCGCGGAGGTGATGATGCCGTCACAGCCTTCCTTCTGCACGCCGGGCAGGCCGCCCAGGAACTTGTTGGTGACGTCCTTGCCCAGGCCGGTCTTGCGCAGCTCCGGCCCGGGGATGCGCAGCAGCTCGGGCTCGCCCACGGGCGTCCTGCCATCTGCTGCGTAGCGCGTGACGCGGAATTCGCCGAAGGGCAGGTCGTGGATCTTGCCCAGGTTGTGGTTGAGGCGCTCCACTTCGAGCCACTGGGCGTCCGGCGTGACCATGCGCCAGGACACCAGGTTGTCCAGGGTGGTGCCCCACATCACGGCCTTCTTGCCGCCGGCGTTCATGGCGATGTTGCCGCCGATGCAGGAGGCGTCCTGGGAGGTGGGATCCACCGCGAACACCAGGCCGTTGGCGCCGGCCATGTCGGACACGCGCCGCGTCACCACGCCCGCGCCCGTGCGCACCGTGGCGACCAGCCGATCGCCCGCGCCCGGGAGCATCATGTGCTCCACCGGGCCGAGGAAATCCAGCTTTTCCGTGTTGATGACCGCGCTGTCCTGCACCAGCGGCACGGCGCCGCCGGTGTAGCCGGTGCCGCCGCCGCGCGGAATGATGGAGAGCCCCAGTTCCACGCACACCCGCACCAGGCCGGCGACTTCCTCTTCCGTATCCGGGGTGAGCACCACCAGCGGGTATTCCACGCGCCAGTCGGAGGCGTCGGTGACATGGGAAACGCGGGACAGGCCGTCAAACCGGATGTTGTCGCGGCGGGTCACGCGGGCGAAGCGCTTGAGCGCCTGCTTGCGCCGATCCTTCATGCGCGGCAGCCAGGCCTCGAATTCGCGCACCGCCTCGCGCGCCGCGTTGGCGAGGTCCAGCGCCGCCCGGTTGCCGCCGGCCCGCGCCACGATCTGATCGAGCCGGTGGTGCAGGGCGTGCACCAGTGAGCCCCAGCGCTTGGCGTTCTCGATGAGATCGTCCTGAATGAACGGGTTACGGGTAATGACCCACATGTCCCCGAGCACCTCGAACAGCATGCGCGCCGAACGGCCGGTGACGCGCTCGCCGCGCAAGCGGTTCAGGAGCGCCCAGTTCTCCTCGCCCAGGAAGCGGATGACGATCTCCCGGTCGGAGAACGAGGTGTAGTTGTACGGAATTTCGCGGATGCGGGTGGCGCTGGGGACGGTCATCAGGTGAGTCGCACCAGGGAGGTCAAACGGGGAGGCATTCTATCACGGCGGGCTGCCGATTCCTGACACGGATGCACCTCCGCAGGAGCGGCCTCAGGCCGCGATTCCACGATTCCACCGGCATTTCGCGGCCTGAGGCCGCTCCCACGGCACCCTTACGACGTCAGGCACGGACCGGCTACGGTGCGTTGCAACTACCGCAGGGCCACACGCCTTCGCCAGAAGCCGCGCTGCCTGAAAGGAGGGATTGGAAACGCACCATTTACGCCCGTTCCATACCAGCGAACGGGTTCTCGATGATCAGGCCATCGATGGCATGACCGGCATGGAGATCTTCACTCAGGAGCCGTTCCGCACCACCACGAACTGCCGCTTCGATGATGAGGGCATCCCAGAACGCATAGCCCGTCTGGCGGTGGCGCCGAATGGCAGCGAGCACCATCGCCTCATCGACCTGCACCAGCGGCAGCTGCGCAAATTCCCTCACCGCCGCCTCGGCATCATCGGCATCCAGAGGCACCGCCAACTTGCGGGTGACAGTAACGTAGAACTCCTGAAGTACCTGGGTGCTGAGAAGCGCATCGCCGCGGCCGACCAGATCCGCCACGAGTTCTCGCGCCCGGATCTGCTTGCCTGCCTCGCCGGTATCGAAGAGGTAAACGAGGACGTTGGTATCGAGGAATGACTTCACCGCTCGTGCAACTCGTCGCGAGTAACACGCACCGCGCCGCGCCTTGCCTTGGAACGCTGTGAGAGTTCAAGCAGCCGCTTCACCGCCTCCTCCCGTCCGGGCTGAACCCCCGCGTATTGCTCCAGGAACATCCGTACCTGGGCGTTGACAGAGGTGCCCTGGGAAATGGCGCGTAGGCGCGCCTTCTTGAGAAGTTCGTCGTCCACCGCGATCGTCAGGTTTGCCATGGGGCAGGCTCTCCCGTGGAACACGGGATCAGTGTAGCACGGGTCAATGACCCGAGTAACTTCAACTCCCCCATGGGACACAGTCGTGGGCACATGCCTGGATGCGCCTTTCCCCACGCACGTCACGTGATTCTGCAAGCCACCCAGGCCGAGTGCATGCGGCTGAACAAAGCCACTTCAAGGGCTCACTGAGTTGTGATCAATAAGCTCTTTATGATGCTTGACAGCCCCCTGCCCGCTTCTAGATTAACGATCAAGAGGTCTTGCTCTTCTCATGTTCCCAGTTGCCGGGACAACGAAGGAGGCACGCCATGAAGAAGTTCGCTTGGTTGTTGTTCGGGGCCCTCGGTCTCGCCGCCACCGGCGTTTTCGCCGTGGATATCGATTCCGACTTCAGCGATCTGGACATGAACAAGGACGGGTATGTGAGCGCCGATGAGCTGTCTGCGGCCGACGAGCCGGTGCTATCCCGCTACTGGTACAAGTTCGACGAGAACAATGACGGCGCCATGGACACCGCCGAGTTCTCGGCCTTCGAGGACACCCATATCGACGAGTTGGAGCCGTGGGTACTGAGGCATGACTGGTATGGTTCGGTGGGCAACCTCGATCTGGGCAGCTCCACCTACTAGTTTGCCGGCAGGCTGAACCGAAGGGCACGTGCCGCAGGCATGTGCCCTTTATTCTCGCGGCACACAAAAAGAAACGGGCGCCGAAGGCGCCCGTTGCTCAACAGCCAACCAAGTTCGATTAGAACTTGACGACCATACCAGCGGTGAGGATGCTCGCATCGCCGTCATTGACGCTGCCAGCGACATCGACGTCGGCGTTGCCGTAAGCAACGTAGGCGCTGCTGGTCTTGCTGAAATTGTGAGCCAGACCAATAGCCATGAGGGTGACTTCTTCGTCACCAGCATCGCTGTCCAGTTCACCCACGCCGTACTCGGCGATCACGGCGTTGCTGCCACCGACGGGGATGGCCGCGTTCACGACGAACGCGGTGTAGTCGTCACCCTTGACGTTGGAGGCGTCGGACACGGTCTCGTATACGAAACCGACCTTGGCCACACCAGCGTCGTAGCCAAGACCGAAGCGGGTGCCGGCGGCGGTGTCGTCAGCGGCGAACGACTCGTGGGCGGCAGCTACGAAGAGCGGGCCAGCCTTGTACTGAACGGCCACGGAGGTGGCGTCAGCGGCATCGTCGT
>JBFXES010000117.1:0-9518 GCA_050179875.1 Thiohalomonadaceae bacterium
CGACGAGTACCTCGACACCCTGCTCAAGCAAGGCCTCACGCAGACGGTCGGCCTGCTGCGGGAGTGGAAGGCGGCGATCTGACGGACGCGAGTTCGATTCCGGTATGGGAGTCGAACCTGCATCCGAAAGCAGACGCGGTTGAATGGCCTAATCGGCAACCAATCTACGAGAAGAACCGCTGGTCCATCTGCCAATCGCAGCCCCTCAACCCCTCGCTTTTTGCAGCAGCTAGCAGCACTTATCAACTTGCCGGAGCGCCGGTAACCGGCCTTTTCGACGGCGTTTGGCGCAGGCTGCCGCCCCACCGATTCCCCGCAGGAGTCCGAACCATTCCGCACGAACCCGCAGGAACCCTCGCCAGCCCGCACGGTCTGATGGCAGGTCCTTGATTTTGAACAACCTGCTTGACCAGTCCGCACTTGCGGACTGCGGACTTTCGGTATGCCGGCAATCCGCTTGTAACCGTGGTCGGATGCCGCCGTGTTTCGAAACGTCGGTACTTGTCGACATCTACCGACGAAACGGAACAAGTGCCGACGCGGGAAGACCTTTCTGGATTGCCACTACCATCCACGCCGGCAGGTGAGTCCTGGTTTCGAGCACGGCGTTCCAGTCATCCCGCCCGATGCGCCCAACCAACTTGCCGACCGTGGTTTCGGCGAGGTCCGGGCCAAGCCATTCAAGGGCTCTGACGACATCACCGGCGAGACTATCGCCCAGCACCAACATCCACCTGGGGGCACGGCGGATCTCGATGACCTGCTTGCCGAGATTGAGCGTCCGCGCGCGGCCGTCGGTCAGGTAGATCTGTCGGACGGGGACCTGCGTGGTCAGCCCCAGGGCACTGGCCGCAGCCGCGCCATGACGGACGATGGCGTGCCCCGTGATGCGCGCGAGGGACTGGACCAGTTTGTCGGCGGGCGGCGGGACTGGACCGAAGCGGCTGGCCGTCACGGCGACGTACATGCCGCGCGCCACGCGCCTCAAACGCCCATGCCGTGCCAAGCGAACCAACTGCCGCGACGCTTGATCGCGATTGACCAAGTGCTCCAGGTCCAGGCTCCTGAGCAAGGCGCCCTCCGGCTGCGCATCGATCCAGCGGCTGACGATCTCAGTTTGTTTGGCCATGGGCAACGACCGCAGACTGGCTGGTTGATATCTGCAGGCACGACTCCTCGTAGGCTTCGATGTCGACTTGGCGGTAAATCACCCGACCACAGAGTTTCAGGAATTTCGGCCCAATTCCCACGCTACGCCAGCGTTCGAGGGTGGCTTCGCTGATACTCCAGCGGGCGGCCAGTTGTTTTTGATTGAGGTGAACGACGTCCATCTTGGTCTCCTTCCGCATGAGTTGGCAGGAGTCCATGAAGGCGCTGTTCGGTCCGCCAGCCAAGTCAATTCAGAAGACGCGCGGTTACTACGGGAGATCGTTCAGCTCGTAGCTGGTACTGCGCCCGCCCGCCTCAGATCTCCGCAGCACACCCCGCGCGAGCAGGTCGTTGATGTCGCGCAGCGCCGTGTCTGGCGAGCACTTGGCGATCGCCGCCCACTTGCTGCTGGTGAGCTTGCCTTCAAAGCCGTCGAGCAGCTTGTTCAGCAACTTCACCTGTCGCTCGTTCAGTGGCGTGGTTGCCCAGCGCTGCCAGAACCGCGCCTTGGCCAATACAGAGTCGAGGGTGTGCTGCGCCTGATCGACGGCGCGATGCAGGGTGTCGAGGAACCAGGCCAGCCACTCGGTGACGTCCATGGACCGCTTCTGGGTGCGCTCCAGAATATCGTAGTAGGCCTTGCGCTCCCGCTGGATCTGCGCCGACAGGCTGTAGAAGCGCTGCGGGCTGCCGTCGGCGCGCGCCAACAGCAGGTCGCCGATGGCCCGGGCGATACGGCCGTTGCCGTCGTCGAACGGGTGCAAGGTCACGAACCACAGATGGGCAAGCCCCGCCTTGACGAGCGGTGGCTCACCCGAGTCCGCATTGACCCATTCGAGGAAACGACCTGTCTCGGTCTCCAGTCGATCGGCGGGCGGCGCCTCGAAATGCACGCGCTGGCGGCCGATGGGGCCGGAGACCACCTGCATGGGGCCACTGGCGTCGTCGCGCCAACTGCCGACCTTGATCCTGGAGAGGCCGGAGTAACCAGTGGGAAAGAGCGCCGCGTGCCAGCCGAACAACCGCTCGCGGGTCACCGGCGCCGCGCAGTTGACCGTGGCGTCGAGCACCATCTCCACCACGCCTTCGACATGACGATCGACTGGAGCCAACGCCCCGATGTCGACGCCCAGCCGGCGAGCGATGCTTGAGCGCACGGACTCGACGTTGAGCTGCTCGCCCTCGATTTCGCTGGTCTTGACCACGTCTTCGGTGAGCGCCGCCAGGCTGGCCTGATCGCGCAGCGCCATGCCCACGTCGGCCAGACGCCCCAGCAAGAGCCCTTGAGCACGACTCACATCCGCCATAGGGCCAGCGAGCGCCGCCAGGTCGAAGCGCCAGTCCGGCCAGTCACTGGCCTGCCAGATGTACTTGTAATCGCCGCTGTTCATGCGGAGATTATGGGCTTCATTCTCCGCATGCGCAAGTTATTCACCGCATATAATGCGGCGATAGAAGGTGCGATTCCCCGCACCCCGGGCTGCCTTACCCCGGAATGGGTGTGAATGGGTGTGCTCTTGGTCGGGGGGACGGACGCGGGTTCAATTCCCGATTCCGGAATCGAACCGGACCAGAGAAGCATACGAATTTGAACGGCCATATCGGTGACCGATCCACGGGAAAAACCGCTTGATCGTCCGCTGCCTCTGGCCTGTCAACCCCCGCTTTTCGCAGCAGCCAGCAGGACTTATCAACTTGCCGGAACGCCGGTATCGCGTACTTTCAACGGTCGTTTGGCGCGGGCTGCCGCCCCACCCCCACAGCCGTAGGTCAGTTGCTTCCCGTGGGGGAGCAATGTGGGAGCGAGCTTCCGCTCGCGACGGCCCGTCCTTCCAAGCCCGGGAATCGCGAGCGGAAGCTCGCTCCCACAAGACCCGCTCCACCACCCGTGCATGTCACGTAGGCGCTGCGCGCCAACGTGACCGTTGGAGTCGCAGGGTTGAAAGGGAGGAGCCGTAGGGTGCAAGCACGGCGTCAGTTGCGCCGCAGCGCGGCGGTGTCCCTGGCGCGGCTGCTCACCTGTTGGGCGAAGATGCGTTCGCCCAGGTCGAGCAGGTCGATCTGTTCGGGCACGTGCTGGACTTCGGTGTCGAAGGAACGCTCTTCCTGCAATTGGAGTGAAGCAAGACCGTCGAACACCGGCGTAGGGCGGTGATTGACCTCGGCGCGGCCGAGGCGGTAGGGGATCGCCTGCGCGCCGACCGGAAGCACGCCGGTTTCCGCGGGCTGGTGGATGGCCAGGTAGCCGATGGTCTCAGGGAGGTGGCCGTCGTTGCGCGCCTGCTCCTCCAACAGCGCCACTTCGAATCCGCTCGGGCTGACGCGGCGGGCGCGCACGGTAAAGGTGTCGGTGTCTGCGTTGCTTTGGGGCGTGAGGAACAGGTGCGGCATGCCGCCGAAACCGGTGGTGAACGGGATTCTGTTCCAAACCAGGGTATCGGCGAGGGTGAAGCGCCCCACTTCCCACACGCTGCCGTCAGGCATGTGCCAGCGCCCCGGCGGCAGCGCCAGCACGGCCGTGTCCTCGCGCGCGTGCGCGCCTTCCAGGTAATTCCATTCGCCGAAACGCAGGGAAACGGCGGCAGGTCCCGGCCCGCTCACCTGCACCACGCCCGGGTCCTTGCCGTGCATGGTGGGCGGGGTGGTGAACACCACGGGGATTTCCGGCCACGCTGCGGCGAACGAGAACTCGCGCCACTTCGGATTGACGGAGACATCAATGAGCCCTGCCTGCACGGCGGGAAGATGTGACACGGCGAGTCGCGCCACGGCGGACGGCACGTCCACCAGTCCGTAACCGAAGTTGGGATCCGGCCCGGCGCGGCCGCGGTCGGCGGCTGCGCCCATGAGGGCCGACTCCAGGTGCGCCACGCCCGCGTCGGGCAAGGCGCTGCGCAGCAGCGCGAGGGCGCCGGCGGCGTGCGCCGCCGCGAAGGACGTGCCGCTCACCCAGGCATACGAACGGGGAAATATGCCGCCCAGGGTGCGATCGGTGGTGCGCACGCTGTCGCCCGGCGCGACCACACGCGGGAAGACGCCGCCGTGACAGGCCGAGGGCCCGCGGGCACTGAAATACGGCACACGCAGGGACGCATCCACCGCGCCCACGGCGAGGCTGTTCGCGTCGTTGGCCGGCGCGAGATCGCTGCGCCTGTCGGGGCCGCTGTTGCCCCCGGCGAACACCACGGCCACGTCGGCGGCCTTCAGTGCGGCGAGATCGCGGCTGAATTCCCGGGTGCAGGTGCCCGGGGCGTCCTGCAAGGCCCAGGCGGCGAGCACCACGTGGGGCGTATCGGGGGTGTCGGGATTGCCGTCCGGATCCAGCGCCCACTGCAATGCGAGGTGAATGTCCGAGACGTGGGCCTGGCCGGAATCGTCGAAGATCTTCGCCGCAATCCACGATGCCTCGGGCGCGACGCCCACCGGGCCGTCACCGGCGTCCGCGCCCACGGCAAGGCCCAGGGTCTGGGTGCCGTGACCGACGCCGTCATGGGGCGCGGCATACTGGCCGCGCGGGTCGAACCAGTCGCCGGTGGCGCCGCGAAAGCGCGCTGCATAGGCGGGATGCAGCGGGTCGACGCCGGAGTCCAGCGAAGCGACCACAGCGCCGCTGCCGGTCACGCCCGCCGCCCACCCCGCCTGCGCGCCGATGGCTTCGAGGTTCCATGCCGGCGTGCCGCCGGCGACCTCGCCCGGAAGGGCAAGGGTCACGACCGCATCCAGGCTGATGCGCTCCACCGCTGGCAACGCGGCGATCGCGGGCAGGCTATGGCCGGGCAGGCGCACGGCCAGTGCGCGCGCGCTCCACAGTTCGCGCGCGGTCTTGCCGCGCAGTTTGGTGCGGATGTCGGCGTGCGCCCTGGAAGTGCGCTGACGCAACTCGCGCAGCAGCGCGCGCCGGTCCGCCCGCGCGATGGGGGCATCGTCCACCAGGTGAATGATCACGGGCACTTCGTCGGGCGAGGCGATGCGCCCCAGCAGTTCCGGAGCGAGTTCGCCCGCCCGGGCGTGCGCGGCTGCAAGCGCGAGCATGATGACGGCGGCAAGCCAGGGGCGGTTGAACATGCGAGGGGCCTCGTCGCCGTCGCTGACAGTGCGGTTCAGCGCACTTCGATGCCTTCGAGGCGGTGCTTGCCGAAGACCACGTTCACCTTCTGCCCTGCTTTCACGTAACGTCCGGCGTTGGCGAACATGGCGAAGTACTCGCGCCCGGCCTCCGGCGTGCGCGTGCTCTGGCGCATGGCGCCGATCTTCGGCGACACCGGCACCATGAGCTTCACGCCGTCGGACAGTTCCACCGTCGGTTTGGTCGTGCGCTCGAACAGCGGCGCCGCCAGCTTCGGGTCGATGACGCGCAGGCGCAGATCGAGCAGGTAGCCGGCGGCGGTGAGACGCAGGGCCTCCACCTTCACGCCGTAGCGCTCCGGCCCCTGCAACGGCGCCTTGTCTTCGCCCTCGCCCGTGCTGCCGTGAGCTACGGGCGCGCACACCATGGCGCCGAGGAGCGCAGCCGTCATGAGTCCTTTTTTCATACGAGCACCATCCCTGGATCTGTTTTCCCGAAACCGGCCCGACGCAGAAGTGCAGAGGAACCGGATGCAGCCGGATCGAAGCGTCCTCCTCCGGCACCGATCACCCCGGCAGTCACGCTCTGTTCCTGCCGTGCCCTCCCTGCCTCTGCGTCGGGCCGCTTCAGTAGTGCCTGATCAATTCACCTGAAGCCGCGCGAACAACCCGCCGCGTGCGCGCGTGCTGATGCCGAAGTCGAGCGCGCGGTCGTAGATCGCGTATTGACCCGGCTTGCCCGGCACCACGATGACGTCCTGCGACTTGCCGGCCGGAAGTTCGAGCGCAACCTGCCGGCGCACGTGGTTATACGGTCGGCCGTCTTCCGCGATCACATCCATGTTGAGGCCGTTGATGACCGCCACGTGGGTGTCGAGCCCCATGTTGAAAAAACGCACCAGCAGGCGTTCGCTCCACATCCCGCCCGGTAGCGGCGGCGTGGCGTTGTTCCACGGCATGCCGTTCACCAGGAAGAACCGCGGCTTGTAGTCGATGGTGCTGGTGAAGTTGCCGGTGCCGTAGCGGCCGTCCGCCACGGCTCGGTGCAGGGCCGGATCCACTTCGCTGTAGAAGACGGTCACCTCGCTGTCGTAGGGAACGCCGTCGTAGGCCATGCCTGCGGCGAAGTCCTTCTTCATGGCGCCGTAGAGACCCATCTGCACCTGGACCGCGAGATGGGTGCCGCTCTGGTACACGTAGCTGCCGGGGCGCAGGCCGCTCCAGGTGTAATCGCCCGTGGGCGGGTCCTGCGCGGTATCCGTCCATGCAGGCACTTCATGGGTGAAGGACCGCACGCGTCCGATCAGCTCGGGCGCGACGCCGTCGGCTGCGCTCAGATAGGTAGGCGTCATGCCGCCGGGCTGCGCCGGCAACATGATGGAGGTGGGCGCCGGCAGCAGGTTGGCGAGGTGGATGGTCATGCTGTTCTCACCGGGCGGCAGTTCCAGCATGGGCCCGGGGATGGTCGCCTGCGCGCCGGCGCAGTTGGTGGGAAATCCGGCGCTCTCCACCTGCGCGTAACCCCACATGGGCACCACGGTGCCGTTGGGCATGGTGACGTCCGTGGGTTTGGCGCAGAGCCAGAATTCGTTGGCATGGGCGCCGCCGGCCGCGAGCACCGCGGCGAGGCTGGCTGCAAGACTGAGTCCCTTCATGTCGTCGTCTCCATTGAACGGTGGTTAGGGAATTTCGACGCCGTGCGGCTCGATCATGAGCATGGTCATCATGCCGCCCGGGAAGATGTCGAAATTCACCAGTTCGCGCTCGGTGTGCGAGTGCCACATGAACACCATGCCGCCGTTGGGATTGAGACCGCCCTCGCCCGGCGGCAGCGTGGTCATGCTGCCCAGGAACGGACTGCCGCTGTAGAAGCC
Source organism: Thiohalomonadaceae bacterium (assembly GCA_050179875.1). Classification (GTDB taxonomy): domain Bacteria; phylum Pseudomonadota; class Gammaproteobacteria; order Thiohalomonadales; family Thiohalomonadaceae; genus JALOAT01. The sequence goes on from JBFXES010000117.1 coordinate 7,089, forward strand.
GCCCAGCGTGAGGTCCTGCAAGTCGGGCAGGGCCACCGGGAAAGGCTTCTCGTGGTCGGGGCAGTATTCACGGGTCGTGACGTCGTGACCCGAGGCGTCGGGAACGCACTCGATGTTGTCGCTCTCGGTGTGGCCGTAGATGTCCCAGCCCATGCCCGCGCCGGTCCAGGTGAACAGCGCGTCATAGGTGGCGCCCGGCGCCACCGTGATGGTGAAGTTGCTCATCGCCAGGTTGGGACCGAGCGCGGGATCGCTGCTGAGCATGTGGCCGTCGCGGGCGATCTGCAGGGTGTGGTTGCCATGGGTGTGGAACGGGTGCGCATCGCGCCCGGCGCCGACCAGGCGCAACAAGATGGTCTCGCCCGGATGCATGCGCGGCAGGCTGTTGTAGGGCTGCGAGGGCAACCACGGCACGCCGGCGTTGGCCAGCGTATCGGGACCGTTGCGGCCGTTGATGAACCACAGCACCGGGTTGTGATCGGTGGTGTCGATGTCGTTGATGTTCCCGAACGCCGCCTGCTCGTGGATGCGTGGATCCATTTCGCTGAGCACGAACAGGTACTCGCGGTCGTAGGCCGTGCCCGGGTGGTCGTAGGCCTGATTCGGCGCCCCCGGGCGCACGATGAGCGCGCCGAACAGCCCCATTTCCACTTCCAGGTCCATGCGCGTGCCGCTCTGGTACATGAAGGTGCCCGGTCGGCTCGCCTGGAAGGTGTAGGTCACCACGCCGCTGGAACCGGCCGGCACCTCGCGAGTGATCTGGCCGGTCGTGCCGCCGGTGGCGGTCACGTTTTCCTGGCCGGGAAAGATGAGCGACACGTTCACGGGCAGGGTGTTGCGCAGGGTCACCGATACGGTGTCGCCCGCGTTCACGATGAGGGTCGGCCCCGGATACTGCGGCACGCCGCCGGTCGGCCCGTAGCCCCAGATCTGCAGGCTGCCGCCGTCCGGCGTGACCACGTGATTGATGCCCGCGGTGAGATCGAAATGGCGCACGCCGTTCTGCACCACTCCCTGGATGCCATCGATCACGGCGTGCGCCGGCCACGTCAGCGCCATGAGCAGCGCTGTCAGCAGGCGAATCAAGATACGTCCATGCATGGCTGGTCCCTCGCCTCAGATTTCAGTGGTATCGGTTTCCGCTTCCGCCGTGTTCACGGTGCGCGGCGTAATTCGGATCTCCGTGAGCATGCCGCCGAAATCCTGACGGTTGTTGCTCAGGTAATTCAGGTTGGTGGTGTGCAGGAAGTAGGTCCCCGGCGCCACGCCGCGGGTGTCGATGATGACGTCCACGGACTCGCCGCCGCCCAGCGTTACCGAGGTGGTTTCGTAGTAAAGGTCCTCGCCGGTGGGACTGCGCAACTGCTTGGCGCCGGTGCCGACCACCTTCATGGTCAGGCCCGGGGTCGCCAGCGTGTAGTAGCGGGTGACGTTCAGGTTGGAAAGACGCAACAGGATGCGTTGGCCCTCCTTCGCCGTCACCAGCGAGTTTTCCCGCTGGGCGGCGAAACCGTCGGGGTTGTGAACCACGGTGGGGACCACGGTATCGGGATAACCGCGCCCGTTCAGCATGGGGTAGTTGTCACGCATGGCCGCAAACGGCAGCGGCTGCACGGCCACGCTGGCGTCGTGGAAGGCCGAGTCGAAGGAACCGATCTGGATCGACTTCTCCACCTGGTACATGGTCGAGCCGTCACCGTCGTTGTAGACGTACTTGTGATTCGCGCGGTGCACATGGTTGCCGATGAGCGTGCCCGGCGGCGTGTTGTTCTGGGCGGCGCGCACGTAGAAGCTGCCGAGCATGCCCATCTGCATGTGCTCGGTGGCTTCCACGTGGCAGTGGTACATGTAGGTGCCAGGCTCGTCCATGTTGTAGTAGTACGTGATGCTCGCGCCCATGTTCACGGCGATGCCGCTCTCCGGCAGGCCGTCGAAGATGGTCGATGAATTTGGATCGCCGTGGAAATGCACGGTGTGCGGATCGAACAGGTCGGGGCGCAGCGCCATGCCCACGTTGGTGAGCGTGAGATACACCTGGTCGCCCTGGTCGAACGCCAGCGGCGGCGCCGGAAAGCGGGCCTTCAGTTCTCCGCGCCGCAACACCCGCGACTCGGGGACGCCGGTCACGTCACCGAAGCCGAAGATGTAAAGGGGATAACCGTCCGCCATTTTGACGAAGCCGTCGCCGCCAAAGAGGTGGACGCATTTCGTCCCCGGCGGCGCCGTCTCGTCCGGGTCGTGCACCGCGTTGCGCTCGCGCACCACGGTCGGCACGTCGTCGATCACCTCCGTGACTTCCACGTCGCCCGGGCACTGGATGTACACCGCCGCGCCGGCCGGGGCGGCCGCCCCCACCAGGAGTGCGGCCGCCAGCATGCTGAGACTGTTCCTTTTCATGTCCTTGCTCCTCTGCGGCGGCACGGGGCCGCC
>JBFXES010000118.1:0-9461 GCA_050179875.1 Thiohalomonadaceae bacterium
GGCGGTGGTCGGGCAGTCCGCGACGGCCTCCTCGGCCAGGATGACCGCGGAAGCGCGCGTGTCCGCCAACTGGCGCCGGTAACGCGGATTCGTGAGGAAGGTGATGCGGCCGGGACCGGCGCCCGCGAGCGTGCCCACGCCCTCGATGAGACAGGCGTCGTCGCCGACCACGCGCGTGCCGGTGCGTTCCGCCAGTTCACCGAGGGAGTACTGCACCACGGCTATTTCTTTCCGTCGGCCTTGCCGTTCGACTGCTTGCCGTAGGCCTCACGCAGCCGTGCGATCACTTTGTCGGTGACGTCCACCTTGTCGCTGGCGAAGACGACGCCGGCTTCGAGCACCAGATCGAACTTGTCTTCCCGGGCGATGTTCACGATGGCCTGGGCCGCCTCCCGCTGCAGGCGCGCGAACTCCTCGTTGCGGCGCAGGTTGAGGTCTTCGTTGAACTCGCCCTGGGCGCGCTTGAGGTCGCGCTGCTGGGAAAGGAGGTCCCGCTCCAGCTTCGCGCGCTCCGATTCGCTCAGCGTGGGCCCGTCACGTTCCAGGCGCTCCTGCAGGCCCTTGAGCGCACGCTGTGCGTTGACGATCTCCGATTCCCGCGGCGAGAACTCCTGTTGCAGCCGTTCGCGCGCCGCCTTGGCCTGGGGCGCCTGTTCCAGCACGCGCGCGGTGTTCACGAAGCCGATCTTGAGCTCGGCGTGGGCCGGCGCCACCAGCGCAGTGCAGGCGAGCGTCGCCCACAGCAATTGCTTGAACCTGTTCACAGTCAACTCCATCCCCTTTGGCCATCAGAAGGGCGCGCCCAGGCTGAACTGGAAGCGCTCGGTTTCGTCGTCGGCCTGCTCGTTGAGCGGCTGCGCATAGCTGAAACTCAGGGGGCCGACGGGGGTGAACCAGTAGAGCGCGATGCCGGCGGCGAAGCGCAACTCCTGCTCGCTCAGGTCCGTGTCCGTGTCGAACACGTTGCCGCCGTCCACGAACGCGCTGACGCGCGTCGAGGAGCTATTTTCGGAGAACGGATTCGGCAAAATCAACTCCGCATTGAGCAGCGCGCGGGCGTTGCCGCCGAGCGCATCGTCGTTCTCGTCCCTGGGGCCCAGGCTGTTGGCCCGGTAGCCGCGCACGGTGCGCACGCCGCCGCCGTAGTAGCGCTCGAAGGGAGGCAAGGCGCTGGTCTCGCCATACCCGCTGCCGTAGGCGAGCTCGCCGCCGTACTGGATGATGTACCGGCCGCCGAATATGGGCTGGTAATTCTTGGTGCGGTAGTAGAGCTTGTAGAAATTGACGCTGTCGTCGCCGGCCGGCAGGGCGATCTCCGTACCGAGGGTGTTGATGGTGCCGTCGGTGGGAAACAGCGCCCGATCGCGCGAATCGAAGGACCAGTTCAGGTCGGTCTTGAGGGCGTTGAACTGGCAGTCCTCCACCGTGGCGTTCTCCTCGCAGAAATCGAGGATGCTCTGCGAGGTGGAACTGGTGGTGTTGATGCGCGTGTTCTCGACGCTCAGCCGGTAGCGGAAGGTGTTGAATTCCGACAGCGGCACCCCGAAACCGATGCCCGCACCCAGGGCGTCGGTAGTATAGCCTGTGGTGATGTTCGCCTCTTCAGGATCGGTGGAACGATAGAACACGTCGATGCTGCGGCTGACGCCATCGAGGGTGTAGAACGGATTGGTGAAGCTGAAGCTGTATTCGTCGGTCACCTGGCTGTTGTTCATGGCCAGGGTGAAGCGGTTGCCCGTGCCCATGAAGTTTTCCTGGGTGACGCTCACGTTCACCAGGAAGCCACTGGTGTCGCCGTAACCGATGCCTGCGTTCAGGCTGCCGAAGGTCTGGCGCTCCACCACGCTGAAATTCACATCCACCTGATCGGGACTGCCCGGCACCGGCACGGTTTCCACGTTCACCACGTCGAAGAAACCGAGGCGGTTCAGGCGGGTGCGGGAACGGTTGACCAGCGCGGTCTCCAGGGGCGCGCCTTCCATCTGGCGGATCTCGCGGCGCAGCACTTCGTCCTGGGTGCGCAGGTTGCCGGAGATATTGATGCGGCGCACGTAGGTGCGGCGACCCGGGTCCACGAAGAAGGTGAGCGTCACCTCCTTGCGCTCCTCGTTCACCTCGGGGACGGGGTTGACGTTGGCGAAAGCGTAACCCAGCTCGCCCAGGCGATCGCTGATGCGCGTGGCGCTCTCGGTGAGTTCGCGCCGCGAGAACACCTCGCCCTTGTCCAGGCTGATGAGCCCGCGCACCTCGGACTCCGCGATGATGGTCTCGCCGGCCACCTTCACCTCGGCCACATGGTACTGCTCGCCTTCGGCCAGATTGATGGTGATGTAGATGTCGCGCTTGTCCGGCGAGATGGAAACCTGGGTGGACTCGATGTTGAAGTTGATGTAGCCGCGGTCGAGATAGAAGGAGCGCAGGGTCTCCAGATCGCCCGCGAGCTTCGGGCGCGAATACTGATCCCCGCTGAAGAACGGCGCGATGGGCGGCTTGACACCGGACTCCAGGCGCCGCAGCAGTTCGTCCTGGGTAAAGGCCTTGTTGCCCACCAGGTTGATGCTGCGAATGGTGGCGATCTCCCCTTCCGCCACCTCGATTTTCACGGCAACACGGTTGCGTTCCTGCGGGGTGGCCGAGGTCTGCACGCGCGCGGCGTAATAGCCGAGCAACAGGTATTGGCGCTTCAGTTCCTGCTCGATGCGATCGAGCAGCGAGCGATCGAATACCAGGCCTTCGGCCAAACCAACCTGCCGCAGGCTCTGCAGCAGTTGCTCCGTCTCGATGGCCTGGTTGCCCGTGACCTCGATGCTGGCGATGGCCGGGCGCTCGGCCACGAACACCACCAGGGTGTTGCCTTCCCGTTCCAGCACCACGTCCTTGAAAAAACCGGTCTTGAACAGGGCGCGCACCGCCTGCGACGAAAGGCGCTCGTCGATGCGATCGCCGCGCTTCACCGGCAGGTAGTTGAACACCGTGCCGGCGGCAATGCGCTGCAGGCCCTCCACGCGGATGTCTTCCACCACGAAGGGTTCGAAGGCCCAGGCGGGCAGCACGCAGGCCAGCCCGAACATGAGAGTGAGAAAACGGCTCATCCTGCGAGGCGCACCAGGTCGTTGTAGAAGGCGATCAGCATCAGCATGAGGATTACGGTGAGGCCTACTTTCTGCGCCAGCATTTCGGCCCTTTCCGACGCCGGCCGGCGTCGCACCGCTTCCACGGCGTAGAAGGCCAGATGGCCGCCGTCGAGCACGGGAATGGGCAGCAGGTTCAGCACGCCGAGGCTGACGCTCACCACGGCGAGGAAACCGAGGAACTGCGCCAGGCCAGCATTGGCCGTGGCCCCGGCATAACGTGCGATGGTGATCGGACCGCTGATGTTCTCCACGGATGCGCGCCCGACCACCATCTCACCCAGCATGCGCAGGGTGAGGGTGGACATCTCCCAGGTGCGCTCCACCGCGGCGCCGACGGCGGCGGCCAATCCGTATTGCTGCACCGCACGCAGGTCCGCCATGGCGTTCGGGTCCACGCGTACCCCGGCGCCGATGCGCCCGACCGGGCCGTCCTCGGTGTCGAAACGCTCGGGACGGATCGGCACGTCCCGCTCCGCACCCTCGCGCGCCACGCGCATGACCAGCGGCCGCCCCGGGCTGTCGCGCACGATGAGGACCAGGTCCTCCCAATCGTTCACGGCCTGCCCGTCGATGGCCATGACGCGATCGCCCGGCGCGAGGCCGGCGCGATCCGCAGGGGAACCGGCCACGACCTCTCCGATCACGGGCTCCAGCGGCGGACGATAAGGCGTGAGGCCGATGACGGAGGGCAGCGCCTCGGGCTTGACGTCCTGGCGCAGCTGATCCAGCGGCAGGGTGAATGCCCGCTCGCGGCCGTCTTCACGCACGGTGACGGACACCGGCTGCTGGCGCAGGGCATGGGGCATGACGGCCTCCAGCACCGCACCCCAGGTGGGCGTGGGCTCGTCACCCACGGCGACGATCTCCATGCCGGAGCGGATGCCGGCCCCGGCCGCCAGGGAATCCGGGTCCACGTCGCCCACCACGGCGCGCAGGCCCGGCACGCCGGTCACGAACATGAGCCAATAGGCCACTACCGCGAACAGCAGGTTGAAGGCCGGACCCGCGGCCACGATGGCGAAGCGCCGCCCCACGGTCTGGCGATTGAAGGCGCGGTGCAGTTCCTCGGGGGCCACCTCGCCCTCGCGCTCGTCCAGCATCTTCACGTAGCCGCCCAGGGGCACGGCCGCAAGCGCGTATTCGGTCTGGTCCGCGCCGCGGCGGGTGCTCCACACCGGCTTGCCGAAGCCGATGGAGAAGCGCAGCACCTTCACGCCCAGACGCCGGGCCACCCAGAAGTGGCCGAACTCGTGCACGGCGATGAGTACCGACAGCGCGAGCACGAACGCCACGGCGCTGGTGAGGAAATCGAGCATCAGGCGGCCCTTCTGACTTGGTGCGCCGCCACTTCGCGGGCGGCGGCATCGGCGGCGAGAATCGCCTCTAGACTGTCGGCCTCACGGCCGGTGACGGCTTCCAGGGTGGCCTCGATGATGGCAGGAATCGAGGTGAAGCGCACGCGCCGCGCCAGGAAGGCCTCTACCGCCACCTCGTTGGCGGCGTTGAGTACGGCGGGGGCCGTGCCGCCGGTCTCCATGGCCGCCACCGCCAGGCGCAGACAGGGGAAGCGCTGCAGGTCGGGCTCGCGGAAGTCCAGGCGCGCGATCTTGAACAGATCGAGGCCGGCCACGCCGGATTCGATGCGCTCGGGCCAGGCCAGGGCATGGGCGATGGGCGTGCGCATGTCGGGGTTTCCCAACTGCGCCAGCACCGAGCCGTCCACGTATTCCACCAGGGAGTGGATCACGCTCTGGGGGTGCAGCACCACCTGGATGTCCGCCGGGCGGGTGTCGAACAGCCAGCAGGCCTCGATGACCTCCAGGCCCTTGTTCATCATGGTGGCGGAATCCACCGAGATCTTGCGGCCCATGCTCCAGTTGGGGTGGGCCACGGCCTGCTCCGGGGTCACCCCCGCGAGGGCCTCCAGCGGGGTGTCGCGGAACGGACCGCCCGAAGCGGTGAGCAGGATGCGGCGCACGCCCACGGCGGCCAGGCCGCGCCCAAAGTCTGGCGGCATGCACTGGAACACGGCGTTGTGTTCGCTGTCGATGGGCAGCAGTTCTGCGCCGCTGCGGCGCACTTCATCCATGAAGATCCGCCCGGACATCACCAGGGCCTCCTTGTTGGCGAGCAGCACGCGCTTGCCGGCGCGCGCGGCGGCGAGCGTGGGCCTCAGCCCCGCCGCTCCCACGATGGCGGCCATGACGTAATCCACCTGCGGCAGCGCGGCCACGCGCTCCAGGCCTTCCACCCCGGCCAGTACCGTGATCTCAGGCGCCCCGTCCCGCAGCCGCTCCGCCAGGCGGGCGGCGGCGTCGGCATCGGCCATGACCGCGAACTCGGGGCGCACCGCCAGGCATTGTTCCGCCATCCGTTCCACCTGGCCGTTGGCGGTGAGCGCCACCACGCGATAGCGGCCCGGGTGGCGCGCAATCACGTCGAGGGTGCTGACCCCGATGGAGCCGGTGGAACCGAGGACGGCGACGCCCTTCATGCGGTTACCTTGAGCCAGATGAGTCCGAGGGCGAACACCGGCGCCGCGGCAGTGATGCTGTCGAGGCGGTCGAGCACGCCGCCGTGGCCGGGCAGCAGGCTGCCGCTGTCCTTGGCGCCGACCATGCGCTTGAACATGCTCTCGGTGAGATCACCCACCACGGAGGCCAGGACGGTGACGAGACACACGGCGAGGAAGCCCGCCACCACGGCCTCGGGGAAGCCCAGCAGGCGGCTGGCGGCGTAGCCCGTGGCGAGCACCAGCACCAGCGCGCCGGCCAACCCTTCCCAGGTCTTGCCCGGACTCACCCGCGGCGCCAGCTTGCGGCGCCCGAAGGCGCGGCCCGCGAAATAAGCGCCGATGTCGGCGAAGGAGACCAGCACCATCACCAGCAGGGCGGCGCGCGGGTCACCCTGGTGCAACAGGAACAGACCGGCATGGGCCGGCAACAGCACCAGCAGGCCGGTCATGGCGCGAATGGCGTGGGACCGGAAAAAGCCGCTGCCGTTGGGATAGGCCAGCACGAAGAGGAAGGCCGCCGACCACCAGATCACGCCGACGCTGATGAGGATGAGCGCCACCAGCGGCTCCTGGGGCAGGACCCGGTTCAGCAGGCCGAGCACCAGCAGCACCGTGGCCGTGTAGGAATAGCGCGGCGTGCCTTCCAGCCCGGACAGCCCGGCCCACTCCCAGGCGCCCATGGCGAGCACCAGCGCCAGCGCCACGCCGAACACCGCGGTGGGCAGATAGAGGGTAATGGCGATGATGACGGGCGCGATGATGAGCGCCGTGAGGACACGCTGTTTAAGCACCGCTGGACTGCTCCACTTGTTCGCCGGTGCGTCCGAAGCGCCGCTGGCGCGCGGCGAAGGAGGCAAGCGCGTCCTCGAAGGCCGCGGCGTCGAAATCCGGCCAGAGAATGGGGGTGAAATACAGCTCGGCATACGCGAGCTGCCACAGGAGGAAATTGCTGACCCGTTGCTCGCCGCCGGTGCGCACGAACAGATCGGGCTCGGGCAGATCGGCGAGGCTCAGCTCGCCGGCGAGGCGGTCGGACGTGATGTCCGCCGGATCGAGCCTGCCGTCCCGCACTGCCTCGGCCAGGCGGCGCGCCGCCTGGGCGATGTCCCAGCGCCCGCCGTAGTTGGCGGCGATCACCAGATTCAGCGCCGTATTGCCGGCGGTGAGCTCTTCCGCCTCGGCGATGCGCCGTTGCAGTTCCGCGCCGAAGGCGCTCCTGTCGCCGATGATGCGCAGCCGCACGCCGTACTCGTTCAGCTTGCGCACCTCACGCTCCAGGGCGTTGAGGAACAGGTCCATGAGCAGCCCCACTTCCTCGGGCGGCCGGCGCCAGTTCTCGCTGCTGAACGCGAACAGCGTGAGGGTCTCGATGCCCTTCTCGAGACACAGCTTGACCATGAGCCTTACCGTCTCGAGCCCGGCCTGGTGACCGGCGAAACGGGGCAGGAAACGCTTGCGCGCCCAGCGCCCGTTGCCGTCCATGATCATGGCGACGTGCCGGGGCAGGCGGCTGCGGGGGTGCAATTCCTTATCGGCCATGACGATAGCGGCAGGCGGTCGCCGTCGGCGACCGCAGGGACCGCTCAGAGCTCCAGCATATCCTTTTCTTTGGCCTGGACCACCTTGTCCACTTCCGCGATGTAGCGGTCGGTGAGCTTCTGGATGTCCTCTTCCGCCTTGCGCTCGTCATCCTGGCTGATCTTCTTGTCCTTGAGCAGGGCCTTCACTTCGGCATTGGCGTCGCGACGGATGTTGCGGATGGCCACCTTGGCGTTCTCGCCCTCGTGCTTCACCACCTTGATCATCTCGCGGCGGCGCTCCTCGGTGAGCGGCGGCATGGGCACGCGGATGAGGGTGCCGGTGGTGGCCGGGTTCAGGCCCAGGTCGGAGGTCATGATGGCCTTTTCGATGGGCCCCACCATGGTCTTTTCCCAGGGCGAAATGGCCAGGGTGCGCGCATCCTCGGCGGTCACGTTGGCGACCTGGTTGATGGGCACCTGCGAGCCGTAATAATCCACCGTGACGTGCTCCAGCAGGCTCGGGTGAGCGCGGCCGGTGCGCAGCTTCGCAAGTTCGTGCTTGAGCGTCTCCACGCTCTTCTGCATGCGTTGTTCGGCGTTCTTCTTCGTGTCGTTGATCATGCGTCAGTCTCCACGTTCCACCAGCGTGCCTTCATTCTCGCCCATGATGATGCGCTTGAGGGCGCCGGGCTTGTTCATGTCGTACACGCGCAACGGCAGGTTCTGCTCGCGGCAGAGGACGATGGCGGTGGCATCCATCACGCCCAGCTTGCGCTCCAGCGCCTCGTCATAGGTGAGACGCTCATAGCGCTTGGCCGCAGGGTCTTTCTTCGGATCGGCGGAGTAGATGCCGTCGACCTTGGTGGCCTTCAGCACCAGTTCCGCGCCGATCTCGATGCCGCGCAGGCTGGCGGCGGAATCGGTGGTGAAGAACGGGTTGCCGGTTCCGGCGGCGAAGATGACCACCCGCCCCTTTTCCAGGTGACGGATGGCGCGCCGGCGGATGTAGTCCTCGCACACCTGATGGATGGGCAGCGCGGACATCACCCGGCACTTCACGTTCTCGTGCTCGATGGCATCCTGCAACGACAGCGAGTTGATCACCGTCGCCAGCATGCCGATCTGATCCGCCGTGGCGCGCTCCATGCCGGCCGAGGCCAGGCTCACGCCACGGAAGATGTTGCCGCCGCCGATGACCACGCCGACCTGGACGCCGAGGCGCACCAGGTCGGCGATGTCGGCGGCCACCCGCTTCACCACGTCCGGGGCGATGCCGAACTGCTGATCGCCCATCAGCGCCTCACCGCTGAACTTGATGAGGACGCGTCTGTAGACCGGCTTGGCGCTGTCGGTCATGGCTCAGCTACCGCGGGCGGTGGCCGCCACCTCTTCGGCGAAATCCACCTTCTTCTTCTCGATACCCTCGCCCACTTCGAAGCGCGCGAAGTTCACCACCTTGGCGCCGGCGGCCTTGAGCAGCTTCTCCACGGTCTCGTCCGGATTCTTGACGAAGGGCTGGCCCAGCAGGGTCACTTCCTTCAGGAACTTCTGCACGCGGCCTTCCACCATCTTGGCGACGATCTCGGCCGGCTTGCCGCTGTCGGCGGCCTGCGCGGTGTAGATCTCACGCTCCTTCTCGATGGTTTCGGCAGGCACCTGATCGGCGGAGACGCAGATGGGGCGGCTCGCCGCCACGTGCATGGCGATGTCCTTGGCCAGCTGGGCGTCGCCGCCTTCCATCTCCACCACCACGCCGATGCGGGTGCCGTGGCGATAGAACTCCAGAAAGCCGTTGGCGGCCTCGAACAGGGCGAAGCGGCGCACGGCCATGTTCTCGCCGATCTTGGCGATCTTTTCCTTCAGCGTGTCCGCCACGGAGGCGCCGCCCGCGAGGGGCAGGGCCAGCAGGGCGTCCAGGTCGGCGGGCTTGTCGGCCAGCACCTGCTGGGCGATGGCATTGGCCATGGCCTGGAAGTCGTCGCCCTTGGCCACGAAGTCGGTCTCGCAGTTCACTTCCACCATGGCCAGGCGCTTGGCGTCGCCCTGGATGGCGATGACGCCCTCGGCGGCGGTGCGGCCGGCCTTCTTGTCGGCCTTGGCCATACCGGTCTTGCGCATGTGCTCAATGGCGGCCTCGATGTCGCCGCCCGTTTCCGTCAGCGCCTTCTTGCATTCCATCATGCCGGCGCCGGTGCGCTCGCGCAGTTCCTTGACCAGTTGTGCGGTGATTTCTGCCATGTCTGTTTGTCCCCTGAAGCTGAGCGGGCGCCGTAGCGCGCCCTGTCTATGGAT
>JBFXES010000119.1:0-9453 GCA_050179875.1 Thiohalomonadaceae bacterium
TCATAGTTTCTACGGCATTTCCCGAGGTAGGTCACGTTGCGAAGCTACGTGACAACCGCAACGTCACGCATCCGCCATAAGCAACGCGCACCACGCGTCCCACGCAAGAAACCGACCCCCTTACTTGCCCCGCCGTACCCGCGCATCTAGCGTTAACCCGCGAGGTGCCCATTGAAACTGGAAACCGCGACCAACATCCTGCTGTGCCTGCGCTACGGCATCGGTGACCTGGTGATGGAACTGCCGGCCATCGCAGCCTTGCGCGCGGCCCGGCCGCAGGCGCGCATCACCGGCCTGGGCGCCCATCCCGCCATCGAACTCCTGCAGGGCGAGCGTGGGCTCGACGCCCTGGTGACGGTGCAGTCCTTCGGCTATCGCGAGTGGTCTGACCCCGGCACGGAGCTCAGCAACACCGCCTTCGCCGAGTGGTACCGCGCGCAGCGCTTCGATGCGGTGCTCGATCCCTCGCATACGGTATTCGGCGCCGCCGCCGCCATCTGGCGCGAAGGTGCGCCGTGCATGTACGACGTCTCCCGCGAACTGCAAAGCCGTGCCCTCGCGCTGGGTCTGCGGGGCTACGAGGCGGTGCGGCATGCGGTGCTGGAGGGCTGGGGGATCGCCATCCCGGCGGACGCGAGGCCCGCGCTCGCCCTTACCGCCCAGGAGCACGCCGCGGCCGGGGCCGTGTTGCTCGCCGCGCGCATGGGCAATCGCCCGCTGGCGGCGGTGGCCACCGCCGCCTCGTCGCCCCTCAAGCGCTGGCCGGTGCAGCGTTTCGCGGCCGTGGCCGAATACCTGTCCGGCGCAGGCTACGCCGTACTCGCCTTGGGTACCCCGGAAGAAACCCCGGAGGAAAAGGCCATGCTTTCGGCCCACGCCACATGGTTCGGGCCGCAGCACCTGCGCGTCACCGCCGCGCTGCTCGAAAACTGCCGTCTGCTGGTGTGCAACGACACGGGCCTGATGCACCTGGCGGCGCTGGTGGGCTGTCCGGTGGTGCCCGTGTTCGGCCCCACCAGTCCGTCCATCTACGCCCCGTCCGGCGCCGCCGTCGTGGGCGAAGCACCGGCACCGCCCTGCCGCAAGGACCTCGAATTCGGCCCCACGGACTGCGTGATACGCGGCGCCTGCGCGGAGGGCGCTCCGGGCTGCATCGCGCGCATCACGGTCGATCAGGTGCTCGCGGCCGTGGAGCGCATCGTTCGAGGAGATCGCGCATGGCAGCCCCCAACCGCGTACTGAATCTGGCGGAGATCGAATTGCCCGGTTTCCAGGGACCGCTCGCGCGCATGGAGGCGCTGCTGGCGCGCGAAGGCGTGTCCTACCTGCACCCGAGCAAGCGTTGGGAGTATCCCTGGGCGCTGGAGCGGGCGGACCTGGCGACGGGTGTGCGCGTGCTCGACGTCGGCTGCGGGGCATCCATTTTTCCCATCTATCTCGCCGACCAGGGCTGTCGCGTGAGCGCCATCGACCTGCAGCCGCCCTTCGGCCTGGACGAACTGCACGGGCTGGCGGTGGAGTACGTGGCGGGCGACCTGTGCCGGCTGCCCTGGCCCGACGCCAGCTTTGACGCCGTGTTCTGCATCTCCGTGATCGAGCACCTGGGCCACGACCGGGTGGTCCAGGCCCTGGGGGAATTGCGCCGCGTGCTCAAGCCCGGCGCACCGCTGCTGCTGACCACCGACTACTACGAACGCGCCGACGCGACCCTGTGGTACGAAGGCCCGGGCGAGCGCTTCGCGGTGGACTGGGGATTTTTCGACGAGCCGCTGCTGCGGAAATATTTCCTGGAATCCGAGGGCTTCCGGGTGGACGGCGCCGTGGACCTGAGCGTGGACTGGCCCCGCACCCGCGAGGTCATGCGCCGCTTTCACGGCTATCCCTACACCAGCGTGGGCATTGCCCTGCGGCGCGTTGACTGACGGGGAAAGAAGGGGAGGGAACTCAAACGCGGCGCACGGCGTGAGGTCAAAGGATTGCGGGCGCCGACGAAAAAAAACCGGCCAGGAGGCCGGTTTCGATTTGGTGGGCGCGACAGGGATTGAACCTGTGACCCCATCCGTGTGAAGGATGTGCTCTCCCGCTGAGCTACGCGCCCAAGGAGGTGATTTCCGGGCCTTGCGGCCGCGAGGCAATCGCCCCTTGAAGGCCGCGCATATTAACGGTGCCGATCGGGTTCGTCAACACTTCTCTGTAGCCCCATGGCGCGAAGGGGCGGCTATAATGCGGCCCTTCCGTAAGCCAGGGTTTTCACATGTCGGACCAGAAGTTGCGCGCCGGCGGCAAGCGCGTGGTCGAGTTCGTGGAGGACGTCGGCCTGTTCATCATCCTGGTGGCCACGCTCATCGCGGGCGGCCAGGAGGTGTGGACCATGTTCGGCCACGGCTCGGTGCGGCTGGCCGACCTGCTGTTGCTGTTCATCTACCTTGAAGTGGTCGCCATGGTGCATGCCTACTGGCAGGCGGGCCATCTGCCGGTGCGCATGCCGCTGTACATTGCCATGGTGGCCCTGGCGCGGCATCTGATCCTGGAGATGTCCCATCTCGGCACGGAGAAGATCCTCGCCGTTGCGGGCGCCATCGTGCTGCTCGGCCTGGCGGTGCTGGTGGTGCGCTACGGCCACATACGCTTTCCTTATGAAGGTTCCGGCCACAAGTAGGCCGGCTGAATGGAAGAAACATAATGACCATCCGAACCCGCTTTGCTCCCAGTCCCACCGGTTATCTGCACATCGGCGGCGCCCGCACGGCGCTGTTCTCCTATCTCTATGCGCGCCATCACGGCGGCGTGTTCGTGCTGCGCATCGAGGACACGGACCTGGAGCGTTCCACGCCGGAATCGGTGAACGCCATCCTGGAGGGCATGACCTGGCTCGGGCTCGAATACGACGAGGGTCCGTTCTACCAGACCAAGCGTTTCGACCGTTACAAGGAAGTGGTGCAGCAACTGCTCGATACCGGCCATGCCTATCGCTGCTACTGCACCAAGGAGGAGCTGGACGCCCGCCGCGAGGAGCAGATGGCGCGCAAGGAAAAGCCGCGCTACGACGCCCGCTGCCGCTCGCTCACCGCGCCGCGCGAGGGCATACCCTACGTGATCCGTTTCAAGAACCCCACCGAAGGCCATGTGGTGGTGGATGACCTCATCCGCGGCCGTGTGGTGTTCGACAACAAGGAACTGGACGACCTGATCATTGCCCGGTCCGACGGCACGCCCACCTACAACCTGTCGGTGGTGGTGGACGACATGGACATGCAGATCACCCATGTCATCCGCGGTGACGATCACCTGAACAACACGCCGCGCCAGATGAACATCTTCCGCGCCCTGGGCGTGGAGCCGCCGCGCTATGCGCACGTGCCCATGATCCTCGGCGAGGACGGCCAGAAGCTGTCCAAGCGTCATGGCGCCGCCAGCGTGATGGATTACCGCGAGCAGGGCTTCCTGCCCGAGGCGCTCCTGAACTACCTCGTGCGCCTGGGCTGGTCCCACGGTGATCAGGAGGTGTTCACCCGCGACGAGATGATCCGCCTGTTCGACATCAAGGACGTGAACAACTCCGCCTCGGCGCTCAACATGAGCAAGGCGCTGTGGCTGAACCAGCATTACTTCAAGACCCTGGACCCGGCCCACGTCGCCCATCACCTCAGCTATCACCTCGGCAAACTCGACATCGACCCCAGCACCGGCCCCGATCCGGTGGAAGTGGTGAAGGCCTACCGTGAGCGCACCAAGACCCTGGTGGAAATGGCGCAGGCCAGCGTGTTCTTCTACAAGGACTTCGATGCCTACGACGAGAAGGCCGCGAAGAAGAACCTGAAGGCGGACATCGTCGAGCCGCTCACGGCGCTGAAGGACAGCCTCGCCGCGTTGCCCGAGTGGACCGATGCGGCCATTCACCAGACCCTGGAGAAGATTGCGGAGCAGTACGGCCTGGGCCTTGGCAAGATCGCGCAACCCCTGCGGGTGGCCGTGACCGGCGCGGGCGTGTCGCCGCCCATCGATGTGACCGTGCGCCTCGTCGGCCGCGAGCGCGTGCTGGCACGCATGGAACGCGCCATCGACTACGCGAGGAAGAATGTGTCCGAGGCTTGACAGCCTCAAGGAAATCTCTACAATGCGCAGTCTCTTTCGGGGCTATAGCTCAGCTGGGAGAGCGCTTGCATGGCATGCAAGAGGTCGCCGGTTCGATCCCGGCTAGCTCCACCAAAGTCGTAAACAAGCCGGGGTTCGCCCCGGCTTGGTGTTGTAGGAGCCGACACTGTCGGCGAACTCCGTCCCCATCGTCTAGAGGCCTAGGACACCGCCCTTTCACGGCAGTAACTGGGGTTCGAATCCCCATGGGGACGCCAATCGAAACCGCCGACGGGAAACCGTCGGCGGTTTTTTTTCGCCTGTATCCCCGCGAAAAGCGCAAACGCGGGGACCTGGGAAGGAACCGCTTTTTTCTCCGCGGGTTTCTACCGACAAGATTGTCCACGGGTTGGGCCACCTGCGGGTACCTGCCGACCGCCGTGATGTTCACCTGCTCGCGTCGCGTAACCGTAGGTCAGGTTGCGCGCAGCGCTACCTGACACTGCGAGCGGCGGTGCAGGCGGATGGGGCCATCGCGGCCTGAGGCCGCTCCCACAAAGAAATCGTGATGTCGTCCAACACGCTTTGGTGATGGCTCTGTCACAGGAGCGCGTACGTGCCGAGGTCCCGCGATGCGGGTTCCGGCGCCGCCATGGGGACCTACACTTTGCGTATCCCTTGAGCGAAGGAGGTACTGTCATGGCGAAGGAGCATGGCAAGGAGATCACCCGCGAGGGCCGCACGGAACGCCTGCCGCGCGCGATGTTGACGCCCTTCGAGGAAATGGATCGCATGCTGGAAACGTTCTTCCCCTCCTGGACGCGGCCCATGCGGTTCGGCAGGTTGTGGGGTGATCTGACCGAGGGCTATTACCCGAAGATGGACATCATCGATCGCGAAAACGAGATCATCGTGCGCGCCGAAATTCCCGGCGTGGAGAAGGATGACCTCGATGTCTCCGTGACCGATAACACCATCACCATCAAGGGCGCGAGCAAACACGAAGAGATGGAGGAGGAGGGTAACTATTACCGTTCCGAGATCTCCCGTGGTGCGTTTTCACGCACGGTTGCACTGCCCGCCGATGTGGACGCCGACAAGTCCAGCGCCACGTTCAAGAACGGCTTGCTGGAACTGAAGCTGACCAAGCTCGAAACGTCGAAGCGCCACAGCATCAAGGTCAACTGAGGTCATACCGGGGCACCCGTCCGGGTGCCCCGCCTTTCAGTCCTTCTCACCATCCGGTTGATGATTGGGCGCGTTTTCGTTTAAGTTCTGCGTCCCCAAGCTGTGACGTTCGCCGTGCGTAATCTCCGTTACCTGTTGCTCGCACTCGCCCTCTGGTTCGGCCAGACGGCGCTGCTCGTCCACGCCGTGGACTTGCATGCGCATGTGACCGGCGACACCTGCGAGGTCTGTCTGCATGCCACGCCTGCGGGCGGCGCACTGCCTGCCGCAGGGCTCGTGTTGCTGCCGCCGCGCGACACGGAAAACCCTCTTCGTACTGTCTACCGCGCCATCGCTGCTGCGCCCGTCGCGGATGCGCTGGCGCGTGGTCCCCCTGTGTTCTCCTGACCCGTGTCCGTGCGGGCCCGGATGGGCCCTTCGTCCCGTTTTCGTCAGGAGAACACCATGAATCGTGCCGTTTGCGCACGGCTTGCGCCCGTGCTCGCTTTCATTTTCAGTGCCCCGCTGGCTGCTCAGGGCAGTGTCACGTCCAATGCCTTCAACCCCGCCATGAGCCTCATCCTGGACGGGCGTTTCGCTACCTTCGACAACAACCCCGAAGCCTACGAACTGCCCGGCTTCATGCTGGGCGGCGAGGCGGGCCTGGGGGCGGAGGGTTTCGTCCTCGGCCACAGCGAACTGGTTCTCAGCGCCAATATCGACGACCAGTATTACGGCCAGTTCACCGCGGCCGTTGCCGACCACGCCGGCGAGACCGAAGTGGAACTGGAAGAGGCCTTCATCCAGACCCTGGGGCTCGGCGGCGGCTTCACCGTGAAGGCAGGGCGGTTTTTCTCCGGGATCGGTTATCTCAACGAGCAGCACATGCACGTGTGGGATTTCGCCGATGCGCCGCTGGTTTATCGTGGCCTGTTCGGTGATCAGTTGCGCGACGACGGCGTGCAGCTGCGCTGGCTCGCGCCCACCAACCTGTTCGTCGAACTGGGCGCCGAGGCCTTGCGCGGCGGACGTTTCCCCGCAGGCGGCGCGGCCAACGAAGGCGCCGGCGCCTTTGCCGCCTTTGCCAAGGTGGGCGGCGACGTGGGCGTGAGCCATTCCTGGCGCATCGGCCTGAGCCATTGGCGGGCCGAGGTGGAAGACCGCGAGGCGGGCGGTCACAGCCACGGCCACGGCGATGAAGAGAGCGCTTCCTTCACGGGCGACAGTGCGGTCACGGGCGTCGACTTCGTGTGGAAGTGGGCCCCCGGCGGCAACGCCGGCGAGCGCAACTTCAAGTTCCAGGCGGAATATTTCCAGCGCGACGAAGAAGGCGACGTGACCGTCGTCGCCCACGGCAATCCACCGGAACAAGGCCGCTACGACGGCACCCAATCCGGGTGGTATGCCCAGGCCGTTTATCAGTTCACGCCGCGCTGGCGTGCAGGCCTGCGATATGACGTCCTGGACGCAGACAACGACGTGGACGACGCCCATGTGGCCGAACACGCGGGGCTCGATCCGGAAGGTCACACGCCCATGCGCTGGAGCGTGATGCTCGATTTCGCCAACAGCGAATACAGCCGCCTGCGCCTGCAATACAACCGCGACGAGTCCTACGAGGCGGCGGACAACCAGGTGGTCCTCCAGTACACCATGAGCCTCGGCGCCCACGGCGCGCATCCGTTCTGAGGAGGCCGCCATGAAGCAATGGATCGTTGGAAGCATACTCGGCCTGCTCGCCCTGCCGGCGCAGGCCGCGCTGAATGTGTTCGCCTGCGAACCGGAGTGGGCGGCGCTGGTCACCGAACTCGGGGGTGAACAGGTATCCGTTTACGCCGCCACCACGGCGCAGCAGGACCCGCATCGCATCGAGGCGCGCCCCAGTCTCATCGCCAGGATGCGGCAGGCCGACATGCTGGTGTGCACCGGTGCGGAACTGGAGGCGGGCTGGCTGCCGGTGTTGCTGCGGCAGTCGGGCAATGGCCGCGTGCAGCCGGGACAGCCCGGCCATTTCATGGCGGCGGAGCAGGTGGAACGCCTGGAGATACCAGTCGTCGCCGATCGTGCCCTGGGCGATTTGCACATGGACGGCAATCCGCACGTGCATACCGATCCGCGCCGGCTGCTGCGGATCGCCGCGGCCCTCGCCGAGCGTCTGATCGCGGTGGATGGCGTCAGCGCCGCCCATTACGGCGCACGCTTCGATGCGTTCCGCACGCGTTGGGAAGAGGCCATGGAACGTTGGAGCGCACAGGCGGCCGCGCTGCGCAACGTACGCATCGTTTCCCACCATCAGGACTGGGTCTACCTGAATGACTGGCTCGGTCTGGTGGAAGTGGCGCGACTGGAACCCAAGCCCGGCATTCCGCCCAGTGCGGCCCATCTTGTCGCGCTCACGACCCGCCTGAAGACAGAGCCCGCCGTGATGGTGCTGCGCACACCGTATCAGGACGCACGTCCCGGGGAGTGGCTTGCCGCACGCGCCGGCATGAAGGTGGTGGTGCTGCCGTATACGGTAGGCGGCAGTGACCGGGCCACGGACTTGTTCGCCTTGTTCGACGAGACCGTGGCGCGGCTGCTGGAGGCGGTGCGGTGACCCTGGCCGATCTGACCCTGCTGGGCCCGCCGTTCGCGGCGGGCCTGCTGGTGCTTGCCACCCACGTGCCCCTGGGGCGTGAAGTGCTGTCGCGCGGGATCATCTTCATCGATCTCGCCGTGGCCCAGATCGCGGCCCTGGGCGTACTCATGGCCGCGCATGCCGGTTTCGAGGTGCACGGCATGGGTGTGCAAGCGGTGGCGGCGGGCAGTGCGCTGCTCGGCGCGGTGTTCCTGCACTACACCGAGCGGCGCTGGCCTGCGGTGCAGGAGGCGATCATCGGTACGGTGTTCGTGCTGGCCGCCACCGGCGGCCTGCTGCTGCTCGCGGGCAACCCGCGCGGCGGTGAGCACCTGGCCGATCTCCTGGCCGGCCAGGTGTTGTGGGTGGGCTGGTCCGATCTGCTTCCGGTGACGGTGGCCACGGCCATGCTGCTCGCGGCCTGGCAATGGCTGCCGCGCAGCCGTTTCCTGTTCTACGCCGTGTTCGCATTGGCCGTAACCGTTTCCGTGCAACTCGTGGGCGTGTACCTGGTGTTCGCCAGCCTGATCATTCCGGCGCTGGCCACCCGTGGCCTGCCGTCGCGGCGTGGTGCGTTGCGCGGCTATGCCCTGGGCGCGGCCGGTTACGGAGCGGGCCTGCTCGCCTCGGCGCAGTTCGACTACCCCACAGGGCCGCTCATCGTCTGGATGCTGGCGGGGCTGGCGCTGGTGATGCGAGGTGTCCTGCGCGGAGCCTGAGTGCGGGTGCTCTATGCTTTGTGTAAAGCGGAGGGGCAAGGGTGCGTGCGTTCGCTGCGTTGCTTTTGGGACTCTCGGTGGCCGGCTGCGCGCCGGTGGTGCGCAGCGACCCGAGTGCGCGTGCGCTGGAGAGTGATCTGCACTGCGGGCGCGAATTCCCGACTTCGGCCGCCACCTGGATCGACAACGCGGTGGATTTCGAGACCGCCTATCGGCGCATCAACCGCATCTCCATCGAAACCCTGGTGGAGCTTCCGAATGTGGACTTCGGGCGCGACGGGGTTTTGCTGGTGGAAATGGGGCGGCGCGGTACGGGCGGTTACAGCATCGATCTCGCCACGGAGCAGGTGACGCGGGCGGGTGATGCTGCCCAGGTCGTCGTCCACTGGACCGACCCGCGTCCCGACGCCGTTCTGCCCCAGGTGATCACCAGCCCGTGCGTGTTCATCATGCTCTCGCGCGGCGATTACGAGCGTGTCCAGGTCTTCGACGAATACGGCCGCCTGCGCGCCGAGGCGACGTTGCCGTAGGTCAGGTTGCGCGCAGCGCTACCTGACATCTCCGCGGCATGTGGGAGCGAGCTTCCGCTCGCGACCAGTTGGCATGTTTCGAGGAATGTCACGTAGGCGCAATGCGCCAACGTGACCTACGGTTTCGAAAACCACCGTGAAAACTCGGTATCGAGTAGGTCAGGTTGCGCGCAGCGCTACCTGACATCTTTGCGGCATGTGGGAGCGAGTTCCGAAGAATGTCACGTAGGCGCTGCGCGCCAACGTGACCTTCTATGAGCCCCGCCGTGTCAACACCTCCACAATTCTTTCTTTAGCATTGGCTCTCGGTCGTTCCGGTATCGGACAAGGCAAAGAGCCCGTCACC
>JBFXES010000120.1:0-9428 GCA_050179875.1 Thiohalomonadaceae bacterium
CGCCGGTCACCCCGTGAGGTCACGTGGTACAGCGCGCCTGCAAACTCGATTCTTAGTGGTCTCGCCATACGGGGCAGAATACCCGAAGGGAATGGATGTTACAATGCGAGACCTGACCCCGTTGTTCTTCTTGTCGAGCGGCGCGCTTGCTTAGGCGAGTTTCGAAGCGGCTCGCAGCTCGCAAAAGGCGAAACAATCGTTCTCGGGTAGTCCTGTCCATCTGTTTTTCGCTAACGGCTAAGCCAACCGGCGCGAGCGGTAGCGAGCGTCCGAGTTGGGCGCAGTGTTAGGCATATACGTTGGAAAAAACATTCATGGCTCCCACTTGAATACCGGCCTATTACCGCGAGCCATGACCGCACGCACAGCATTCATGTTTGGTTTCCAACCGGTCAATTCTCTCGCCTCATCAACCATATCAATTCCAGCGCCAGGATCATTAAATTGACCATCTGATAGTCTATCTTCGATTGCGCCGACAAAGGCCGACAAAGCATCTTGATTCTTGAAGTAACCTGCTAACGTAGACACGTCCTCATTCAAAAAGATGAGAAATCCACTGTAGTTTCCATTTTCCATTACGGCATCAATAGCTGCATCATTTGCAAGAGCAATGCATGTGCTAATGGAATCCGTTTCTTTCGCCTTCTTTCTGAACAATCCAAACATTCGATGCTCCCCAAATGATGAGTTATGCCTAACGCCCGGCTGAGCCGCCGAAGGGACGCGCAGCGTCCCTGAGGTCGGCTCCAGCCGGTTGTTAGCGGTTTACTTACTATCTGCAACAGGGGCTTCAGTATCTAGCCAAGGTGTGCCAACCACCTTAGGCTGCCCTTCAAGGAATGCGACGTCCGCCCCGGTAGCTGTTCTAATGCTGCGCACGATGTCGAGAAACGTCTTTTCCGTCCACTCTTCGGGTGTTCCAACCATAGCCCCCGCCATCGAGCGACTGATCTGCATGAGCCCACCCTCTTTTTTCGAAAACGTCCCATACACGTCAAGGTGGTAACCCTGCTTGTATTGAAAGAGGCATGCCGTGATGTTCAGGTTGTCGCTACCAGCGATGTCACGCTTTGCGCTTGCTGTCCACACTGCCCCATCGCAGGTTGCGATTTTCAAACCGACGCCACCTCCCATGGCGGCGAAAGCGGCCATCTTTGAACCTTCGAAAGGATTCACCAGCTTGAAGCGGCCTGGTTCGTCAGGTGGAGTGGAAAATGTCGGGATCGGCATAGCCTCTTTCGCATCGTTAACGTTGCGACCGAGTCCATTAGATGCTGCTTCCGCAACAGATTGTCGATCAGCATTTGTCTTGATGTCGAAGATTCGGTAGTACTCGACGGTCTTTGTCTTTTCCACTAATGCATTGTTCAAGGTACCGCATCCGGTGGCGAAAACCGCAAGCGACAGAACCCCAAGCAACTTATACATACTTCTTTCTCCCTTCATTTGTTGGTACAACCTATTGAAACACGCAATAAAACGCTAACAGTTGATTAGGCCGACGCGGCCTTTCTCTTGTTAGTAAGGACGCAGCCTAGTACGGCGGGGGAGGGGTAGGATCTGGCCGTCTCCCTTGGCGCTGACGTAGGATTGTCCCTCGGTTTCAAGGACGATACCTCAGGAGGGGCGCATGGCGGAAGGGATGCTGGCCGAGCGGGAGCGTCGATTTTGGGATCGCTTCATACAACGCCTTCATAAACAAGGAATTAGGCCGCCGTTCGACCGCTGGTATGTGGTGCGGGCGGAGCAGTTCATCAGGGCTTTTCCGGGCCGTCGACTGGCCGAAATCACGGCCGGAGAGGTAACCGACTATCTGACCGCGATTGGTCACGATACGAAGCTGAAGCCCTGGCAGTTCGAGCAGGTGGTCGGTGCTATACAGACGCTGTATAGCATGGTGAGTGCTGCGTGGGTCGCCGGTTTCGATTGGCAGTTCTGGAAGGATTCGGCGCGCACCCTTGAGTCGCAACATGCGACCACCGCGCGCGAAGCGCTGCCGGTATCGCCTGAGGAGTTCGCTTCTAGAATCGGTGAGACGCGCTTCGCTTCACTGATTCGATCACACCTGGACCTCTTCTCGCGTGCGGCCTCGGTGATGCGGGTCCGGGGAATGTCTATCCGTACCGAACAGAGCTACCTCGCCTGGCTCTGCCGGTTTATTCAGTTCCATCGGAACCGGGCGCCCGCCGACTGCGGCGCGGCCGAAGTGTCGGCATTCCTCCAGTACCTGGCCGTGCAGCGGAACGTAGCGGCGAGTACACAGAATCAGGCGCTCAATGCACTGGTGTTCATCTACGACAAGGTGCTGGAACAGCCCCTGGGGAGCCTGGGTCCCTATGATCGCGCCCACCGCCCCAAGCGCCTGCCGGTGGTGCTCTCAGCGGACGAGGTCAGGCGTCTTCTCGAGCAACTGACGGGCACGCACTGGCTGATCGCGTCGCTGCTGTACGGGACAGGGATGCGGTTGATGGAGTGCCTGCGGTTGCGGGTGCAGGACATCGATTTCGATCGTTCACAGATCGTGGTGCGGCGCGGCAAAGGTGACAAGGATCGTGTGGTGCCGCTGCCCGCGAAGCTGGTTGCTCACCTGAGGGATCATCTGTCGCAACGGCGAGAACTTCATCAAAGCGATCTTGCGGCCGGGTTCGGCGAGGTGGTGTTACCCGATGCGCTGGCGGCCAAGTATCCCAACGCGGCGCGCGAGTGGCGCTGGCAGTTTGTCTTCCCTGCCGGACGGGTCGCGCTCGATCCCCGCAGCGGCCGGGTGCGCCGTCACCATCTGCACGAAACTGCCGTACAGCGCGCAGTGACCGATGCGGCGCGCAAGGCCAGGGTCCCGAAGAAAGCTACATGCCATACGCTCCGCCACAGCTTTGCGACGCATCTGCTGGAGCGAGGGCAGGACATCCGCACGGTTCAGGAGTTGCTCGGACATGCGGATGTCTCGACCACCATGATTTACACGCACGTGCTCAATCGCGGCGGCTTGGCGGTGACGAGTCCGCTGGATGGACTTTGAGTCAATAGGCGGGTACGGCCCGCACTATGGTTACCGTTTCCCAAGATGTCAGAGACCAAGCTGATCCCATAACTCATCGACGCGGCGTTTCACCGCTTCATCCATGCAAATCGCCGTGCCCCATTCGCGCTGGGTTTCGCCGGGCCATTTGTTGGTGGCGTCCAGGCCCATCTTGGAACCGAGGCCAGAAACCGGCGAGGCGAAGTCGAGGTAGTCGATGGGGGTGTTTTCGATCAGCACGGTGTCGCGCGCAGGGTCCATGCGCGTGGTGATAGCCCAGATGACGTCCTGCCAGTCGCGCACGTTCACGTCGTCGTCGGTCACGATGACGAACTTGGTGTACATGAACTGGCGCAGGAAGGACCACACGCCCAGCATCACGCGCTTGGCGTGGCCCGGGTATTGTTTCTTGATGCTCACCACTGCCATGCGGTAAGAGCAGCCTTCGGGCGGCAGGTAGAAGTCGACGATTTCCGGAAACTGCTTCTGCAGGATGGGCACGAACACTTCGTTGAGCGCGACGCCCAGCACGGCGGGTTCGTCGGGCGGGCGGCCGGTGTAGGTGCTTTGGTAGATGGGCTGCTTGCGGTGAGTGATGCGCTCGATGGTGAACACCGGGAAGCGATCCACTTCGTTGTAGTAGCCGGTGTGGTCGCCGAACGGCCCTTCGTCGGCGAACTCGTCGGGGTAGATGTGGCCTTCGAACACGAATTCGGCGCTCGCTGGCACCTGCAGGTCGTTGCCGATGCACTTCGTCACTTCGGTCTTGCTGCCGCGCAAAAGGCCCGCGAAGGCATATTCGCTCAGAGTGTCGGGCACGGGTGTGACGGCGCCGAGAATAGTGGCGGGATCAGCGCCGATGGCGACGGCCACGGGGAAGGGCTTGCCCGGGTGTTGTTGCTGGAATTCTCGGAAGTCGAGCGCACCGCCGCGGTGCGATAGCCAGCGCATGATGACCTTGTTCCTGCCGATCACCTGCTGGCGGTAAATCCCCAGGTTCTGGCGTTCCTTGTGCGGGCCGCGCGTGACGGTGAGGCCCCAGGTGATGAGCGGGCCGGCATCGCCGGGCCAGCAGGTCTGGATGGGGAGCTTCGACAGGTCCACCTCGTCGCCTTCCAGGATCACTTCCTGGCAGGGCGGGGCGTTCACGGTCTTGGGCGCCATATTCAGCACCTGCTTGAACACAGGCAGTTTTTCCCAGGCGTCCTTCATGCCCTTGGGCGGCTCCGGCTCTTTCAGGAAGGCGAGGGTCTTGCCCACCTCGCGCAGCGCGTCCACCGAGTCTTCGCCCATGCCCAGGGCCACGCGCTGCGGCGTGCCGAACAGGTTGGTGAGCACGGGTACATCAAAGCCCTTGGGATTTTCGAACAGCAAGGCGGGGCCACCGGCGCGCAGCACCCGGTCGGAGATTTCGGTCATCTCCAGGTGCGGGTCCACTTCGGCGCGGATGCGCTTGAGTTCGCCCATGGCTTCGAGCTTGTCGAGGAAGTCGCGGAGGTCTTTGTACTTCAAGGTCGCCATTTCCCGGTAGGAGCGGCCTCAGGCCGCGATTTTCCTTGCGCCAGGTTGAAACCCGTTTTCGCGGCCTGAGGCCGCTCCTGCAGGCGGATGCCCGGATCGTTTTTCCGGCCGCACAGCGACCGATGCCAGTTGGCGTCGGCGATCAGGGCGGGAGCGCGTTCGCGCAAGGATACCAGAGGGTTGCCCAAGGGCGCGGTGGTAAGATTCGCCAGCCATTTCTCGGGGGATCCATGTCTTACGCCGCCGCACCCACATTTTCCGCCACCCGTTTCGAAGTCGTCCGCTGGTCCGTGTTTACGGTGCTGGTGGTGGCCTACATGTCCGTGTACTTCCATCGCATGGCGCCGGGCGTGGTCTCGGGCGAGTTGATGGCCTCGTTCCAGACCACGGGCGCGGCGCTGGGCTCGCTCGCGGCCATGTATTACTACATCTATACGGCCATGCAGGTGCCGGCCGGCGTCCTGGCCGACACGGTGGGGATCCGCGCCGTGGCGGCGCTGGGCAACGTGGTTGCGGGCGTGGGCTCGATCCTCTTCGGCATGGCGGAGAGTTTCGAGCTCGCCTCCGTGGGCCGCTTCCTGGTGGGTCTGGGCGTGTCGGTGATCTTCGTCGGGCTCATGAAGAGCAATACGGTGTGGTTCAGTGAGCGGAACTACGGCCGGGTGAGCGGGCTCACCCTGTTCCTCGGCAACATGGGTTCGGTGCTGGCGGCCGGGCCGCTGGCCTTCGCGCTCACGCTGTGGAGCTGGCGCGAGGTGTTCGTGGGCCTCGGCATCGGCTCGCTGGTGTTTGGCGCCCTGTCGTTGCTCATCGTGCGCAACCGGCCGGAGGATGCGGGCTTTCCCTCGCTACGGCAGATGGAGGGCAAGGCCGCGCATGCGGCGCGTGAGCGTCATTGGTGGCTGGAGCTGAAGGCGGTGCTCGCGACGCGCGCGGTGTGGCCGGGCTTTTTCGTGAATTTCGGCATGGCGGGCGGCGCCTTCGCCTTCGTGGGCCTGTGGATCATCCCCCTGCTGCGCGACAGCCACGGCCTCGCCCGCGCCGAGGCGGCGGAGTACGCCACGCTTACACTCCTGGCCATGGCGGTAAGCGCACTTTCCATGGGCGCGCTTTCGGATCGCCTGGGCCGGCGCAAACCGGTGCTGATGGCCTGCGCGCTGCTGTATGCACTGGCCATCGTCTGCCTCATGTTCCTGCCGTGGCAGCCGGGCTGGGCGGCGAAGCTGCTGTTCGTCCTGCTCGGATTCACGGGTGGCGGTTTTCTCATCACCTATCCCTGCGCCAAGGAGGTCTGCCCGCCGGCGGTGTCGGGCATGGCCATCAGCGTGGTCAACACGGGCCTGTTCCTCGGCGCAGCGCTCATGCAGCCGCTGTTCGGTTCCGCGCTGGACCTGGGTTGGGACGGCACCGTGAACGAGGGCGTGCGCGTGTATGGCTTCGAGGACTACCGCTACGGTCTGGGGCTGATGCTCGCCTATGCCTTGCTGGCCTTCGCGGCGAGCACGCGCATCACGGAGACGCGCGGGCGCAATCTCACGGTGACCGACGGCGTGCCTGAACAGCGCGTGCCGGTGAAGGATTGAACGCAGGCGACGGTTCGGTCCAGCGATTCAGGCCGGGCACATTTCGTCGAAGCAGACGCGGTTCTTGCCCTGGGACTTGGCGTGATACATGGCCAGGTCCGCACGCCGGATGAGTTGGTCGGAGGTGGCGCCGCTCGTGGGGTAGAAGCTCGCGCCGATGCTCACGCCCACGCGCACGTGGTGGCTGCCGACGTCGATGGGCTCGCGCAGGGCCGCGATGAGCTTGTGCGCCACCACCTCGGCCTCGGCAGGGCCGGAGGTGTCGTCCAGGATGACCATGAACTCATCGCCGCCGATGCGCGCCACCGTGTCCACGCGGCGCAGGTGTTTGCGGATGCGCCGGCCCGTTTCGATGAGCACGCGGTCACCCGCCTTGTGGCCGTAGGCGTCGTTCACGGGCTTGAAATCATCCAGATCGAGATAGAGCAGGGCGAAGGCGCGGCCATGGCGTTCGGCGCGGTTGATGGCATGTTCCAGGCGCAGATCGAAGAACAGGCGGTTCGGAAGATTGGTGAGGGGGTCGTGCAGCGCGAGCTGTTTCTCCCGCTCGCGCTCGGCGAGCAGCACGAAGGCGAGCAGGGTGACGATCAGGGCCGTGGCGACACTGGCGACACGCAGCCGCGAATGGCCCATGCCGTCCGGTTGCGGCGCAGCCGCGAGCTCCCATTCATCGCCCGGCAGCGTCACGGGCACTCGCACCGGGGCGTGCGCGAACAGCGAGCGCTGGCCGAACAGCACGGCATCGGCAGGGGATGCGCCGTCGCGCACGGCGATGTGGTCCTGCACGTCGTCGGACAGGCCGGCGGCGTGCAGCAGTGACGACAGATCCAGCGTGACGTGCAGCGTGCCCGCACCTGCGGGTAGGACGACCACCAGCACCCGGCCGTCATGCGCCCTGTCGAACGGGCCCGCCATGGCGGCGCGGCCGGTGGCCCGCACGCGCTCGGCGATCTCGGCGAGTGCGCGGTCGGCGTCAAGCACCGTCGGGTCCTGGCGCAGCAAGGCGCGCGGGGGCCAGCCGGGGGTGACGAGGACCACGTCCCGCACATGCGGGCTGGCCGGGTGAACGTCGCCTGCGCGCAAGGCGAGTTGGGCGCCGGGCTCGGCGAGCGCCTGCATGGCGATCCCTTGTGCCAGTTGCAGGGCGCGGTGGACCTCCGCTTCCAGGCGCGCGGCCATCTCACCCGCGCGTGCGGCCAGGATGTTCTGCTCAAGCTCGCGCTCGTGCACTTCCACCCGATCGCTCACTCCATCCGCCACCAGCAACGACGCCACCAGCACGGCAAAGGTGCTGATCAGCGTGAGAGGCTTGGTGAGATAGGAGCGGGTCATGGCCGCCCTCCGCCGGGGCTTGGCCCGAGTATACCGCGATGCGACGGGCTTCAACGTGACGCAGTGAACTCGGCGAACAACGGTGCGTGATCGGAGGGCCGTTCAAGACCGCGGGGGCGCGTATCCACCCCGGCAGAGACGCAGCGCCGGGCCATGGCCGGGCTGGCGAGGATGTGGTCGATGCGCAGGCCGCGGTTGCGGCGGAAGGCGTAGAAGCGGTAATCCCACCACGTGTAGATGACCGCATCGCCGTTGCGCTCACGCACCACGTCCACCAGGCCGAGTTCCAGCAGGCGGTGGAAGGCGGCGCGTTCGGGGCCGGAGAACAGCACGGTGTTGGCCCACAGCACCGGGTCGTAGACATCGCGATCCTCGGGCGCGACGTTGAAGTCGCCCAGTACGACCACGTGCCGCTGCTGCGCCAGCATCCCGGCCAGATGACTGCGCAGGCACTCCAGCCACTGGAGCTTGTAGTCATAGGCCTCGCTGCCCACGGCCTTGCCGTTGGGCACGTACACGTTCACCACGTGCACGCCGCCGATCTCTGCCGCCACGAA
The DNA here is from genome assembly GCA_050179875.1 of Thiohalomonadaceae bacterium. Taxonomy (GTDB): domain Bacteria; phylum Pseudomonadota; class Gammaproteobacteria; order Thiohalomonadales; family Thiohalomonadaceae; genus JALOAT01. The sequence goes on from JBFXES010000120.1 coordinate 8,016, forward strand.
ACGCCGCGCCGGATCGGCGATGCCCGGCAGGGCGGTGAGCACCGGTCCCTCGATTCGCTTGCGCGCGATGAGCGCCACGCCGTTGTAGCCCTTCTCGCCCGTGTAGACCGCGTGGTAACCCGCGGCCTGCAGTTCCATCACCGGGAATTCCTCGTCAGCGACCTTGGTTTCCTGCACCGCCAGCACGTCCGGCCGCGCCTCGGCCAGCCAGTCGAGCACCTGGGGCAGGCGCACGCGCAGGGAGTTCACGTTCCAGGTGGCGATCTTCATGGATGGGACGATGAAAACGGCGAAGACCGTTCAATGCAGGGGCGCATTGCACTCCTCGGGTTTTCTCCGTGACCTCCGTGTCTCTGCAGCTTTGCGCTCATCTCTGCCCGACGCGGGTCATATGCGGAAGCCGCCGTGGCGCTCGCGGATGCGATGGTCGAGCCACAGTACGCCGATCACGAAACCGATGAGCAGACAGGCCACACCCACGGCCGCCATGGCCCACAGCGAGACTGTGCGCCTTTCGCTCTTGAGCCGATCCAGTTCCTCCTGGGTGCGCGCCTGCTGTTCGCGCAGCTTGAGCACCAGCGCCATGGCGGGCGGCTGCTTGGTGAGCAGGCGCCGATCCATCCAGCCCTCGGGCACGCCCGGCGCCTGCACGCGCACCCGATCGCCGCGGGTCTCCAGCACCTCCACCGTGGCGCCGGTGGGCAGGACCGCCAGCGGTTCGCCCCTGGCCTGCGGCGTCGCATGCACCTCGGCCAGCACGCGGTCGGTGACGTACAACGTCTCCGCCGCGACGCCCGACGTGAGCGTGCAGAGGCAGAACAGCAGGGCGAGGCGGATGGGGGTCATAGGTCCTTTCAGGTGATGCCGCTGTGCCGCAGCAGGGCGTCGATCTCGGGCTTCCTGCCGCGGAATTCCATGAACAGCTCCATGGGGTCGCGCGCGCCACCCTGTTCGAGCACCGTCTGCATGAAGGCCGCGCCGGTCTCGCCGTTGAAGATACCCTCCTCCTCGAATCGGGAAAAGGCGTCCGCGGACAAGACCTCGGCCCATTTGTAGCTGTAATACCCGGCCGCGTAGCCGCCCGCGAAGATGTGCGAGAAGCCGTGCTGGAAGCGGTTGTACTCGGGCGGATGCACCACGGCCACCTCCGCGCGCACCTCGTCCAGCACCTGCTGGATGCGCGCGCCCTCGGCCGGGTCGTATTCGGCGTGCAGGCGAAAGTCGAACAGGGCGAACTCCAGCTGCCGCACCATCTGCATGCCGGCCTGGAAGTTTTTCGCGGCGATCATCTTGCGGTAGAGATCGTCCGGGATGGGTTCGCCGGTCTTGTAATGGCCTGAGATGAGATCCAGGGCCTCGCGCTCCCAGCACCAGTTCTCCATGAACTGGGAAGGCAATTCCACCGCATCCCAG
>JBFXES010000121.1:0-9340 GCA_050179875.1 Thiohalomonadaceae bacterium
GCCGGAGGACCGCGAGCAGGCCTTGCGTTCCGTCGTGCAATACCTGCGCGTCGTCTTCCGCTCCATCCAGGAACATTCGCGCTGGGTGGAGAAGCAGTGCGGCGTCAGCGCCGCGCAGCTCTGGGCCATGTGGGAGTTGTTTGCCGAGCCCGGTCTGCCGGTCTCGCGCCTGTCGCGTGCGCTCTCGGTCCACCAGTCCACCGCCAGCAACATGCTGGACAAGCTGGAAAAGAAGGGCTTCGTACGCCGTGAACGCAGCGGGCCGGACCAGCGCGTCGTGCGCCTCTTCCTGACCCCCGAAGGGGTCAATCTGCTCGCCATGGCGCCGCGTCCGGCGCAGGGCGCGCTCACCGATGCCCTGCAACGGCTACCCGACCAGGCGGTCAGGGAACTGGAATCGGGCCTTGCGCTGCTGGTCGCCGCCATGCGCGTCAAGGTCGAGAACGCCGCCCTGCACCCGCTTTCCGAGCCCTAGGGACGCCCCCGCGGCACTCGCCGCATTCGCTCCCGGGTTCACCGCACCGGGCGTCACAGGCCCGCGTCGCGCGACGCGTCCGGGCGCCCATGATCGCGCCGCCTCGAACCGCACACGGTTCCGGCGGGCACGCCCGCCCGTCGCGCGGCCTGCAACGAGAAGGAGGCCCCATGCCAACGCCGATGATGTTTTTCTGCAAGCCGCAGAAGGCCTACATGCTCACCGATGCGTGCCGCACCCTGCGTGCGCGGCCCGTGGGCAGAACCCCCGGTGGCGTCAATGCACGCCCGCCCACCTGCGAAGACTGCACGCTCTCGCGCCGCGTGGACGCCCGTGACGTGCCCACCGTGAGCCTTGATGCCTACCTCGCAGGCACCCTCCCCGCCAGCGACATGGAGTAGACGCCATGGCACCGATGGACACGGCCTTTCACAAGCAAGCGGGCGGCGACGCGCCGGCCTTCCAGGTCTTCACCGCCCGCACCCTCGACCAGATCCCGCAACTCGCCGCCCTGCCCGCGGACCTGCGCTTTGACATGCGCGTGGTGGCGCAGGTGCTGCCCTTCCGCGTGAACCGCTACGTGATCGATGAACTGATCGACTGGTCGAACGTCCCCGACGATCCGATCTTCCAGCTCACCTTCCCCCAGCGCGGCATGCTCGCGCCGGAGGATTTCGCCCGCATGGCCGATCTGCTGCGCAGCGGCGCCGACGCTGAAGCCGTCGCCAGCCTCGCCCACGGCCTGCGCGCCGGACTCAATCCGCACCCGGCCGGCCAGCAATCCCTCAACGTGCCGCGCCTGGACGATCAGGCCCTGCCGGGTATGCAGCACAAGTATCGCGAGACCGTGCTGTTCTTCCCCACCCAGGGCCAGACCTGCCATTCCTATTGCACCTTCTGCTTCCGCTGGGCCCAGTTCGTCGGCGACAAGGCCCTGCGCTTCGCCGCCCATGAGGCCGATCGGCTGCACGAATACCTGGTTAGGCATCCGGAAGTCACCGATCTGCTCGTCACCGGCGGCGATCCCATGGTGATGAAGACCCGCTCCCTGGCGCAATACCTGCAACCGCTCACGGATGCGCGCTTCGCGCACGTGCAGAACCTGCGCATCGGCACCAAGGCCCTGTCCTTCTGGCCGCACCGCTTCGTGAACGACGCCGATGCCGATGACCTGTTGCGGCTGTTCGAACGCCTGGTGGCCGCGGGCAAGCACGTGGCCGTCATGGCCCATTACAACCACTGGCGCGAACTGGACACGCGCATCGCCCGCGAGGCCGTGCGGCGGCTGCGGGACACCGGCGTGGTGATCCGCACCCAGTCGCCTCTGGTCGCACACATCAACGACAGCGCCAACGTGTGGGCGCAGCTGTGGCGCACACAGGTGCGTCTCGGCATGGTGCCCTACTACATGTTCGTGGAGCGCGACACGGGCGCGCGCCATTACTTCGAGGTGCCCCTTGCCCGCGCCGTGGAGATCTACCGCGACGCCATACGCCAGGTCTCCGGCGTGGCGCGCACGGCCCGCGGCCCGTCCATGAGCGCCGGCCCGGGCAAGGTGGAAATCCAGGGTGTCACGGAACTGAACGGCGAGAAGGTGTTCGTGCTGCGCTTCATCCAGGGACGCAATCCCGCCTGGGTGCAGCGCCCGTTCTTCGCGCGCTTCGATCCCGAGGCCACCTGGTTCGATCAGCTCCGCCCGGCCTTCGGCGAATCGCGCTTTTTCTTCGAGGAGGAATACGCGGCCATGCAGTCGGCCGCCTGAGGCCGGCATCAAGCACAGGCGAGAGGGCATTCCTGCCCGACTGTCATGGCTCCTGCTGGACGGCGGGGGCAGGAAACCCGTGCCGGCCTCACGCACGCCGGCGCGCCGCCGATGCGGTGATAACGACAGGAGTCACGCGTGCAGCAAGCGAAAACTGAAATCACGCCGGCCCGGCCGGTGATTTTCGGCGAGGTGCTGTTCGATCAACTACCCGACGGACGGGCGGTGCTCGGTGGTGCGCCGTTCAACGTGGCCTGGCACCTGCAAGGTCTGGGGCTGGAACCTCTGCTGATCAGCCGCGTTGGCAGGGACGCCAACGGCGATCGTGTCCTGGCGGCCATGGAGGACTGGGGCATGGACACCCGTGGCTTGCAGCGCGATGCCGAACACCCCACCGGCTCGGTGCGCGTGTTCCTCGACCGCGGTCAGCCCAGCTACCGCATCCTCCCCAACCAGGCCTACGACCATATCGACGCCAGCGCCGCCCTCTCCAGCACGACCGACTGCGTCCCCCTGCTCCTCTACCACGGCAGCCTGGCCGCGCGCAGCGAGGCCAGCCGCAATGCCCTCAAGGCCCTGCGCGCCACCGGTATGCCTGCCTTCGTGGACGTCAACCTGCGCTCCCCCTGGTGGGAGCCGGGCATGGTGCGCCGCCTGTTGCAGGGCGCCCGCTGGATCAAGCTCAACGGCGAGGAGCTGGACTTGATCACCGGCGACACGCCGCTGGGCGCCGAAACCGTATCCACGCGGGCACGTGCCCTGCGCGCCCGCTACAGCCTCGACCTGCTGCTGGTGACCGAAGGTGAGCAAGGTTCACAGGTGTTCACGCCCTTCGACCATTACCTCCAGCCCGCGCTCCCTGCCGATCCGCTGGTGGACACCGTGGGCGCGGGTGATGCTTTCGTCGCAGTCTGCATCCTCGGCCTTGCCCACCACTGGCCGCTCCCCGACACGCTGGCGCGCGCCGCCGAGCTGGCCACGCGCATCTGCGGCCTGCCCGGCGCGACCCCCGACGATCGCGCGTTTTACCAGGAGCTGTCGGCGAGGTGGGCCGCATGAGCCGCGACGGCCTGTATGTCGTGCTCATCAGCGTGCACGGACTCATTCGCGGTCACAACCTGGAACTCGGTCGCGACGCGGACACCGGTGGCCAGACCCGTTACGTGGTGGAACTGGCCCGTGCCCTGGCGGCACACCCCGCCATCGCGCGCGTGGACCTGCTCACGCGCCGCGTCATCGACGCCAAGGTGTCGCCCGACTACGCGGAACCCGAGGAGATCCTGTGCCCCGGCGCGCGCATCGTGCGCCTGGCCTGCGGCCCGCGCCGTTACCTGCGCAAGGAAGTGCTGTGGCCCTATCTGGACAATTTCACCGACGCCGCGCTGCAGCACGTGCGGCGCGTGGGCCGCGTGCCCGACTGGGTGCACAGCCATTACGCCGACGCCGGTTACGTGGGCGCCCGGCTCTCGGCCTTGCTCGGCGTGCCGCTCATCCATACCGGCCATTCCCTGGGGCGCGTCAAACGCCGGCGCCTGCTCGATCACGGCCAGAAGGAACAGGCCATCGAAAGCCACTACAACATGAGCCAGCGCATCGAGGCGGAGGAACTGGCCCTCGACAGCGCCGCGCGCGTCGTCGCGTCGACCTCCCAGGAAGTGGCTGAGCAGTACAGCCTGTACGACAACTACCAGCCCAAGCGCATGGTGGTGATTCCGCCCGGCACCGACATTGATCGTTTTCGCCCACCCGCGCGCCACGAGCCCGATCCGCCCATCTACGGCGAACTGCAGCGTTTCCTGCGTGAGCCGCGCAAGCCGATGATCCTCGCGGTTTCGCGTGCCGACCCGCGCAAGAACATCGCCACCCTGCTGAGCGCCTACGGCGAAAGCCCCGAACTGCGCGCGCGGGCGAATCTGGTGCTGGTGGCCGGCAACCGCGACGACATCTCCGCACTGGAGCGGGGTCCGCGGGAAGTGCTGACCGGCGTGCTCAGCATGATCGACCGCTATGACCTGTACGGGCACGTGGCCTATCCCAAGCAACACCGCCCGGAGGACGTACCGGACCTCTACCGCCTGGCCGCAAAGACCCGCGGTGTATTCGTCAACCCCGCGCTCACGGAGCCCTTCGGCCTCACTCTCATCGAGGCCGCCGCCAGCGGCCTGCCCGTGGTAGCCACCTGCGACGGCGGCCCGCGCGAGATCCTGCGCCACTGCCGTCACGGGCTGCTGGTGGATCCCCTCGACCGCCGCGCCATGACCCACGCCCTGCTCGACGCCCTTTCCAGTCGCGAACGCTGGCAGCGCTGGTCGCGCTACGGCCAGCGCGGCGCGCTCACCCACTACTCCTGGAGCGGCCACGTGCAGCGGTACGTGCAGATGGTTCAGCGCCTGCTGGAGAAGCGGAAGGCCGCCGAAACCTCGGCGCTGAGCGAGGGCGTCGTGAGCCAGCGCCCCGGCAAGGGAAAGATCCAGTGGTTCACCAATCCGCCCGGTCCGTGGATCCCCAGCCGCAGCCGCATGCCCATGGTGGACCGCTTCGTGCTGTGCGACATCGACAACACACTCATCGGTGAGCGCGAAGGACTCGCCGCCCTGCTGGAACGCCTGCGCGCAGCGGATGTCCGCGTGGGCTTCGGCGTGGCCACGGGACGCCGCCTGAAAAGCGCCCTGGAAGCCATCGAGGAGTGGGGCGTGCCCATGCCGGACGTGCTCATCACCGGCGTGGGGGCCGAGATCCACTACGGCAACAGCCTCATGGAGGACAGCGGCTGGCAGCGCCACATCGACTATCGCTGGCGGCCCGACGCCCTGCGCGAGGCCATGGCCCGCCTGCCCGGCCTGCGCCTGCAGCCGCGCGAGGAGCAGCGTCGCCACAAGCTCAGCTATTTCCTCGACCCCGCGCGCGCCCCGTCGGTGCGTGACATCCAGCGTCACCTGCGCCGGCTGGACCTGCACGCCAATGTGATCTATTCCCATGGCGCCTACCTGGACCTGTTGCCGTTGCGCGCCTCCAAGGGCCTCGCCATGCGCTACGTGGGCGGCAAGTGGGGCCTCCCGCCCGAGCGCTTCCTGGTGGCCGGCGACTCGGGCAACGACGGCGAAATGCTGTGCGGCAACACCTTGGGCGTGGTTGTGGGCAACTACAGCAGCGAACTGGAACGGCTGCGCGGCCGACCGCGCATCTACTTCGCCCAAGGCCACTGCGCCTGGGGCGTGCTGGAAGGCATCGAGCACTACGATTTCCTCGGCGCCATCCGGGTGCCCGAGGACGAGCGGCCCGAAGATTCGTAGATCACGTTGGCGCGCCGCGCCTACGTGACGGCGCGGCACGAAGATGTCACGTACTTCGCAACGTGACCTACGGGCGGCTCCGGGATTCCGCAAGTCGTGGCGAGAATGAAACCCCGCGTACATGAACGGCATAAGAACGAACAACAAGGATCCTGAATGATCGAAGCGCTGACGGACGTATTGCGAGACAACCGCGACGCAGTTCACCTGTTATTGCGCCGTTATCTGCGCACCGGCCGCTCTTTCCTGCTGCGCCCCGAACTGCTCGACGGCCTGCATGAACTCTGCGCCACCCCCGAAGGAGCGGGCCTCGAACACGGCCCCCTGGCACAACTCATGGCCGCCGCCCAGGAAGCCGCACTGGACGCCCCCTGGGTGGTCATGGCGATACGCCCGTCGCCGGCGCGCTGGAATTATCTGCGCTTCCACGTGGACACCATGAGCCACGAGGAGATTTCCGTCTCCGAATTCCTCGCCTTCAAGGAAAGGCTGGTCACCGGTGCCAGCAGTGACCGGGTGCTCGAGGTGGACGTGGCCCCGTTCAACCGCGATTTCCCGCGCCTGCAGGAGGCGCGCTCCATCGGCCGCGGCGTGGAATTCCTGAACCGCCGGCTTTCCAACACCCTGTTCCAGTCCCTGGGCAAGGGCGATCAACTGCTGCTCGATTTCCTGCGCATGCATCAGGCCCAGGGCCGGCAGCTCATGCTCAACGACCAGCTCACGGACGTGCCCTCCCTGCGCCAGGCACTGCGCCGCGCCGACGAATACCTGGCGGCGCAACCTGCCGAGGCCACCTGGAACGACGTAGAAAAGACGCTGCGCTTCCTCGGTTTCGAGCCCGGCTGGGGCGCCAGTGTGGCGCGCATGCGCGACACCCTTGACCTGCTCTCGGACATTCTCGAGGCGCCGGAACCTGCAGCCGTGGAGCGCTTCCTCGGTCGCATCCCCATGATCTTCAACCTGGTGATCCTCTCGCCCCACGGCTTCTTCGGTCAGTCCAACGTGCTCGGCCTGCCGGACACCGGCGGCCAGGTGGTGTACATCCTCGATCAGGTGCGCGCCCTCGAGCGCGAGATGCGCATGCGCCTCGCCGAGCAGGGCATCGACATCGAGCCCCAGATCCTCGTGGTCACGCGGCTCATCCCCGAGGCGCACGGCACCACCTGCGACCAGCGCATCGAGCACATCGCCGGCACGCGCCATGCGCGCATCCTGCGCGTGCCGTTCCGCACCGAAACCGGTGAAGTGCTGCCGCACTGGATCTCCCGCTTCGAGGTGTGGCCCTGGCTGGAACGGTTCGCGGCGGACGCGGAAACGGAAGTGCTGGCGGAACTGGGCGCGCGTCCCGACCTCATCATCGGCAACTACTCCGACGGCAACCTGGTCGCCACCCTTATGGCGAGCCGCCTGCGCGTCACCCAGTGCAACATCGCCCACGCCCTGGAGAAGACCAAATACCTCTATTCGGACCTTTACTGGCACGACAACGAACCGCAGTACCACTTCTCCTGCCAGTTCACCGCCGACCTCATCAGCATGAATGCGGCGGATTTCATCATTACCAGCACCTATCAGGAGATCGCCGGCAGCCGCCACGCCGTTGGTCAGTACGAGAGCTACGGCGCCTTCACCTTGCCCGGCCTCTATCGCGTGGTGAATGGCGTCGATGTGTTCGACCCGCGCTTCAACGTCGTGTCGCCCGGTGCCGACCCGGAGATCTATTTCCCCTACAGCGAGACCGCGCGGCGCAGCGCGGGCCTGAGCGACGAAATCGAGGCCCTGGTCTACGGCCTCCCCGGCCCGGCCGCCCGCGGCCAACTGGCTGCGCGCACACGGCCTTTGCTGTTCACCATGGCGCGCCTCGACCGCATCAAGAACGTCACCGGCCTGGTGCGGTGGTACGGCGAATGCGCCGCGCTGCGCGAGAAGGCGGATTTACTGATCGTCGCCGGCCATGTGGACCCCACCCGTTCACAGGATCGCGAGGAACAGGAACAGATCGCGCTCATGCACGACCTCATGGACCGTTACGGCCTGGACGGCCAGGTGCGCTGGCTGGGCCTGCAACTGGACAAGAAGCTGGTGGGCGAACTGTACCGTTTCGTCGCAGACTGCCGCGGCGTATTCGTGCAGCCCGCGCTGTTCGAGGCCTTCGGTCTCACCGTGGTGGAGGCCATGACCTCCGGCCTGCCCACCTTCGCCACCCAATACGGCGGGCCGCTGGAGATCATCGAACATGGCCGCTCGGGCTTTCACCTGGACCCCAACGACGGAATGAAGACTGCCGCCGCCATCGCGGACTTCTTCGCCCAGTGCGAGGCCGATCCGCAGGCATGGACGCGCGTCTCCGAAGCGGCCGTGCGGCGGGTGCAGAGCCGTTACACCTGGGCGCTCTACGCCGAACGCCTCATGACCCTGTCACGGGTTTACGGTTTCTGGAAATACGTGACCAATCTCGAACGCGCCGAGCTGCGCCGCTACCTGGAGATGTTCTACGCGTTGCAATACCGGCCGCTCGCCCGCACCCTGGCGGCGGAACATGCCATGTAGCTTCGCACCCCGGCACAAGTTGTAGGAGCCCACACCGTAGGCGAATTCTTCGACGCTCCGTCGCCTGCTTGGGCATTCGCCCACATGTGGGCTCCAGCAAATGCCGGAGCTCCCCGTTGAAGCCACACCAACGTGCTGCCTGCTCCTCCAAGCATCAGCGCGCACACTGACCCACAATGCGTGGCAAACCGGTGGAATCACCCACGGCGCCAATGCCGAGCTCCTGAATCTCCAACACCTCCCCGCTCTTGCGATTGAGGGTGATGCGCTTGTCCGGAACGAAGCCGACGCCGGCGGTCGCCTCGAAACTCACGGCGTCGGCGGTTTCGGTGGGCACGCCGAAGATGTTGAAGGCGCGGTCCTTCTTGTAGAGGTCCTGCTGCTGCCAAAGAAACTTGCCCGAGGCGCCGTCGAGCTTGCCGAGAAAGCCGATGCCCCCCACGTAGATGGCGCCGTCCTCCGACAGGGCAGCCACCACATTGAAGGCCGAAATCCACTGGCACCAGCGCTGGGTCCAGGGCGAAATCTGATAGCGGCACAACGCGCCGCGCCCGATGTTTCCATCGCTGGCCTCGAACAGCAGCAGCAGATCGCCGCCTGCGGTCTTGTACCAGATGTGCTCCAGATGCTCGGTTTCCTCCATGGGCAGCGCAATGGCCGTGCGCTGCGAAGCCGCGTCCCCCCCTCGGCTCCCCTTCCCTTCCGCATCCATGACGTAGGTGTCCCCACCGGCCTGCCAGCAGAAATCCGCACCGAATTCCTCACCGTCCTTCACCGCCGACTCGAACGGCGCCGTCGGCCCCGCATGGGCCAGTGAAATGCCCGCCAGCAGCAGGCTGCCGGCAACCAGGAGGCGGTGTCTCAGCGAGACCATAGTCGAAACTCCGAACGATGGGTTACGAGCGTCGGCCGCATATCTTTGGGGTTTTGAGACGGACTAACAGCCCGGCGGCCCAGAGCGGATCCTACCGCCTGCCGCGGGTCTAGGGTCAATGGAAGGACGCAGGCATCACCAACGGCCGTGGAAATCAAACCTGATTCACAAATCCATGGCCACATGCCCATGCCTCCGGACCGGCCAAAGCCGGCAGGCCGCCCGAGCAAACTGCCCGTGTCCTCAAAGGATCAGCAAACTGAACAGCCCCTCCAACCCCACCGGCAGCGTCTACACCAAGGCCGACTGGGCCGCCCTGGGCGAGGTGCTGCGCCGCCATCCCCATGTGCTCATCGCCAGCGACGACATGTACGAGCACATCTACT
>JBFXES010000122.1:0-9216 GCA_050179875.1 Thiohalomonadaceae bacterium
GGTATACTCATAGAGCACGGCCGCCTCCACGCTGGAATATGAATTCAGGTTCAGGTTCCAGCCGATGCGGCCCAGGAAGCCATCCAGGTCGTCCCCCTCCTCGCGCCGGATGAGCGTGCCGCCGGCATCTACCTGCAACATGCCCCGTGCCAGGGTGTGCTCCATGCGTCCGAACACATCCGCGCGGTTATAGTCCGGATGGCGTTCCTCTATATATCCCACGTGCGTCACTTCGCCGTTCACCGACAGCCGTGTGCGCGGACGCCAGTCGTGCACCAGCCTCGCGTAGGCGGACAGGCGCTGGCTGTCCACATCGCCTTCCTCGAACCAGAAGTAGCCGTAACGCGCACCGGCGATGGCGGTGCGGTAGGGCGAGAGGCGCCAGTGAAACTCCGGCCCGGTGGAAAGTACGTTGGTATCTTCACGGTTCTCCGGCGTGGGCGGCTCCAGGGGATCGCTGTCGGCCTGACGGTAATAGTCTTCGAAATGCCAGTAGCGCCGACCGGGATCCAGCGTCCACACGGCACGGGCATCGAGGGATACCACGAGCTCGTCATCGAACAGGTCCGTCTGGTAGTCCCGGTATTCGAACAGGCCAAGTGCATCCAGATCCACGTTGGCGGCCCGCTCCCGCAGGCCTATACGCGCCGAGGCCAGCCCGACCCACGCCTCTTCCTCGTTCTGCGGCACCAGTCCGATGTTGTCGCTGTACTGCGCACCGACGGAATACGCGGTAGACACATCCAGCGCCAACGCCGGCATGGCAAAGCCGAATACGCCCGACACGACGAGCGCGACTCGACGTTGTACGCGACCACACGCCACGGTCAGATCCAGCGGCCGAGCACCGCACTGCTGGGCTCGTCGTTGATGATGGTCCCAAGCAGACGCTGTTCACCGATGGCGGCGACCGCCGCGTCGATCTGGCTGTCCGTGCTTCCGCCGTAGGGCACCACCAGGATGGCGTAGTCGCACAGTTCTGCGAGCATGCGCACATCCGCCGACACCGCTACTGCGGGCGCGTCAACCACCACAAAGCGTTCCCGGTAACGCTGCTTTAGCTCACGGAACAGGCGTTGCATCTTGAGCAGCGCGAAATATTCGGACCCCGGGTCCTTGTTGCGCCCGATGGGTACGATGCGCAGGCGCGGTATGCCGCTGGGATGGATGATCTCTGCCACGGCCACGTCCTGGTCCCGCAAGAAGTCCGTGAGCCCCAGCGGGTTCTCGTTCACCACCAATTCCTCGTGGGCCGGCGCGCGCAGGTTGCAGTCGACCAGCAGGGCCGTGCGGTTTTCATCGAAGGCGATGGCAGCGGCCAGGTTGCGCGCCACGAAGCTGCCGCCGCCGTGTTCAGCGGTGGAGGTCACCAGCACGATGGCGTTGCCTGAACCCGCCTTCTGCACGATGGAGGTGCGGAGATTGCGGAAGGCATCGCGTATTGCCGTGTCGCGCATGGACGGATAAATGATGCGCCGCGTGGCGAGCTCCGTCTCGCTGCGGCGCAGCGGCTCATGCATGCGCGCGATCTCGTCGGCCGAGGTGGTATCCGCGGGCCTTTCGGTGGCGCTGGGCTGGGTGCCGGCGGCCACCTGCATTTCCTTCGCCTTCTTCAGTGCCTCTTCGATTTTGCTCATTTCAGATGGCTCCGGTGATGCTCATCACGCTGATGACGCCGATGAGCACGAGAGTGGCGATGGTCGCGAAGCCGAGCGTAGCGACACCACGCGCCTCCAGGGAGGCTTCACGTGGCGTGTGCAGGTGTCTCACCACGCCGAGCGTGGCGAGGCCCAGGCGGTCGCTGATGACCGACGGATGACGAATGCGCGGATCCGCCTGCTGGATACCGAACAGCACCCCGAACGGCAGCAGCACTCCGAGCAGGATGCCGCCCGAGGCAAACCATGCCAACGGCGGTGACATGGCCTGATGGGGCAGGAAGGCCGGCTCCTCGACGCGCATGGTCACACCCTCCTGCGTGCGGTCCAGGTTCATGGACACGCGGGCCGCCTCGCGACGCCTGAGCAGATCCTGGTAGATCTGGGTGGTGACCTCGTAATCTCGCGTGCGCTCCGCCAGCTCCGCGGCCGCTTCCTGGATGCGGCGGTTACGCGCCTCCTCCTGGGCGAGCTGCCGCCGCGTCTCCTGGATGCGCGAGTTGATGGTGCGCACCGTGGTCCGCGCCTCGTACAGCGCGCCGCGCAACTCCTGGTACAGCGGGTTAGAAAGCAGGACGCCGGCGCTTGCCGGCGCGGCACGGCCCTTCTCCACGCCGGCGGCCACCTGTTCGAGTTCGGCGATCTGGTCCTTGATGCGCACCACGTCGGGGTAGTTCTCGTGATAGGTGAGCAGCATCGTGTCCAGTTGCGACTGCAGTTCGGCGATGCGGGCGCGGTAGTGCTCCGCGCGCGAGGACACATTGGCTGACTGCTCCTCGCCACTGAGCTGGCTCTCCAGGGACGCGCGGCGGATCTCGGCCTCGCGCAATTCCTGATCCAGTTGTGACAACCTGTCACGCAACTCCGTCAGGCGGTGGGCCGAGTCCACGTCGGCGCCGGCGCGCGCATCCGCATTGGCATTGCGGAATTCCTTGAGATTCTGGTCCAGCGCCTTGAGCCTGCCGTGGTATTCCTTCACCTGCTGATCAATGAAGGAGTACGCGGTCTCGCTCTCCCTCGACTTGGCGGCCAGCGACTCGGTGATGAACAGTTCCGCCATTTTCTGCGCCACGAACTGTGCGCGCTCGGCCTCGGTGTCCGTATATTCGATGCGCACCAGGTTTTCGCCCACATTCGTGACCAGGGTGCGCTGCTTGATGCCTTCGATGATCCCGTCGATGAGCAGCGGATTGGAAGGCGCGTCGGGCGGCAGGAAACCGGCGGTGTGCACGATCTGGTTGAGCAGCTTGCGTCCATAGATGACTTCACGGGCAATCATGGCGCGATCCGCCAGCGGTGATTGTACGGCTGCACCTTGCATCAGCGGTCCGATGACGCTCCGGTCCTCCACGTACACCGTGCTGTACGAGCTGTACGTACGGGGCCAGGCTACACCCACCAGGGTGGTAATGACTGCTACGGCCATGAACGCGCCGACCATGAAGTAGCGGTGGCGGTACGCCTCGAGCAGCAGAAGGCGCAGACTCTCGGTCAGGTTCGCCGGCATGGAGCCTCCGTCAGAACAGACGCTCGGGAATGGTGATTACGTCGCCCGGTTGCAGATCCAGGTTGGTGCCAAGGTCTCCCTGGGTGAGAATTCGGCCCAAATAGACGTTGAACACCTTGGTCTCGCCATTGGGCGTGCGCCGGAATACCTTGGTCCTGTCCGGTGCGGCGAAGGCGTTCACCCCGCCCGCCTCCAGCACGGCGTCCAGCGCCGTCATGCCCTGACGATAAGGCATGGACATGGGCTCCTCGACGGCCCCCGTGACTCGGATGCGCGAGAGGAACTGATGGGAGCGCAGTTCGGTGATAATGACCGTCACATCCGGGTTGCGGATGTAAGCCGAGAGGCGGGTGCGGATCTCCTTCGCCACCTCCTGCGGCGTGCGTCCACCCGCCTGCACGTCGCCAATCAGGGGAACGGTGATCTTGCCGTCCGGCCGCACCGGCATGGTGACGGAAAGCTCGTCGTCGCGCCAGACGTTCACCGCAACGAGATCGTCGACACCGATACGATATTCCTGAACGTTGAGATCCGTTGCATCGGTGACCGCTTCTCGGGATCGGCGGTCTCCTCCGGACGCGCAAGCGGTGATGGCGGCAACGATCACCGCCACGGTGGCCAGTCTGCGTGCATCCATCGCAATCGCTCCTTGTTGTATCAGCACGCCGAAAACACTGAAAAATGCTGTTCGAACTCTAGTTCAGCACCCTTCGCTGTCAAGCACTGCCACGATAACCAGTACGCATGTCATGAACAACACGACGCCCCTCTTGAGCGTGACTCTGGCCATGTCGCGTTGGCGCCCAGCGCCTACGTGACAAACGCGGACCGTCCCGAGTAACCTCGTAACGTGACCTACCGCGCGCCCTTGCCGAACAGGACGACCTCGACCGTCTGCAGCAGGATGATAAGGTCAAGCAACAGGCTGCGATTTTTCAGGTAATAAAGATCGTATTGGAGCTTCTCGATCATGTCTTCGCGCGATGCCCCGTAGGGATACAGCAACTGCGCCCAGCCGGTGATGCCGGGCTTGACGCGATGGCGTTCCCGATAGAAAGGAATCTCGCGTTCCAGCTTTGCCACGAACTGCGGACGCTCGGGTCGTGGCCCGACAAGGCTCATCTCGCCACGCAGCACGTTCAACAACTGCGGCAACTCGTCAACGCGCGCCTTGCGTATGATCCGTCCGACGCGCGTCACGCGCGCGTCGTCCGCCACCGCGAACCGCGGCTTGCCGTCGGCCTCCGCGTCCACCCGCATGCTGCGGAACTTCACCAGTTCGAACACGGCGCCGCCCTTGCCGACCCGGTGTTGCCGGTAGAGCACCGGCGCCCGCCAGCCGTCCTCGAGTTTTATCGCGATCGTCGTCGCCAGCATGAAAGGCGCACCGACCATCAGGAGCACCAGCGCGGCCGTCACGTCGAACGCGCGTTTTGCCAGGTCCCCAATTCGCCCCGTGTCCGAGGCGTTGAACAGCATCCAGCCCGGACGCAGCAGGTCGATCCGGACCTTGCCGGCCTCGCGTTCGATGAAGTCGATCATTTCGATGACGCGAAACCCCTCGTAGCGACAGTCCATCAGGGCATCCAGCGGGAGTCGCTCCCTGCGATCGCCCAGCGATACGACAATCTCTTCCGCGCCGGCCTGCCGTGCGATCTCCGCGAGCCCGCGTTCAGCGTCCAGTGCGGGCCCGGGCCCCGTGTCCCCGCCCAGCGGTACATGCCCGACCACTTCGAAGCCGCGCTTGTCGGCGCGGCGGCGCAACGACGCCAGAGCCTGCGCGCCCTGACCGCCACCCAACACGATGATTTTTCGCTTCATCAATCCCGCGTCGGCCGCAGTGAAGAACACGACGTGCAACCCTGACACGACAATGAACGCCGATACGGCCGATGCGGCCACGGCCTGCATGCTGGGCGGTTCGCTCGGGATCACCAGGTAGAGGATCGCAATCAATGGGAGGGCGGCGGCAAATGCAATGGCCGTGCGCACGACGATCCCGGTAAAGGTCGTGCGTAGCCTGAGCTGGTAGAGGCCGAGCGCCGACATGAGCACCATGAGCGAAACGGCGGCGAACGCCGGCACGGAAAGCGGCGCCGCTTCTGCCACGCTGCCGAAGGCGTCGAAGGCGATGGCCACGTATACCGCCACCGCGACGGCCGCCGCTTCCAGCAATGACAGCAGAATCAGTGGAATACTCACGCGATGACCAAACACGCGGAGTGCCCTCATGGAGGCACCTGGAAGCTCTCGGTTGTGGGGGTTGGCATGAGCATAGAAGCTCGGTGCGAAGACGACCGCAAGGAATTCTTTAGGTAGAGCTCATCATTTTCTTGCGTTGCGGGTGCCCCCGGGGGCCGGCGACGACAACTCCTATACTTCGCTCAACCTGCAAGACGCGGGTTACACACATATCCAAAGCGACTAAGGAAAGTCTCCATGTTCAATGTCGATACTGCCCGCATTGGTGTCGTCGGACTCGGTTACGTCGGCCTCCCCCTGGCGGTGGAGTTCGGCCGTCAGTTCCCGACGGTAGGATTCGATATCAGGGAAGAGCGCATTGCCGAGCTGCGTGCCGGTTATGACAGCACGCTCGAAGTGGACGCCGACGGACTCTCGCAGGCGCGTTATCTCCGCTATTCCCATTCGGTGGACGATCTGTCCGACTGCAACGTCTACGTCGTGGGCGTGCCTACGCCCGTGAACAAGCACAAGTGGCCTGACCTGCGGCCGCTCGAAACGGCCAGCCGCACCGTCGGCAAAGTGCTGAAGGAAGGCGACGTGGTGGTGTACGAATCCACCGTCTATCCCGGCGCCACCGAAGAGGTGTGTGTTCCCATACTCGCCGCCGTTTCCGGGCTGGAATTCAACCGGGACTTCTTCGTCGGCTACAGCCCCGAGCGCATCAATCCCGGCGACAAGGAGCACACCCTCACCACCATCCGCAAGATCACCTCGGGCTCCACCCCGGAGACGGCCGACTTCGTCGATGCGCTCTATTCGCGCATCATCCGTGCCGGCACCTACAAGGCCGAAAGCATCCGCGTCGCCGAGGCCGCCAAGGTGATCGAAAACACCCAGCGCGACGTGAACATCGCGCTGATGAACGAGCTGTCGCACATCTTCGGCAGGCTGGGCATCGACACGCTCGCGGTATTGCGGGCCGCCGGGACGAAATGGAATTTCCTCCCCTTCCGCCCCGGGCTCGTGGGCGGGCACTGCATCGGTGTCGATCCGTACTATCTCACGCACAAGGCGCAGGAGACCGGCTATCAGCCCACGCTGATTCCGGCCAGCCGGCTCATCAACGAGAACATGGGAAGGCACGTCGCGGAACGCGTCGTCCAGCTCATGGCGAAGCACGGGATCCCCGGCGTAGGTGCACGGGTGCTCGTGCTCGGACTCACCTTCAAGGAGAACTGCCCCGACCTCCGCAACACCCGTTGCGTGGACATCGTCGAATCCCTGCGCAACTACGGTGCGCAGGTGGACGTGCATGACCCGTGGGTAGACGTGGAACATGCGGAGGCGGAGTGCGGCATCACGCCCGTGAAGCTGCCGACACGCGGCGAGTACGATGCCGTGGTCGTCGCCGTCGCGCATCGCCAGTTCGTCGCCATGGGTGTCGAGGGCATCACGGCGCTGTGCAAGCCGAACCACGTGATCTTCGACGTTAAGGGCATTCTTCCGGCCGAAGCCACCCAGGGCCGGCTCTGACAGGGAGGTGCATCATGTGCGGAATCATCGGCGGCGTAAGCTCGTCCGATCTCACACCCGTACTCATCGATGGATTGCGGAGGCTGGAATACCGCGGCTATGACTCGGCCGGCCTGGCGGTGGTCGATGCACAGGGTTCCCTGGCGCGTCGGCGCACCGTGGGGAAGGTCTCGGCGCTGGCGGAGTTGCTGCACCAGGAGCCACTGCATGGCCAGGTGGGCATCGCCCACACGCGCTGGGCAACCCACGGCAGGCCGCACGCCGATAATGCCCATCCGCACGTGAGCCGCGACAGCGTGGCGGTGGTGCACAACGGCATCGTCGAGAACCATGAATCGCTGCGGGCCGAGCTGATGGCCGAAGGCTACCGCTTCTCCAGCGAGACCGACACCGAGGTCATCGCTCACCTGGTGGAATTCCACCTGCAGCGCACCGGCAGCCTGCACGCCGCGGTCACGGCCGCCGTGCGCCGTCTCGAGGGCGCCTTCACCTTCGCGGTGATCTCCAGCGCCGCGCCGGGACGACTGGTGGCTGCGCGCCAGGGCAGTCCGCTCGTGATCGGGGTAGGCGCATCGGGATGCTACGTTGCCTCGGACACCTACGCCTTGCTGCCGGTCGCGCACAACTTCATCTACCTGGAAGAAGGCGACGTAGTGGAACTGGGCTTCGACGGCTTCCGCATCCACGACGCCGAAGGCCGCCGGGTGGAGCGCACGGCGAGCGAGGTGCAGTCCAGCACCGTGATGGCGGACAAGGCGGGATTCCGCCACTACATGCTCAAGGAGATCCACGAGCAACCCGCCGTGGTGGCGCGCACGCTGGAGTCCTGGCTGGATAGCGGCGCGCTCGACATGGATCGCCTTGCGCCCCAGGCGCGCAGCCTGTTCGGGCAGGTGCGCGGCGTCCATATCGTTGCCTGCGGCACCAGTTATCACGCGGGATTGATTGCGCGTTACTGGCTGGAGGAGCGCGGCGTGCCCTGCCAGGTGGAGGTGGCCAGTGAATTCCGTTATCGCCGCCACGTCACACCACCGGGAACGCTGCTCCTGACCATTTCCCAGTCGGGCGAGACCGCGGACACGCTGGCGGCGCTGCGCGAAGCAGCAGGCAGGGAATATCTCGCCAGCCTGGCGGTCTGCAACGTGCCTAACAGCTCTCTGGTGCGTGAATCGGAACTCGCCATGCTCACGCGAGCCGGCCCGGAGATCGGCGTGGCATCCACCAAGGCCTTCACCGGCCAGCTCATCGCACTGGCGGTATTGACCCTGGCGCTGTCGCGCCGAAACGGCACGGCCGACGAAACCGAGCAGCGCTGGATCAACGCGTTGTTGCAGTTACCCGAACGCCTGCACGCGCTGCTGCACTGCGATCTCGGCCTGGAGGCGCTCGCCTCCGGATTGTCTCACCACAATCACGCCCTGTTCCTCGGCCGCGGCATCCAGTACCCGGTTGCCATGGAGGGCGCGCTCAAGCTGAAGGAGATCTCGTATATCCACGCCGAGGCCTATCCGGCAGGCGAGTTGAAGCACGGGCCGTTGGCCCTGGTGGACAGCGAGATGCCGGTGATCGTGAACCTTCCCGGCGATCACCTGCGCGCGAAGACGCTCTCAAACCTGAAGGAGGTGCAGGCGCGCGGCGGGCGCACCATCGTGTTCGCGGACGATCGCGCGGCGGAGGGACTGGCCGGGGACAGTCAGGTGGTGCGGCTCGGGAACGTGGACGAATACGTGGCCCCGCTGGTATTCACCTTGCCCCTGCAATTGCTCGCGTACCACACGGCGGTCGTGAAAGGCGCCGATGTGGATCAGCCGCGCAATCTCGCGAAATCCGTGACCGTGGAGTGACACGCCATGGATCGCAAGGGCGCCGCCAGGCGCCCTTGCGATCCATGTGCAAAATGACCGTGCGCCGATGCGCCGTCCACTGCGCGGGGGTGATGTTACGGATGCATTGCATCACGGGATAAATCCCGTGGTTAATTGTTTGTCACGGCATCAGGGATATCCGCGTGAAAAGGCGAGGATTCCACGTTTGGCGCGACCGTTCTTATTCACGCCACAGGTCACATAACTGCGTTTTTCTTATACGTATTGTTACTTGTTAGGAACTGCCGGGTTGTGATCCGGTCGAACTTTGCAAAGGAGGAAGTTTCTTCCTATAACTCAATCCAACCTAGCGTCAACAGAGCGACACTAACGCCATGAGACTGAGCAGACGCAATCCGAGGAATCGCAACATCACGCGCATGGACCACGAGAAGGTGCGCGGCTATTGGGTGCGGGTGGTGAAGGATGGCAAGCTCTACCAGAAGCTCTTTTCGGACGGGCAGTACGG
>JBFXES010000123.1:0-9190 GCA_050179875.1 Thiohalomonadaceae bacterium
GCACGCCCAGTAGTCCGCCTCACGCAGCAGATCGGCGATGGACCGCATGTGCGTCGACAGCTTCTCCGCGTCCTCGACGAGGCGCGAACCATCTTCGATGACGCGCGCCACCGCGTAGCGATCGAAGGCGCGCAGTTGCTCCTTTTTCGCCAGCGTGGCGATGAGCCGCGCGTAAAGCTCGCTGTTCTCGGGTGTGCGGTCGATGCGGTTCTCGAAATCCGCCTGCACCTTGAAGAGCTCGCCGAAATCCGGGTCGTATTCGTAGAGCAGGTAGTAGAGGAAGCGATCGCCCAGCAGCACCACCTTGATGTCCAGGGGGATGGGCGCGGGCTCCAGCGATACCGTGCTCACCAGCGACAGCATCTTTTCGAGCGATTCGATGGTGACCTTGTTGGCATAAAGCGCGCGCTTGAGCCCTTCCCAGGCGAAGGGGTGGAGCAGCAGCTTGTGCGCGTCGATCATGAGATAGCCGCCGTTGGCGCGGTGCAGGGCGCCGGGCTTGAGCAGCGTGAAATCGGTCACCAGGGTGCCGAACTGGGCGAGGTGTTCGGCGCGGCCTACCAGGTCCTGATAGGTGGGATGATCCAGGTACACCACGGGCGCGCCCTTGGTGTTGCTGTTGTCCACCAGTACGTTGACCTTGTAGCGGTGCAGTTCCGTGGGCTTGGGCGCGGGACCGCCGAGGGGATTCTCGGCGCCGTCCTCGCGGCGGAAGTCGTCCACGTGCTCCACCACGTCCGCGGCCACGGCGTCGAGGTATTTGGTCACCTCGGGCAGGTCCTTGTAGGACTGCTTCAGGTCATCGATGAAATGGCCCACCGCGGCCATGGTGACGTCGTGGTTGAGGTTCTTCAGTTTCTCGCGGCTGTCCTTCCGCCACTGGGGGATCTGCTGGATGATGGCCTGCAGTTGCGCCTGCAATTCCGCCACCACCTGCTCGATGCGCTCCTGCTCGGGCTTGGGCAGGCGCTCGAATTCCTCGGGTCCCAGCACCTTGCCGTCGTCCATGGGTGCGAAGGCGAAGCCCGAGGGCGTGCGGAACAGCTTTACGTTGCGTGCGGCGGCATCGGCCGCCAGCTGGTCGAACGCCTTGCTCTGGCGTTCGCGGTATTCCTCGTCGATGGCCTGCGCGCTGGCGCGGTATTCGTCGCTTTCGAAGGCGGCCGGAATGGCCGTGGACAGGTCTTCGATGAGGTGCGCCATGTCACGGGCGAGCTCGTTGCCGCGGCCGGGCGGCAAACGTAGCGCGTAGGGGCGATGGCTCTGCTCGAAATTGTTGACGTAGACCCAGTCGGGCGGCGTCGGGCGCGAGGCGGAACGGACGGCCAGGGCGTCGCGCACCATGGCGTGCTTGCCCGTGCCGGACGGGCCCATGGCGAACAGGTTGTAGCCTTCGCGCTGGATATCGACGCCGAAATTCACCGCCTGTTGCGCGCGGGTCTGCCCGATGATCTGGGTGAGCTCCTCCAGCTCGGCGGTGGTTTCAAAGCCGAACTGCTGTGGATCGCAAGGGGTATAGAGCAGGTGTGCCGGAAGGGCGTCGCGGGCCATGGCTGTCCCTGTTGTTGATGTTCTTTCGGCAAAAGCTTAGCGGCCGGCGCAACACCGCGTAAAGCCGCCGGGGAGCAGCGCTCCCCGGCGTGCCGCCGGCTCAGCCGACCTTCGGCAGGTGATGCAGTGCGGCGTCGATGGCCTCGGCGGGGTACTCGTAATCCTCAAGCTGGCCCGCGAAGTAGCGGTCGTAGGCGGCCATGTCGAAATGGCCGTGACCCGAGAGGTTGAAGAACAGCGTCTTGGCCTCGCCGGTTTCCTTGCAGCGCAAGGCCTCGTCGATGCACGCGGCGATGGCGTGGTTGGACTCGGGCGCGGGGATGATGCCTTCGGCGCGCGCGAAGGTGATGCCGGCGCGGAAGGTGGCGAGCTGGGGCACCGCCACGGCTTCGATGAGCTTCTCGTGATAAAGCTGCGACACCAGCGCCGAGTCGCCGTGATAGCGCAATCCACCGGCATGGATGCCCGGCGGCACGAAATCGTGACCCAGGGTGTACATCTTCATGAGCGGCGTGAGGCCGACGCTGTCGCCGAAGTCGTAGGCGTAGTGGCCGCGCGTGAGGGTCGGGCAGGAGGTGGGCTCCACCGCCACCAGGCGCACGTGCTTGCCCGCCGCCTTGTCGGCGAAGAAGGGGAAGGCCACGCCGCCGAAGTTGGAGCCGCCGCCGCAGGGTGCGAACACCATGTCGGGATAGTCGCCCACCTTCGCGAACTGCTTCTTCGCTTCCTGGCCGATGATGGTCTGGTGCAGCAGCACGTGGTTGAGCACCGAACCCAGGGCGTAGTTGGTGTCCTTGCGCGTGGCCGCCTCTTCCACCGCCTCGGAGATGGCGATGCCGAGGGAGCCCGGCGAATTCGGATCCTGGGCCAGGATCTTGCGGCCCGATTCCGTGAGGTTGGTGGGGCTGGCCAGCACCTCGGCGCCCCAGGTCTGCATCATGGAGCGGCGGAAGGGCTTCTGGTCGTAGCTGACCTTGACCATGTACACGCGCACCTCCAGGCCGAACATCTGGCCGGCGAGGGCGATGGACGAGCCCCACTGGCCTGCGCCCGTTTCCGTGGTGAGGCGCTTGATGCCCGCCTGCTGGTTGTACCAGGCCTGCGGCACCGAGGTGTTCACCTTGTGCGAGCCGGCGGGCGAAACGCCCTCGTACTTGTAGTAGATGCGCGCCGGCGTACCGAGCGCCTGCTCCAGGCGATGGGCGCGGAACAGCGGCGACGGGCGCCACAGGCGGTAGATCTCGCGCACCGGTTCAGGGATGGGAATCCAGCGCTCCGCACTCACCTCCTGCTCGATGAGCGCCATGGGGAAGATCGCCGCCAGCGCATCCGGGCCGATGGGCTTGCCGTCGGGGCCGAGTACCGGCGCCGGCTTGTTCGGCATGTCGGCGACGACGTTGTACCAGTGGGTGGGAATCTCGGATTCGTCGAGAAGAATCTTGGTATCGGCCACGGCGCACCTCGTGTAAGCAATTGAGCGCCTCGTTTTAGCCCTTTTGCCGGGCGGCGGTCAATCCGCTGGAGGAAAGCATCAACCACGGGGGACACGGGGAACACGGGGAACACGGGGAAAGACAGGGCCCCTGGGGGATCTTGTGGGAGCGAGCTTCTGCTCGCGACGCCCGGCGGAATCGCGAGCAGAAGCTCGCTCCCACAAAGCTAACCTTCCTCAACGAATCTTCTTCCCCCGTGTTCCCCGTGTCCCCCGTGTCCCCCGTGGTTCAAGTTTTTTCTTCGCCCTTCCTCCCCGCGAAGTCGCGCGCGAATTGCCAGGCGGTGCGGCCGCTGCGGGTGCCGCGGGTCTGGGCCCAGCGCAGGGCTTCGAGGCGCAGGGCCTCGTCGTCCGTGTCCGTCACGCCGAAGTGGGTGAGCCAGTGGCGCACGATGGCGAGGTAGGCCTCCTGATCGAAGGAGTGGAAGGAAAGCCACAGGCCGAAGCGATCGGACAGGGAAACCTTCTCCTCGATGGCCTCGCCGGGATGCAGTTCGCCTTCGACCACGCGCGCCTGGCGGTTTTCCTCCATGTACTCGGGCATGAGGTGGCGGCGGTTGGACGTGGCGTAGATGAGCACGTTCTCGGGTGCCGCCGTGACCGAACCGTCCAGCACCACCTTGAGCGCCTTGTAGGCGGGCTCGTCGGCCTCGAAGGAAAGATCGTCGCAGAAGATCAGGAAACGCTCGGGGCGCGTTTCCAGCAGGGGCACGATGTCGGGGAGATCGACCAGATGGTGTTTCTCCACCTCGATGACGCGCAAACCCTGGTCGCGGAATTCCGTGAGCAGGGCCTTGATGAGCGACGACTTGCCCGTGCCGCGTGCGCCGGTGAGCAGGGCGTTGTTGGCGGGCAGCCCGCGCACGAACTGGCGCGTGTTGCGGGTGAGGATGTCCTTCTGGCGTTCGATGCCCTGCAGATCGCCGAGCCGGATCCCGTGCGGCCTGGGTACCGCCTGCAGCCACCCGCGTCCGCCCTCGCGCCGCCAGCGAAACGCCGGCGCGCTCCAGTCCGGTTCGCCCGCCGGCGCGGCAGGCAGCAACGCCTCCAGCCGATCGAGCAATACGCTGGCCCGGGATAGGAAATTTGATAGTTCAGTCATCTATCGGGTGCTCAAAACGCAGAGGACGCGGAGGCGCGGAGGGCGCGGAGAAGATCGTCTCCAGGAGCAATTGTCTCTCCCTCTGCGTTCTCCGCGCCCTCCGCGTCATGCTTCACCGGGAAATGGGCTTGTACTTGATGCGATGGGGCGTGTCCGCGTCCACGCCCAGGCGGCGTTTGCGGTCGGCCTCGTATTCCTGGTAATTGCCCTCGAACCACACCACCTGGGAATCGCCCTCGAAGGCGAGGATGTGGGTGGCGACGCGGTCCAGGAACCAGCGGTCATGGGAAATGACCACCGCGCAGCCCGGGAATTCCAGCAGCGCCTCTTCCAGGGCGCGCAGGGTTTCCACGTCGAGGTCGTTGGTGGGTTCGTCCAGCAGCAGCACGTTGCCGCCCGCCTTCAGCACCTTGGCAAGATGCAGGCGGTTGCGCTCGCCGCCGGAGAGATCGCCCACGCGCTTTTGCTGGTCGTTGCCCTTGAAATTGAAGCGGCCCACGTAGGCGCGCGAAGGGGTCTCGTAATTGCCGATGCGGATGATGTCGTTGCCGCCCGAGATCTCTTCCCACACGGTCTTGTTGGGGGCGAGGTCCTGGCGCGACTGGTCCACGTAGGCAAGCTGCACCGTCTCGCCCACACGCAGCGTGCCCGCGTCCGGTTTCTCCGCGCCCACCAGCATGCGGAACAGCGTGGTCTTGCCCGCGCCGTTGGGGCCGATGATGCCGACGATGCCGCCGCGGGGCAGGTTGAAGGAGAGATTGTCGATGAGCAGGCGATCGCCGAAGCCCTTGCTCAGGCCCTGCGCCTCGATGACCAGATCGCCCAGGCGCGGCCCGGGCGGGATGTACAGCTCGTTGGTCTCATTGCGCTTCTGATACTCGCTGGATTGCAGTTCCTCGAAGCGGGCCAGGCGCGCCTTGCTCTTGGCCTGTCGGCCCTTGGGGTTCTGGCGCACCCATTCGAGTTCCTGTTTCATCACCTTGATGCGGGCGGCTTCCGCCTTCTGTTCCTGCTCCAGGCGCTTCTCCTTCTGGTCCAGCCACGAGGAGTAGTTGCCCTCCCAGGGGATGCCGTAGCCGCGATCCAGTTCGAGGATCCAGCCCGCCACGTTATCGAGGAAGTAACGATCGTGAGTAACCGCGACGACGGTGCCCGGATAGTCGTGCAGGAAGCGCTCCAGCCAGGCCACGGACTCGGCATCCAGGTGGTTGGTGGGCTCGTCCAGCAACAACATGTCGGGCTTGGACAGCAGCAGCTTGCACAGCGCCACGCGGCGCCGCTCGCCGCCCGAAAGCTTGGTGACGTCGGCCTCCCACGGCGGCAGGCGCAGCGCATCCGCGGCGATCTCCAGGGTCCGCTCCAGTTCCCAGGCGCCGGCGGCGTCGATGGCGTCCTGCAAACGTCCCTGTTCTGCGAGCAAGGCATCGAAATCCGCGTCGGGTTCGGCAAACTTCATGCTAATCTCGTTGAACCTGTCGAGCAGGGCCTTGATCTCGGCGACGCCTTCTTCCACGTTGCCCCGCACGTCCTTGCCGGGATCGAGCTGGGGTTCCTGGGGGAGGTAGCCGATGCGTATGCCGGGCTGCGGGCGTGCCTCGCCCTCGATGTCCTTGTCCACGCCCGCCATGATGCGCAGCAACGTGGACTTGCCGGCGCCGTTCAGGCCCAGCACGCCGATCTTGGCGCCCGGGAAGAACGACAGGGAGATGTTCTTGAGGATTTCCCGTTTCGGCGGCACGACCTTGCCGACACGGTTCATGGTGTAGATGTATTGCGCCATAGGTTTGCCGGACTGCAGTGGGTTGCAGGCGCGGATTTTATCACTTCCGTATGAGACCTCGGTCACATCCGGACAAACCCGCTCAGGATAGAAACCAGAGCTTTGCCTGCTGCGCAGGAAGCGTGACGGCCCTCGACGGCCGAAAAGAAGAAACGTGGAGGGGATTCCCATGGATTCAGCCAGGGCCTACGCGCCGACCGTGGATGCGGCGGCGTGGTTCGAACGCGCCCCTGACGCCATGGCCATCGTGGATTTCGACGGTCGCATCCGTCGGGTGAACGCCGCGGTGGTTCGGTATTTCGGTTATCTGCCCGATGAGCTCATCGGTAGCAACCTACAGCGCTACTTCCTCCCCGACGACCTCCCTCTGATCGACGCTGCCCTGGGTCTCATGGCAAGGGGCGAGCCGGGCCTGATCGTCGAACTGCGCTGCATCGACAGTTCGGGTGCAATCCAGTGGTTCGAATGGAACGGCGCCCCCCTGGATGCGCATTCCTTCATCGCCATCGGCCGTCAGATCAGCACGCGCCGGGCGCTGTCCCACACCCTGGAGGACGCGGGTGCGGCCATGGCCGGCCTGTCCCAGGGCTACTGGGTGCGCGACATCGCCTCTAACACGACCTACTGGTCGCCCGAGCTGCGCGCGGTCTTCGGCATCGGGCCGGACAGGCCGCCCTTCGCGCTGGAAGAGGTCTGCGACCTGGTCCACCCGGACGATCGGGACCGTGTCCGGCGCGAGATCCAGCAGGTGCTGGACTCGCCGAGCTGCCGTGACTTCACCACGGAATATCGCCTCCAGTCCCCGGAGGGGATGCGCGTGGTGCGGGCCAGCGTGCGTATTGCGCGCGATACCGCCGGCAGGGCGGTGCAGACCGTGGGCACGGCCCAGGACGTGACGGCGCAGCGCCGCATGGAGGAAGGACTTGCCCGCGAGCAACAGCTCAACCGCGCGATCTTCGAAAGCGGCGGCGCCTTGATCGTGGTGGTCGACCGCGAGGGCAGGGTGGTGCGCTTCAACCGCGCGGCCGAGGAACTCACCGGCCTGCGCCGGGAAGAGGTGGAGGGCAAGCCTTTCTGGACCATGCTCCCCGCGGACGAGCGCGAATACACGCTGGATGCCTTCCGGCAGCTGGCGAGCGGCAAGGTGGCCTCGCTCGCCAGCATGCACTGGCTTGGCCGCGACGGCGCGCGTATCCCGACCACCTGGTCCAACACCGCCGTTCTGGACGAGCACGGGCAGGTGCGCTACGTGATCGCCACAGGCATGGACGTGTCCCGCCTCGCCGAGGCGCGGCGACAACTCGCCCTGGCGCGGGAGGACTACCGGCGGCTCATCGAACTCACCTTCGACATGGTGCTGGTGCTGGGTGCCGACGGCACCATCCTGGACATCAACGGTGCCGGCGCACAGATGCTGGGCGCCCAGGACCCGGACCCGCTCATCGGACGCAATGGGAAGGAATTCGTCCACCCCGAGTTCATGGATTTCTGTGTTGCCTGCCTGGAGAGCGTGCTGCGCGACGGCGAGCAGCGTCCCCATGCGGAGGTCCGTTTCCTTTCCCTGGACGGCAAGGTGGTCGACGTCGAGATCACGGCGGCCATCCGCGTGGACTGGAACGGCGCGCGCGCGGTACAGGCGGTCATCCGCGACCTGAGCGAGCATCGCCTGGCGCAGACGGCCGAGCGGGCACGCGAGCATTATTTCGAGACCCTGGCGCAGGTGGTGAACGTCGGTATCTACCAGTCGGATGTCCAGGGTTATCTGGTGTACGCGAACCGCAGGGCGGCCGAGATCCTGGGCTCCGAAGACCTGCACGGGCATTTCTGGCAGGAGTACGTGCATCCGGAGGACCTGCCGCGCGTGGATGCGGCAGTTGCCGCCTCCACCACCGACCAACCCTTCGTGGCGGAATGGCGTGTGCGCCGCCCAGACGGCAAGCTCGTCTGGGTGCTGCACCAGGCCGCGGCGCAGCGCGGCGACCAGGGCGAATTGCTGGGATATATCGGCACCGTCACGGACATCACGCCCTTCAAGGAACTGAACAACCAGCTCGCCGAGGCCGAGGAGCGTGCGCGCAGGGTGGTCGCCATGTCGTTCGACCTCGTCATCATCGTGCGCGGCGAGGCGCTCACCATTGCCGAGATCAATGCGCGCGGCGCGCGCATGCTGGGCGGCCGCCCCAGTGAATTCGTGGATCAGCCCTTCCTCGAACTGGTGCTGCCCAAGCACCGCGGGACGGAGGCCTCGCGGGTGCGCCGCGCCCTGGAATCGGGCCAGCCCGGCACCGTCGCCGAGCGCAAGCTCCTGAAGCGCGATGGTTCGTATATGGACATGGAAGGCGCGGCCATTCCCGTCACCTACGACGGTGAGCCCGCGGTGTACGTGGTCTATCGCGACATCACGCAACGCAAGGCCGCGGAGCGCGCGCTGCGCCAGCGTGAGCACCACTTCCAGACCTTGGCCAAGGCCGCGCCCGTGGGTATCTTCCTGAACGACGTGCAGAGCCTGTGCGTGTACGTCAACGAGCGCTACCAGGAGATCACCGGGTATCCGCCCGTCGAGACCCTGGGCCAGGGCTGGTGGGCGCACATGGTGGACGAAGACCGCGAGCGCGTACACTGTGAATGGAAGCGCCTGATCGACGACGACACGTGTTTCCGCTGCGAATACCGTCTGCGTCGCAACGACGGCCAGGTGATCTGGGTGCTGGGCCAGGCGGTGTCGGAGCGTGACAGCGCCGGCAGGGTGCTCGGCTATGTCGGCACCATCACCGACATCACGCGCAGCAAGCTCAACGAAATCGAACTGCGCAACTATCGCGAGCATCTGGAGGACATGGTGCGCGACCGCACGCTGGAACTGGAAGCGGTCAATCGTGAGCTCGAATCCTTCAGTTACTCGGTGTCGCACGACCTGCGCGCACCCTTGCGCGCCATCCATGGTTTCGTCACCACGCTTGCCGACGAGTATCAGGACAAGCTGGACGACGACGCGCGCTTCTTCCTGCACCGCATCCAGGTCAACAGCAATCAGATGTCCGAGCTCATCGAGGACCTGCTGCAGCTGTCGAAGGTGTCGCAGGCGCCGCTCAAGCGTGAATGGGTCGACTTGTCCGAACTCGCGGCGGCCATCATCGAGGAACTGCGGCTTGCGCAACCGGAGCGCCAGGTCCAGGCGGAACTGGCGAGCGGCTGCGGGCCTTCGGTGATCCCAAGCTGCTGCGCTGCCTGCTGCACAATCTGCTCGGCAATGCCTGGAAGTACA
>JBFXES010000124.1:0-9179 GCA_050179875.1 Thiohalomonadaceae bacterium
GCGCCCGCGTGCAGATCGGCCGCATCTCCCGCTTCGGCCTGCTGGAAATGTCGCGCCAGCGCCTGCGCCCCTCCCTCGGTGAGTCCAGCCAGGTGGTCTGCCCGCGTTGTAACGGCCAGGGCACCATCCGCGGCGTCGAATCCCTTGCCCTCTCCATCCTGCGCATCCTCGAAGAGGAATCCATGAAGGAGAAGACCGGCAAGGTGGTCGCGCGCACGCCGGTGAATGTCGCCGCCTTCCTGCTGAACGAAAAGCGCAATGCCCTGGCCGAGATCGAGGCCCGCCATGGCGTGCGGCTGGTCCTGGTGCCCAGTCCGCACCTGGAAACGCCGAAATTCGAGGTCCAGCGCGTCCGTATCGATGACATGGAGGAAGCGGACGAGAAGTCCAGCTATCAGCTCATCGGTCAGCCGGATGAGCCCCTGGAGAGCCCGGCCGAGGCCCGCAAAGCCGCTGCCATGGCGGAACAGCCCGCCGTCAAGTCCGTGGCGCCGCCCGCCCCTGCGCCTGCCAGCCCGACGGCCGCCCACCCCAAGCCCGGCACTGGTTTCCTGCGCCGCCTGATCAACACCTTGTTCGGCACGGGTGAAAGTGAAGCCGACGCGGGAAGGGCCTCGGCGGAGTCGCGCCGCGAAACCCACCGGCCCGCGCCCGCCCGTGAGCCGCAGTCCGGCCGCCGCGCCGAGGCTGCGAACGGCAGCCGCCGCCGTGGTGGTGACGGCGCGCGCGGCCGTAGCGAGACCGAAAGGCCGGAACGTCAACAGCGCGCTGAACGCCGCGAACGCCCGGAACGGCAGGAGCGGCAGGAACGGCAGGAGCGGCAGGAACGCCCCGAGCGTGGCGAGCGCCCTGCCCGTCCCGAGCGTGAAGAACGCGCGCCGCGCCCGGAACGGAACGAACGTCAGGAACGCACACCACGCGCCGAGCGCCAGGAGCGCGAAGGACGCCCACAGCGCCAGGAGCGACCCGAGGCGGAGCGCATGCCCGTGGAAGCCGCTGCGGAAGCGTCTGCAGAACGCGTTGAAACCATGGAGAACGAGATCGCCGGCGCCCGTGCCGAGGGAGGTATGGAAGGCGAGCGCACCGGGGGCAGCCGCCGCGGCCGCCGGGGCGGACGCCGTCGCCGCCGCGCGCGCGAGCAGTACCTCGCCGCCACGGGCGCCGAAGCAGAGGACGTTGGCGAAGAAGAGGAAATCGAGGAAGAAGCCGGTGAGCCGGTCATCTCCCTGCGCGAGCGCCAACTGGCCCGCGCGGAAATCCCCGAACGCACCTCGCCTATCGGCAATCCGGTGACCGTGGAATCCGCCCCTCGCGTCGTGGTCCCCAGCGAACCGGCTGTGCGCGATCTGTTCGCGCCGGCCGAAGCGGCACCCACGGTCCAGGGGCCCTCTGCCGGGGCGCCCAGCGCATCCGAGGCAGGCCCAGAGGAAGCAGCTGTTCCGCAGGCCATGGTAGAGTCCATGACATCTCCGCGGGAGCATGCAGCCGCGCCCGGCTCGGCCTCGGAAGCACCTGCCGCGCAGGAAGATGCTGGTGTGCCGCGGGCAGACGCGACCTTCAGGCAAGAAGCTGATACGGCCTCCCGGTCGGTCGAAACCGCGACCGATGTGGCGTCGCACGAAAGGCCCGTACCGCCTGCATCGGCTTTGCCACTCACTGAGTCCATGCCGGTTCACGAGGCGGCTTCCACGCCCGAACCCCTCCGCGAAGAACGGCACTCGCCGGAACCTGCGGCGGCGCCGGTAGAACAGGCCACCGAGCCGTCACCCGACGACGACCAGGGCGAGCAGGTGCGCTAGTTTGCCAACACAACAAGAAAGGGGAGCCAGGCTCCCCTTTCTGTTCATGGCGCGCCCGCCCCGTCATATCTTGCCGACGCAGGCTACAAGTGCCTGCCCCGAATCTCCTCCAGCAAGCCCCGCGCCGCCGCCTCGACCAGATCGAAGACGTGCTCGAACCCCCTTGCACCGCCGTAATAGGGATCGGGCACCTCCGCTACGCCCAATTCGGGCGCGAACTCCAGGAACAACCGGACCTTGTGCCTGTGGTCGTCCGGACACATGCGCACCAGGGCCGAGAGGTTCTTCCGATCCATGGCGAGCACGTAATCGAAGCGGCCGAAGTCATTTACTGCCACCTGGCGCGCCCGCTGCCCACTCAGATCCACCCCACGTGCACGGGCGGCCTGTTGCGAACGCGCGTCCGGCGGCTCGCCCACGTGATAGGCGTGAGTTCCGGCCGAGTCCACTGCGATGACCTCACCGAGGCCCGCGTCGGTCACCAGACGCTCGAATACCCCTTGCGCCGTAGGTGATCGGCAGATGTTACCCATACAGACGAAAAGAACGTGGACTTTCGTTTTCTGATGCATGCTCGCGAATCAAACGGAAGCGGATGGAGATCGTACCAAACACCATCGCTCTTGAGAGCGCTGTGGGGGCGTGAGTTCCTCCAGAACGGACAATCGAATCGGGCGGGATGACACGCAGTCGAACTCAATTCAGCGAGTTCCTGCCATGCAATCGCCGCGGAGGAATTTCACCGCTCCCGCGGCGGCGAGACGTTGGCCTGCAGCCAGTAATTGACGATGAGCTTCACCACGTCGGTGAGCTGGCGGTAATCCACCGGCTTGCGGATGTAGCTGTTCGCGCCCAGGTCGTAGCTTGTCAGCACGTCCGTCTTCTCGATGGAAGACGTGAACACGACGACCGGGATCATGCGGGTCTTGTTGTCGAGGCGGAGCGCCTGCAGCACTTCCAGGCCGCCCATCTTGGGAAGTTTGAGGTCGAGCAGCACGAGTCGCGGCGGCGCGGCGACCCCCAGCAGGTAGTCGACCGCCTCACGCCCATTGCGGGCGACCTCTATGGTGTCCGTCACGCCGGCCTGCTTGAGCGCTCGCAAAATCAGTTGCTCGTCGTCGGGGTTGTCCTCGACCAGGAGCACGGTGTTGGCGGCCATATTGTTCCTCCCTCCTCTTTCTGTTCATATGTTAGCCGATGACCGCCGGGGACCGAGAGTGAAATAGAACACAGCCCCGTGACCGGGGCGGCTTTCGGCCCAGATGCGTCCGCGGTGCTGCTGAACGATGCGCTGAACCGTCGCCAAACCGATTCCCGTGCCGTCGTATTCGTCCCACCCGTGCAGACGGTGGAAGGGGCGGAACAAGGTCTCGGCGTACTGCATTTCAAATCCGATGCCGTTGTCCCTGACCAGGAAAACGGTCTCATCGGGCTGCTGCATCACGTCGAATTCGATGATGGCTTGTTCGCAGTCCCGCGTGAACTTCCAGGCATTACCGATGAGGTTTTCGAGCATCAGGCGAATCAGCGCAGGATCGCCTTCGGCGGTGATGCCGCGCCGGATGACGCATTGCACGCTACGGCTTCCGCCGCCGGCCTGGAGCTGGGCGACCACGTCCCGAGCCATGGCGCTCAGATCACATTCCCGATACTGCATATCGCGCCGGATCACCCGGGACAACGTGAGCAGACCGTCGATGAGCAGCCCCATGCGATGGGTGGCGCCGATGATGCGTTCCAGGTAGGCACGACCCTCCGGAGGAAGATGGGCGCCGCAATCATCGATCAGCGCGCAACTGTAACCATTGATGGCGCGCAGCGGCGCATTCAAGTCATGGGAGACCGTATAGCTGAAGGACTCCAGTTCCCTGACGGCCTGCAGCAACTTGGCGGTACGTTCCGCGACCAGGCGTTCCAGATCCTCGCGGTAGGTCTTCAGTTCCTCGGCGATGTGCTGCGTCTCGGTGACGTCCACCAGCGTACCGAACAGGCGCAGCGGGCGACCGAACGAATCGCACTGCGCCCGTCCCAACATGCGAACGCTCCGTTCCTCGCCATCGACCGTGCGCAGCCGGTGATCGGCCCGGAATTCCTGACCACTGTTCAGGGCACGCGCGATGAGCGCCTCGACCGCGATCCTGTCGCACTCAGGAATTGCTTGCAGGAGCCGCTGCATCGAAGGCGATACCGATTTGGCGCCGAGTATCCGGTGCATGCCTTCGGACCAGCGCACTTCGCCGGTGACGAGGTTCTGGTCCCAACTGCCCATGCGAACGATCTCTTCGG
The DNA here is from genome assembly GCA_050179875.1 of Thiohalomonadaceae bacterium. Lineage (GTDB taxonomy): Bacteria > Pseudomonadota > Gammaproteobacteria > Thiohalomonadales > Thiohalomonadaceae > JALOAT01. Next base: position 4,086 of record JBFXES010000124.1, read on the forward strand.
CCTGCCTCAGCAGCGCTTCGTTCTTGCGCAGCGCATTTTCCGCCTCACGGCGGGCGGTCACGTCGCGGAATATGCCGATGTAAAGGACATTCGTCTCCAGCGCCACCCGCGCTCCGGCCAGTTCGACGAATCGGGTGCTTCCGTCTCTCATGAGGACGCGGTGCTCCCAGAGTACGCTGCCGTGCAGCCCCATGTGGTTGAATGCACGCTCCAGGCTGTCGGCATCGTCGGACAAACGGATGTCGGCGGGGGTCAACTTGAGCAATTCCGAACGCGAATAACCGAACAACTGCTCGGCCTTGCGATTCGCATCCACGAAATTTCCACGTTCATCGGCCACGAGTATGGCGTCCGTGGCGTGCGTCATGAGCGCGCGATAACGGAGCTCGGATTCACGCACGGCACACTCGGCGCGCTTGAGCTCGGATACATCCCGCCGCACGTGGATCATCTCCGCCCTGCCCAGGGCGGACAGGGAGAAGTGATACCAGCGCCCGCCTTCGACGTCCTGCACTTCCAGTGTGCGGATGGGGATCCCCTCCTTGATGTGCCGGCAGACGGGACAGTCTTCCTCGGCCAGTGACTGTGGATGAAACAGCCCATGGCAGGGCCAGCCGACGCAATTCTCCATGCCCGACTCGCTACGCGCCGCGTCGTTCGCCTGACGGACCCTCCCCCCACGATCCACGACCACGGTCGCATCCGGAAAGGCTTCATAGGTATGCGCCTCCGCGCTCAAGGCGTGCAGCGGCTGCCTCAGGGTGGTATGGACGGCGGCGGAGAAAAGAAACCAGTAGGCAAACAGGTTGAGGATGTGTCCCAGGACGGAGGCCGTATCACCGAGAGTTCGGTACAAGGTGAACGGGAGTTCCGAGAGGATGATGAGACCGATGGCGAGAGAAAGGCGTCGGATGATCCGCCCCTCCACCCGTCCTTCCAGACGACCCATGGAGGCCAGCGCCACGACGAATACCGCGACGATGCCGTACTCCGCCGCAACCTTGAAGGAAGTCAGGCCGGATTCCTCGTGAAAAACCTCGGGAAACCACGGCTGGCTGGTCGTGAGCAACAGGAGCAGAAAGAGCGCAGCCAGGCCGACATGAACGAACGAAGGAACCTCGCTTCTGGCGGAAAACCGGATGGCCACCACCAGCACGATGGCTTCGAGCAGGCGCATGGCCAGCCACAGGCGAATACTCAGGTAGGGGATGCCCGCGTCGAAAACGCCGATGCCGGGGTAGCTGAGGACATGCAGCAGGGTCAGCACGCCCACCCAGAAAAAGCCGCTACCCAACGTGAGGAAGAACGCATTGCGCGTGAGCGGATAGGCGTGCCAGCCGACGGCAGACACCAGAAAGGCGACCGTCGCGCTGATGACCTCCGCGAACGAATGAAAAAGAAGGTGTGGCTGTGTCGTGCTCAACCAAACGAGGAAAGCGAGCACGCCGCCCCCGAACCACAAGCCTTCCTCCGGCATGCGCAGATATCCCTGCCTGCCATCCGCGGCCAACGACCTTGTCTGCATGTGCATCCCTTCCACCTCTGCGCCATTGTGCCAAGACCGGATGAATTAGGCACCCGGTGCTGGCCGGGAGAACGGGGTGGCGCTAGATTCAGGGTGATGGAGGGACCATGGGCATAGAAGAACTGCGGGGGCTCATAGGCACGACGGTATCCTACCGGGGCATACCCTGCTGCGTCATCGAAGTGCTGGAGGATGGGCCCTCCCTGGTCCTGCTCGACCGCACGCACGACAGTGTGCAAGCCGACCAGTTCGGTGAACCCTGGCGCCAACTGCCGGACACCCATGTGGTACCCGTTTGGCAAAGCGGCGGCCAGGAATTCCACGAGGAATTCCTGGCCTTGCAGGTGCTGGATATCCCCTGCAGCTAGAACGACCGGCGGGCTTCAGGCGCCGACCAGCAACCGGACCTTCTCCAGGTCCGCCGGGGTGTCGACACCCGGCCCCGGCAAGGCGGCAGCCTCGGCGACGTGGATCTTCTCGCCCATCCAGAGGACCCGGAGCTGTTCGAGGGACTCGCGCGTCTCCAGCTCGCAGGCCGGCGTTCCCACGTAGCGCGCCAGAAAGCCGGCACGATAGGCGTAGATCCCCAGGTGGCGATAGTGCTTCACGCCCGCCGGGAGTTCCCCGGGCCGGGCGGCCTGGGCATCGCGGTCCCACGGGATGGGCGCACGGCTGAAGTAGAGGGCGTAACCCTGCGCGTCGGTGACCACCTTCACCACGTTGGGATCGAACAGCTCCCGTGCGGTGTCAATGGGGGTGCATAAGGTAGCCATGGGGGCGGCGGGATGCTCCATAAGTCCGGCTGCCACCTGGCGCAACAAGGCGGGGGGCATGAGCGGCTCGTCGCCCTGCAGGTTCACGATGACCTCGTCGCTCCCGTAACCGAGCTGCGCGACGACCTCGGCCAGCCGTTCGCTGCCGGAGCGGTGATGGGCCGCGGTCATGCACACGGGCGCGCCGAAGGCCTCGGCCGCAGCGCGGATACGGTTGTCATCGGTGGCGATCACCACCTCGGCGGCGCCGCTCTCCAGCGCACGCTCGAAGACATGCTGCAGCATGGGCTTTCCCGCGATGTCCAGCAGCGGTTTTCCCGGGAGCCGGGTGGAGGCATAGCGCGCCGGGATGATGACGCGGAAACTCACTTCACTTCCTCTTCCGCGCCCAGGGGCCGCGCCTCATCCTCGAGCATCACCGGGATGTCGTCGCGCACCGGATAGGCCAGGCGATCGACCTTGCAGATCAACTCCTGCTGCTCGCGCCGGTAGACGAGCGGCCCCTTGCAGATGGGGCAAACCAAAATCTCGAGCAACTTCTTGTCCATGGTCACCTCTCGATGCATTCAAGAATCCGGCGGCCGATGGCCTCCGGCACCCGTGCCTCCACGGGCAGATACCAGTGCTGCTCGCCGGCGAAGCCCGCGCATTTCACCGCGTCCTTCTCGGTCATGATCACCGGGAGCTCGTCGGCAAAGGCAAGGTCTTCGGCCCGGAAAGGATAATGATCGGGAAACGCATGCTCCACGACCTCGAAACCGGCCGCGCGGAGGCTGTCGAAGAACCGTTGCGGATCGCCGATGGCCGCCACGCCGTGCACGCGTCGCGCACCGAAATCGTGCAGTGCCTGGCACCGGCCGTCCTTCAGGTTCACGAGCGCGGAGCCCGCGAGGCGGACCGCATCGGCGCCATCACCGCCGCTGGTGAGCACCACATCCACCTGTGCAAGCCGCGACGGACGCTCACGCAGCGGGCCCGCCGGCAGGCACCGGCCGTTGCCGAGCCCACGCCGGCCGTCCACCACCGCCACCTCCACGTCGCGCGCCAGACGGTAGTGCTGCAAGCCGTCGTCGGAAACGACAACATCCAGGTCGTACCTCCTTAACAGGAAAGCCGCCGCCGCCGCGCGATCCGGGCCCACCGCCATGGGTGCCCCGGTGCGCCGCGCAATGAGCACCGGTTCGTCGCCGACCAACGCCGGATCGCTGCTCGCCCCGACGGGCTGCGGCCATTCCTGCGCCCTGCCGCCATAGCCGCGGCTCACCACGCCCACGCGCTTGCCATGCCGCTGCAGATAATCCACCAGCCAGACCACGATGGGGGTCTTGCCGCTGCCGCCCACCGTGATGTTTCCCACCACCACCACCGGCACGCCCACCCGCACCGCCCGCCGCCAGCCGTGGCGATAGGCCATGCGCCGCAGCGCGGCGAGTGCGCAGAACAACCAGGACAAGGGCGTCAGCAACCGTGAAACGGCGTTGTCGTCGTACCAATAGTGATCCAGCCGTTTCACGTCAGAGAGCGGCGACGGCAGGCGCGTCGGCGAACTGCATGCGATAGAGCTTGGCGTAGGCGCCGTCGCGCACCAGCAGTTCCCCATGACGCCCGCTCTCGATGATACGGCCCTGCTCCATCACCACGATGCGATCGGCCCGTTCGATGGTGGACAGCCGATGGGCGATGATCAGGGTGGAGCGATTGGTCATGAGCTTCTCGAGGGCCGCCTGGATATGACGCTCCGAGGCCGTGTCCAGCGCCGACGTGGCCTCGTCCAGGATCAGCACGGGCGCATTCTTGAGCAGCGCGCGCGCAATGGCCAGGCGCTGGCGCTGGCCGCCCGAGAGCAGCACGCCGTTCTCGCCCACCATGGTGTCCAGCCCTTCAGGCAACTGGCGGATGAACTCCATGGCATGCGCCGCTTCGGCGGCTTCGATGATCTCCTCGCGCGTGGCCTGACCCAGTCTGCCGTAGGCGATGTTGTTGGCGATGGTGTCGTTGAACAGCGTGATGTGCTGGCTGACCAGAGCGATCTGATCGCGCAGGCTCACCAGCGAGATGTCCCGCACGTCGATGCCGTCCAGGAAGATGGCGCCGGATTCCAGCTCATAGAACCGGGGCAGTAGATTCACCAGCGTGGACTTGCCGCTGCCCGAGCGCCCCACGAAGGCGATGGATTTGCCCGGCTCCAGGACGAAGCTCACATCCTTCAGCACTTCCGGTCCCTCGGGCGTGTAGCGGAAATTCACGTTGCGGTACTCGACGGCCCCTTGCGCCCTCGTCATCTGCACCGTGCCCGTATCGTTCTCTTCCTTTTCGTCCAGGAAACGGAAGATCGTGCCGGCCGCGGCGATGCCCCGCTGCAGGGCGGCATTCACGGCCGTGAGGCGCTTGATGGGCGCGAGCAGCATCATCATGGCGGCGACGAAGGACATGAAGGTGCCGACCGTCAGCGTATCGAGCATGTTCAGGGCCGTGTAGATCACCACGGCGGCGCCGCTGGCGGCGACCAGCTGCACCGTCGGCACGTTGGCGGCGCTGGTGGCGAGCATGCGCATGTGCAGGTGGCGGTTGCGCTCGTTGGCCTCCTCGAAGCGCGTGCGCTCGTATTCCTGGCCGGAGAAGATCTTCACCACGCGCTGGCCTTCGATGGTTTCCTCGGCGATGTGGGTAACATCGGCCACCGAGGCCTGGATGCGGGTGCTGTAGCGCCGGAAACGCCGGCTGATCTTGCGCGTGATGTGGGCGATGAGCGGCGTGCCCACCAGCAGGATGCAGGCGAGCATCCAGTCGATGTAG
>JBFXES010000125.1:0-9179 GCA_050179875.1 Thiohalomonadaceae bacterium
CCCTCCCCCGCGCTGGGCCAGCATGGCGATGGCGTGCTCCACCACCCAGCGATCGATGTCGAGGATGAGGCCGAAGCGCTCGGCGGCCGGCATGAAACCCGAGGGCATGATCACGCCGCCGTCCGGATCCTTCATGCGCAGCAGTACCTCCTGCTTCACCACCTCGCCGCTGTTCACGCACACGATGGGCTGCAGCGCGAAATCGAAGCGGTCAGCCTCGATACTCTCCTTGATGGTGCGCGCCCAGCCCATGTCCGCGCTCATGTCGGCCAGGCTCTGGTGATCGTCGACGCGATACACGTGCACGCAATTGCGGCCCGCGCGCTTGGCCATGTGACAGGAAAGATCGGCGCGCGCCATGAGGTCTTCCTTGCTGTGCACCTCGCTGGAGAGCATGGCCACGCCGATGGAACAGCCGATATCGATGACGCGGCCCTCGTCGCGGAAGGTGTAGTCCACCATGGTCTGGCGATAGGATTCCGCCACCGTGCGCGCCGCCTCTTCGGTCACGTCGAACAACAGCACCGCGAATTCGTCGCCGCCCAGGCGCGCCAGGATGTCGCCGCGGCGCGAGCGCTTCTGCAGGATGCCGGCGACCTCCATCAGCACCTTGTCGCCTGCGAGGTGGCCGAGGGTGTCGTTCACGAACTTGAAATTGTCCAGATCGATGTAGAGCAGCGCGCAATCCAGTCCGGCGCTGCGGTGGGCGCGCTCCACCAGGCGGTCCAGTTCCTCCAGGAAGTACTGACGGTTGTACAGCCCCGTGAGGGAATCGTGCTCCGCCAGCTGGCGCAGGTGATCCAGCATGGCCTTGCGCTCGCTGATGTCCGAGACGATGGCCGTGAAGTAATGCCGGCCCTCCAGCACGATCTCGGAAACTTTGATGGACATGGGGAACAGCGTCCCGTCCTTGCGCCTCGCGGTGACGTTCATCTCGGTGCCGATGATGCGACCTTCGCCCGAGGCGAGGTAGCGCTGGATGTAGCCGTCGTGCTCGTCACGGGTGGGTTGCGGCATGAGCACCGACACGTTGCGTCCGAGCACCTCCCCGGCGCGATACTGGAAGAGCTGCTCGGCCGCGTTGTTGAACGTCTCGATGCAGCCTTCCTGGTTGATGGTGATGATGCCCTCGCCCGCATTGTCCAGGATGGCCGCGAGCCGCGTCTCGCGGGCGTACACCTGGCGCTGCATGTCGCGAAAGGCCGCGAGCATGGCGTCGGTCTCGCGGATGCGTGTCCGTATCAGCGGGGAATAGGAGTTCCCATGCTCCAGCGCGCGCAAGGCATGGGTGAGGTGTTCCATGGGGCGGCGGATCAGGAACTCGTAGGAGGCATTGGCCAGCAGGATGAATGCGCCCGTGAGGCCGGTGACGAGCCACACGAACCAGGAAACCGTGTTGTTGGTCGCCATGGACTCCTGCATGGCCGCGCCGGCGAGGGCATTGAGCCGCGCGTCGATGGCCATCACCACGTTCCAGATCTCTGCGAAATCGGGTTTCAGTCGCTCGCGGAAAAACGGCACGTCGGTGCGCCAGCGTTCCGTTTCGTACAGGGTCACCACGTCCTGAAAATCACGCTCAAAACTGGCGCGGGTGGAAAGCATCTCTTCCAGCGCCGCCGATTCGGCCGGATCGAGGCGATCGCGGGCATCCAGCTGCGCCAGTCGTCCCAGCACGTGTTCCAGGCGTTTCATGTAGGCCCGCCTGTTCTCCAGCTGCTGCTGCATGATCTCCTGCGGCTGACCGAACACGCCCGAGCGCGTAGCCAGGTACATGCGCACCACGGCAATCTGCTGGAGCCACAGGTAGCGCGCGTCCATGAAAAGCCGGCGCACCTCCTCCACCGGACTCGGCGACTGGTCCAGCTGGGCGACGGCGGCATCGGCGATGCTGACGAAGTGCAGGTGATTGGGATGGAGCCGCCCGGAGATCACGCGCGCCACCGGATAACGTGTCTCCACGCGCGACAGCAACAGGATCAACTCGCGCACGTCCTCGTCGACGACCGTCATACGGCTGCGCAGCAAGCCCAACTGCTCCATCAGTTCGGTATCGCCCCACTGCTCCGCCAGCGCGTACAGATGCTCGACCTCCCGGGACACCCGCGAGCGCGCGGCCTGCGCCGTCTGGCGCTGGCCTTCGTCCATCAGCACCGCATATTGATACAGGCTGCCTTCGGCGTCGTAGAGCGCGAGCTTGATGAGATTGAGCGATTTCGCCAGTTCGGAGATGCGCGCCGTGGTCTGCTGCGAGTGCGCGAGCGAGGCATCCACCCTGCCCGTCAAATGGAGGGCGGTGGCGAGCAATCCCAGGATGAGCAAAATCGAGAGGCTGACGATTCGCCCGCGAAGTCTTCCTAGCCCGAGCATCATGGCCTTGTTCTTGTTGTTGTCCTTGGATTAGCCGCCCGGCGGCCAAACCCTTATACTCCACGGAGTCTAACACAGATTGCCGAACACGCCGGTCCGCCGGAATGCCCAGGGTCCTCATCTTCAACAAGCCGTTTGGCGTGCTCACCCAGTTCACCGACGCCGAAGGCAGGCCCACCCTCAAGGACTACGTGGACATCCCCGACGTGCGTCCGGCCGGGCGTCTCGACTTCGACAGCGAGGGCCTGGTGGTGCTCACGGACGTGGGCGCCCTGCAGGCGCGACTGGCCCATCCGCGCCACAAGGTGGAAAAGACCTACTGGGTGCAGATGGAGGGGGAACCCACCGAGGCGGCACTCCAACGGTTGCGCGAAGGCGTCACGCTGCGCGACGGACCCACGCTGCCGGCGCAGGCGCGGCGCATCCCGGCGCCGGCGTTGTGGCCGCGGGATCCGCCCATACGTTATCGGGCGGCCATTCCCACGGCCTGGATCGAACTGCGGCTGCGCGAAGGCCGTAATCGCCAGGTGCGCCGCATGACGGCAGCGGTAGGCTTTCCGACCCTGCGCCTGGTGCGCTATGCCGTAGGCCCATGGACCATCGACGGCCTCGCGCCCGGCGCCTGGCGCGAAGTGCCCGAGGCGGAGTGGCGTCCGCTGCTGGCGGCCGATAACAGGAAAACCCGACGACATGAACGCAAGCATCTGGAAACCGAACGCCACCGTGGCCGCAGTCATCGAACGCGACGGCCGCTTTCTCCTCGTTGAGGAAGCCATCAATGGCGAGATCATCTACAACCAGCCCGCCGGGCACCTGGAGGAAGGCGAGGGTCTCATCGAGGCCTCCGTTCGGGAGGTGCTGGAAGAAACGGCGTGTCACTTCACCCCCGAGGCCTTGGTGGGCGTCTACCGCTGGCGCAACCCCGCCAGCGGCGTGACCTTTTTGCGCGTGGCGTTCAGCGGCACCTGCTCCGAACCGGAGCCGGGCCGGTCCCTGGACGAGGGCGTGCTGGCCGCGCGCTGGTACACCCGCGACGAGGTGGCCGCGCTCAGGCTGCGCAGTCCCATGGTGCTGCGCTGCATCGACGATTACCTCGCCGGGGCGCGACATCCCCTCTCCGTGATTGTCGAACTGGCATGAAGAAAGTCATCGTCGGTCTCTCCGGCGGCGTGGACTCCTCCGTGGCCGCCCTCCTCCTCCTCGAACCGGGCTACGAGGTGGAGGGCCTGTTCATGAAGAATTGGGAGGAGGACGACACCGACACCTATTGCTCCGCGGCGGTCGACCTCGCCGACGCCCGCGCGGTAACGGACAGCCTCGGCATTCCCCTGCACACGGTCAACTTCGCCACCGAATACTGGGACCGCGTATTCACCCATTTCCTCGATGAATACCGCGCCGGACGCACGCCCAACCCGGACGTGCTGTGCAACAAGGAAATCAAGTTCCGCGCCTTCCTCGAGCACGCCCTCGACCTGGGCGCGGACCTCATCGCCACCGGCCACTACGCGCGCACCGACACCCTGGACGGCAGGCATCGCCTGCTGCGCGGCGTGGACGCGGGCAAGGACCAGACCTATTTCCTCTACACCCTCGGCCAGCAGCCATTGGCGCGCACGTTGTTTCCCGTAGGCCACTTGCCCAAGGCCGAGGTGCGCCGCCTCGCCGCCGAGCACGGCCTGATCACGGCGCAGAAGAAGGACAGCACCGGCATCTGCTTCATCGGAGAGCGCAATTTCCGCGATTTCCTGAAGCGGTACATCCCGGCGCAGCCGGGCGACATCCTCAGCCCCGAAGGCGAGCGCCTCGGCCGCCACGAAGGCCTCATGTACTACACCCTCGGCCAGCGCCAGGGCCTGGGCATCGGCGGCCGCGCGGGCGCGCGCGAGGAGCCGTGGTACGTGGTGGGCAAGGACCTGGAGCACAACGTGCTCTATGCCGCCCAGGACCACGATCACCCGTGGCTGCTCAGCGGCTCGCTGCGCGCCATCCAGTTGCATTGGGTGGCGGGCGCCCCGCCCGACATTCCGCTGCGCTGCACCGCCAAGACCCGTTACCGTCAGCAGGACGCCTGGTGCACGATCGAGCGCCTTGCCGACGGCGCGGCCAGCGTGGTGTTCGACACGCCCCAGTGGGCAGTCACGCCGGGACAATCCATCGTTTTCTACCAGGGCGAGGAATGCCTGGGCGGCGGCGTGATCGAAAGCGCCGCCACGGGCGCATCCGACGCAGCGCGCACATGAGCAGAAGCATCACCGATCAGACACTCGCCCTCGCCGGCGTTTTCATGGCCGCGGAACAGGTGCAGAAGGTGGCGCGCCAGGGCCGCATCGTCCCGGAAACTTTCGAGACCCTCATCAGCAGCATCTTCGTCATCGACGCGGATGACACCGACGCGGTGTACGGCGGACGCCCCAGACTCCAGCCGGGACTCAGGGCGCTGGTGGCCAACCTGGGCACCAAGGCGCAACTGCGCGATGTGGAACAGATGCGCTATGCCATTTCACTGCTGCACCTCGAACGCCGGCTCGCCCAGCGCCGCGATCTGCTCGACGCCATCGGCAATGGCATTGCCCTGGCGCGCAACAAGGTGGAACTCTTCTCGCTCACCCACGAAAACGTAGTGGCCGCGCTCGCCGACATCTACGTGAACACCGTGAGCACGCTGAAGCCGCGCATCATGGTCACGGGAGAGCACGGCTATCTCAATCACGCCGAAAACGCGAACCGGGTGCGGGCATTGCTGCTGGCGGGCATGCGATCGGCGGTGTTGTGGCGTCAGTCCGGCGGGAGCCGGTTGATGCTGCTGTTTCGGCGGGGGGCGTATACGAGGGAGGCGGAGCGGTTGTTGGGTTCGCTGTAAACGTGTCCATTGGGATACGCCGTAGGTCACGTTGCGAAGCTACGTGACATCGTCGCGGTATTCGCATCGCCGCGGCTTTCGAAAGATGCGAAGATGTCACGTAGGCGCTACGCGCCAACGTGACCTACAGCCAAAACGTGACCTACGGCCGATATGACCTTCGTGGGAGTTCAGGCCGAGCACTGATCCTTTTCAGCCGGCCCGTCCCCCGTAAGCACCACCGCATCCCCGAACGTCGCCGCGAACTCCTGCGCGGGCACGGGGCGGCCGAACAACCAGCCCTGGGCCTGGCGGCAGCCGTGGGCGAGAAGGAAATCCCGTTGCGCCTCGGTTTCGACGCCCTCGGCGGTCACCCGCAGTTGCAGGTTTTCCGCCAGGGCGATGACGGCGCGCACGATGGCGGCGTCGTTGGCGTCGTGCGGGATGTCGTGGACGAAGGACTTGTCCACCTTGAGGTTGTCGAGCGGGAAACGCTTGAGGTAGCTCAGGGAGGAATAACCCGTGCCGAAGTCATCGATGGCCAGTTCGACGCCGAGTTCCTGCAGGCCGTCGAGGATCACGGCCGCCTGCTCGGGATGGCGCATGATCTGGCTTTCGGTGATCTCCAGTTCCAGGTGGCGCGGATCGATGCCCGTCTCCACCAGCGCCTTCTGCACCGTGGCCACCAGATTGCCGTGCTGCACCTGCACGCCGGACAGGTTCACCGAGATGCGCTCCAGCGCCAGTCCCGCACTGCGCCAGGCCACGAACTGGCGGCAGGCCTCGTGCAACACCCATTCGCCGATGGGCAGGATGAGGCCGGTGTCCTCCGCCAGCGGAATGAAGCGAACCGGCGACACCATGCCCAGTTCCGGATGCTGCCAGCGTAACAAGGCTTCGGCGCCGGTGACGCGCCCCGTTTCCATGTCCACCTGGGGCTGGTAATAGAGGGTGAACTCATCGCGCTGCAAGGCATGGCGCAGACCCGATTCCAGATAGAAGCGCTCCTCCGCCTCGATGCCCAGTTCGGTGGTGTAGAAGCGGTAGGTGTTGCGGCCCTGTTCCTTGGCCAGGTACATGGCGGCGTCGGCGTTCTTCAGCAGGGTCGCCATGTCGTCGCCGTCCTTGGGGAAGACGGCAATGCCGATGCTTGCGCCGAGATGCAGTTCATTGTCGGCGACCACGAAGGGTTCGACCAGCACGTCGAGCAGCTTCTGCGCCACCACGGTCACCTCGGAGGGATCATCGATCTTGTCCAGGGTGACCACGAACTCGTCGCCGCCGATGCGCGCCACCGTGTCACACTCGCGCAGATGATCGCGCAGGCGCGCTGCCACCATTTGCAGCAACTGATCGCCGACGGGATGGCCCAGGGTGTCGTTGACGTTCTTGAACCGATCGAGATCGAGGAACAGCACCGCAAGCCGGTTGTCCTCGCGGCGGGCCTGTTCCATGGCATGGGTAAGCCGCGCGGAGAGCAGCAGGCGGTTGGGAAGGTCGGTGAGCGGGTCGTGATGGGCCAGGTGATCGAGTTGCTCCTGCGAGTGCTTGATGGCCGTGATGTCGGAAAACACGCCCACGTAATTCACGATGCGGCCGGTCGGATCGCGCACCACGCTGATGGTCATCCACACAGGATGGACCTCGCCGGACTTGCGGCGATTCCAGATCTCGCCCCGCCAGCGCCCGGTCTGGCCGATCTCCTTCCACATAGCGCGATAGAAGGCGGCATCCTGCCGCTCGGATTTCAACATGCTGGGGGTGTTGCCCGTGGCCTCCTCCGCGCTGAACCCGGTGATTTCGGTGAAGGCCGTGTTGACGGCGATGATCTCCTGGTTGGCGTTGGTGATCATCACGCCGTCGGCGGTGTTCTCGAACACCGCCGCCGATTGCCGCAGGCGGTCCTCGGCCTGCTTGCGTTCGGTGACGTCCCAGAAGATGCCCAGGATGCCCATCACCTCGCCGCGGCTGTCGCGCAGCGGCGTCTTCACCGTGTGGATGTAGCGCTCGAGGCCGTGGCGGATGTAGCGTTCCTCGAATTCGATGATGTGGCCGCTTTCCATGACACGCCGGTCGCCCTCGCGGTATTCGGCGGCGAGTTCCGGCGGAAAGAAATCCTCGTCCACGCGACCCGCCACCTGGTCGGCTGCCAGGCCCAGGTCCTCGGCAAACCGTTCGTTCACCGAAACGTAGGCGAAATTGCGGTCCTTGTAGAAGATGCGCTGCGGCAGATTCTCCACCAGCGTGCGGTAGCGGTATTCGCTTTCCGCCAGGGCGTGTTGACGCTGCTCGATGGTATCGGCCATGGCATTGAACGTGCGCGCCAGCTGGCCGAGTTCGTCATCGGTGTGCACCGGCACTTTGCGGCCGAACTCGCCGCGACCGAGCGCCTCGGCGCTGGCCACCAGATGGTCCACGGGTTCGGTGATGAGGCGTCGGGCCGTGAGCGCACCCACGGGGATGATGATCAGGGCGGACACCAGCAGGATGACGACCATCGCCCCCTGAGTGCGTTCAATCTCCGTCTCCACAGTCTCCAGCGGAATGCCCGCCACCAGCACGGCCTGCTCCCCGCCCACCAGGGGAACGCTCACGGCCGAGAGGAAATGGCCGCTGTGGGTCAGGAACTGGTAGGCGCCGGAGCCCCGCCTGTCCAGCTCGGTGATCACGTCCGTGGACAGCGAGGTGATGTCGCGCAGACCGCCCAGACGCTGGCCGTCCGGAAAAATCATGGCGGTCTCGACGTCCGTGCGCTTGGTGATCTCGGCGAGGAAATCCTCACGAATGAACTGGGTGCCCACCAGGTGGCCCACCACCTCCGTTGCCCCGCCCGGGAATTCGCGCAGCACCGGCGCCGTCACCTCGATGACGAAGCCCGCGGGACAACGGCGGTATACGGGCGCCGGCGAACCCGTCGCGGCGGTGTCGCGCGGGTGATGGACGGTCTCGGGCAGCGTGCCCTCGCGGAAGGGCGCTCCCAGGGCGCCCGTCATCATCACGGGGGCGCCGCCGCGGTACGAAAGGAACCCGGTCACCATCGGTTCCTGCTCCCGATGGAAGGCCACGAGCGCACCATTGGCGTCGTAGGCCACCAGTTGGCCGATGCCCCCGGCATGGGCCTGATCGACCAGCTCCCGCGTGAGATTGTGCTTCTCCACGTCGTAGATGAGCGGCCGGTAGTGCTCGGGCTGGGCGTAGCGGTAGATCATGCTGATGGCCGCCACCACGCCCTCGCGCTTGGCGAGATCCTCCACGCTGCGGTAGAGCTTGCTTTCCCGCCGTTCGATCTCCGTGCCGATCTCCTCGAAGACCTTGGTGAAACGCTCGCCGGCCTGCTCCCTGTGGAAGTGGCGCACGAGCTGATCGAAGGACGTCCCCACCAGCACCAGCACCAGGGCGACGGAAGCCAGCAGCAGGAAAATGAGCTTGCGCTTGATGGTGAGTTTCATGGGTCCCCTAGAAGATCGGCGCAATCCTGTCCACGTTGGCCCGGGTCACCTTCTGCGAAGGCACGGCGATGTGGCGCGGCACCGGGCGGCCGGCGACGATGTCCATGATGGCTTTCGCAGCCTCGGGCGCGCAGGTGGGATAGGTGAAGCTCGCGCTCTCCTCGCCATTGCGAATGGCTTCGCGCGCCTCGGCGATGTAGTCGATGCCCACGATCACCACGTCCCTCGGATCGCGCCCGGCGCCGCGCAGGGCGATGCGGGCGCCGCTGGCCATGCTGTCGCTCTGCGAGAAGATCGCATCGAAGTGCAGGCCTTCGTGGAACACCTCCTCCATGGCCCGGATGGCGTCGTTGCGCAGGTACTTGGCCGTTTTCACGCCGACCAGACGCAGGCCGGGATGGGCCTTCAATTCCTCCAGGAAGCCGCGGGTACGCAACTGGGCGGTGGTGGCGGTGGGCACGCCTTCCAGCAAGAGCACGTCGCCGCGGCCCGTGAGCACCGCCGCCAGGTGGCGGGCGGCC
>JBFXES010000126.1:0-8997 GCA_050179875.1 Thiohalomonadaceae bacterium
ACACCACCTGGAACAGCAGATCGCCCAGTTCGTCCTTGAGATCATGCATGTCGCCCCGTTCGATGGCGTCCGCGACCTCGTAGGCCTCCTCGATGGTGTACGGCGCGATGGTCGCGAAGGTCTGTTCGCGATCCCATGGGCAACCCGACTGGGGATCACGCAAGCGGACCATGACGGCAAGCAGTTCGTCGATGTGAGTCATGGAAAAATCCAGCGCTGAGGGCAGAATCGGGAAATCGCAGAAGCGATCAGCTTCGGGGCTTGGGGCCGATGGTAGCTTCACGTAACGCGGAACAAAAGGATGAAAGGCCGGCAGCGCCGGCGTTAGACTCTGCGCCCATGAAGATCGGACTTGCACTCGGCAGCGGCAGCGCGCGCGGCTGGGCCCACATCGGCATCATTCGCGCCCTGAACGAACACGGCATCGAACCGCACATCGTCTGCGGCACCTCCATCGGCGCGCTGGTGGGCGCGGTGTATGCGAGCGGGCGGCTGGACGAATTCGAGACCTGGGTGCGCGAGCTGGACTGGTGGTCCATCGTGCGCTTCATGGATCCGGGCATCGCCGGCGGCGGCTTCATGGAGGGCGAGCACCTCATGAAGGTGCTTTCCGAGCATCTGTTCGCGGGCGACATCGCCGACCTGCCCGTGACCTTCGCCACGGTCGCCACCAACCTGCGCACCGGGCACGAGGTGTGGCTGCAACAAGGCCCGCTGATGGACGCGGTGCGTGCCTCCATCGCCCTGCCCGGCCTGTTCACCCCGGTGCGGCACGACGATTCCTGGTTGGTGGACGGCGGGCTCGTGAATCCGGTACCCGTCTCGCTGTGTCGTTCCCTCGGCGCCGAGGTCATCATCGCGGTAAACCTGAACGGCGACATCGTGGGCCGTCACCTGCCCACCTACCAGGCCGTCACCGGTGAAAAACCCGACGCCAAGGCGACCTCGCCGGCGCTATGGGATCAATTCACCGAGCGTCTGCAGCAGGGGCTCAAGGACAGCAATTTCGGCCGCCTGGTGGCGCGCCGCGAGCCGCCGGGTCCGGGGCTGTTCGACGTCATCGCCAGTTCCATCAACATCATGCAGGACCGCATCACACGCTCGCGCATGGCAGGCGATCCACCCGACGTGCTGCTCGCGCCGCGGCTGGGCCACATCGGCCTGCTGGAATTCGATCGCGCCGACGAAGCCATCACGGAAGGCCGCCGCGCCGTGGAACGCATGCTCCCTGCCATCCGCCCGCTGCTCAAGCCCGGGTCGGCGGCGTGAACGCGCGGCCTTCCTGGCACGTTATAAAACGCGGAGGTCGCGGAGGCGCGGAGGACGCGGAGAACCCCCCCCTAATGCTGTTCTCGCTATCTGGACCGGCGTTGCGCGTGAAGCGTAAATGCACTGTTACATTTTACAGCTCCGCGTCCTCCGCGCCTCCGCGCCCTCCGCGTTGACGTTCAGATCGCCATCAACCCGTGCCGCAGCGCGATCTGCACCAACTGGGCGCGGTTGCCGACGCCGAGCTTCTGCATGATGCGGGTGTGGTGCACGCCGGCCGTCTTGGGACTTATCACCAGCAGCTCGGCGATCTCCGCCACGGACTTGCCCTCCACCAGCATGCGGAACACCTCGAACTCGCGCGGCGAGAGCACATCGGCGGGACTGCGTTCCTCGCTCGCCGAGGGCTCGGGCATGGCCGGGTCGATGAAGATCTTGCCGCTCGCCACGGTCTCGATGGCCTCCACCATGGCCTCGGGGGCTGAACGCTTGGTGAGGTAACCGCGCACCCCCGCCTTCATGGCCTGGTTGAGCATGGCCTCGTTGTCGTGCACCGAGAACACCAGCACCTTGGCCTCGGGCTCGCGCGCGAGGATGCGGCGCACCGCGTCCAGTCCGCTCGCGCCGGGCATGTTGAGGTCCATCACCACCACATCCGGCGAGTGTTCGCAAAAGGCGCGATAGCCGAGATCGCCGTTGTCGGCCTCGGCGACCACGCGGATGTTGCCGGTGCCTTCCAGCAGCCGACGATAGCCGGCGCGCACCACCGGATGATCGTCCACGAGGATGACGGTTATCGTTTCACTTGCCGACATGGCTCGCACTCTCCTCTCTCGCTTTCAATGGGAAACACGGCGCTGATGCGGAATCCGCGTCCCGGATGGCTCTGAATATCGAAACGCCCGCCCGCCGCGAGTACGCGCTCGCGCATGCCCAGCAGGCCCAACCCGCCATGGGGCGCACCCTCCAGCCCGCGGCCGTCGTCGGCCACGGACACGGTGAGGCTGCCGTCTCCCTGTTTGACACACACTTCCACGCGGCTCGCCTGGGCGTGCTTGATGACGTTGGTGATCGCCTCCTGCACCAGGCGGTAGGCGGTGATCTGCACGGCCTCGGGGAACGGGCCGAGGCTATCGGGCATGGTGAGCGACCAGACGATGTCCGGATGGCGCGTGCGCCACTGGCCGACGATTTCGCGCAGGGCCTCGCCCAGGCCCAGCTCGTCCAGCATCTCCGGACGCAGGCGTCGCATCATGTTGCGCACCACCTCGTACACGCGGCTCGCCACTTCGCCGATGGCCTGGCCGCTGGCGTAGATGCGCGGCTCGCGATCGCGGCTCAGACGGCAGATGGACTGGGCGTCGGCGCGAATGGCGGTGAGGCACTGGCCCAGTTCGTCGTGCAGTTCGCGCGCCAGGTGTGCGCGCTCGCGCTCCTGGATCTCGAGCGATTCGCGCGCCAGCCGGCGGTTCTCCTCGAGCAGGGTCATGGTCTGCAGCTCCGCGCGATTGCGCTGGATGGCGGCGGTGATGACGCGCGCCGCCACGCGCAGCAGCGGAAAATCGCCCTCGCGCCAGCGTTCCACGGCGTGGGCGTTGGAGAAGGCGATCACGCCCACCAGCACCTGCTCGGCGAACAGCGGCACGAACACCGAGATGCCGTCGCCTGCCCCAGCCTGGCCCAACACCACTTCGCCCTTGTGCAGCGCCGGCAACGCGGCAAGGGCCTCGCCCAGATCGGGATGCGCGCCCTGTTCGCAACAGCCTGCATACCATTCCGCCGCCAGGCCCGTGCTCTTGCTGAGGCGCAGCAGATAGGCGCAATCGGCCTGCATGAGCGCGGCCAGTTCGGCGAGACCTTCGCGGATGGCGTGTTCGATGTCGTCGCGGGCCACGAAACGTGACGAGATGGAGGACAGGGCCCGCGCCGCCATGAGCTGGGAGCGTCGTATTTCTTCGTCACGGCGGCGCTCGGTGATGTCGCGCGCGAACAGGCAGAAGTATTCCGTGCCCTCGTACACCAGCGCATTGGCGGTGATTTCCACCGGCAGGGTGCTGCGATCGCGCCGGCGCAACTGGGATTCGAAGGTGATGGAACCGGACCCGCGCGCCGCGCTGAGCATCCCGGCGGCCTTGGCGTCCTGCATGATGGCGGCGAAATCCGCGCCCACGATCTGGTCGCGCGAGCAGCCCAGCAGACCGCAGGCAGCCTCGTTGACGTATACCAGGCGGCGCGCGGCATCGGTCCAGATGACGGCATCGGCGGCGTGGTCCACGGCGAACTGGGTGAAGCGCAGGGCCTGGTTGGCGCGCGCCAGCTCCGCCGTGCGCTCCGCCACGCGCGCCTCCAGTTCATTGGTGGCGCGGCGCAGGGCCTCTTCGGCCGTCTTGCGCTCGGTGATGTCCTGCAGGGTACCGGCCATGCGCACGGGCACGCCCGCGGCATCGTAGGTCACCACGCCTTCTGCATGCACCACGCGGATGCGGCCATCGGGGTGGCGCACGTGGAAGTCCACACTGTAGGGCGCGCGCTGTTTCAGTGCCATGTCCAGGGCGCCCTGCACTTGCGGCCGATCCTCTTCGCACACGCGCAGGAGGAACTGCTCCACGCTGGGCCCCAGTTGATGGGGCGCGAGGCCGAGGATGCGGAACACCTCGTCGGACCAGTAGAGCTGGTCGTGCACCACGTCCCAGTCCCAACTGCCGATGTGGGCGATGCGCTGGGCCTCCGCCAGGCGCGCCTCGCTGCGCGCCAGCGCCTCGTTGGTGGTACGCAGGGCCGCGGTGCGCAGCACGATGCGGCGCTCCATGTCGTCGCGGGCGTTGCGCAGGGCGCGTTCGGCGCGTTTCTGCGCGGTGAGGTCGTTGCCCATGGCGAGCACCTGGGCGACGCCGCCCTCGCCGTCGGGCAGGGCCGTTTCCGTCCAGGCGATCTGGCGCACGTCGCCGCCCGAGGTGTGCCAGCGGTTGAGGTATTGGCGGGGATAGGTGGTGAGGGAGGCGCCCTGGAAGGCCTCGCGCAGCGCGGCGGCATCCCCATCGTCCACCAGCACCTCCCAAAGGAAGCGCCCGCGCACCGCCTCGGGGGCGAGGCCGCTCAGGGTCTGGCAGGCACGATTGAAACGGAGGATGCGCCCCTGGGCATCGAGCACCACCACCAACACCGGTGCATGTTCGAACAGGGCTTCGCCCAGCGCGTCCTCCGGAACGGCACACTGCACGGACGTCTCCCGCTCGGGGACGGAGCCCTCGGCTGCCTCGCCGGCGCGCAGGCGTTCGCGGCGCGCCGTGCCGCGCCACAGCCATGCCACCGATGCCCAATTCCCAGCGCTCATGTCAACCTGCGGATATCCACAAAGCGGGACCGGGCATCGTAACGCAGAACGAACTCGCCGCGTATGCCTTCGCGCGTGACGAAGGGCCTCAGCACGCGCGCGGGAAAGCGGACGTGACGCCCGTCCACCGCCACCGCCTGGACCTCCGCGGCATCGCCGCGGTACCAGGCAAGCAGCCGTTCGGGCGAGATGTGCAGACGAAGGCGGATCTCGTTCACGGCAAGGCCACACGCACGACACCCACAGGCGCACCGCATGCGCCCGTGGGGGCTACGTCCGTGTCAGTGATTGTCCTTCTTTCTGCGTCCGATGCTGGTGATGGGGATCACCACGTCTCCCTGGGGGCGCGGCTCGTCGGTGAAATGCGGACGGGCGCTGGTGTTGCGGCCGGCGGCCTCGGCCAGTTCCTTCTCGCGCTCGCTGATGAGCAGCAGGCACAGCCGCATGTCCTCGATGGTCTGCTCCCTGAGCGGATGGCGCATGCCCGGCTGGGTGGCGGTATCGCGGGCAACGCTGGTCAGGACCTGCTTCATGACGCGAAGGATGCGTTCCTCGCGGGACAGTTCTTCACCCATGTCTTCTCCAGGGGTTCGGGCACGGAGGCAGTTTACACCACCCTTACTCGCGAGGGAGGACGGACGTTGCCCACCCACGCGGCATGGGTAAGCCGTAGGAGCCCGCACCGCGGGCGAATGCTACCCTAACCGCCCTGCGGTAATCCGGACCGCGTTCGCCGACGGTGTCGGCTCCTACAATCTGCGCAAGGGAGGATTCCATGCAGCCAGACGCCCTGCTCCTCGTCGCACCCGGCTGCCCGCACTGCCCCGGCGTGCTCGATGCGCTCGGCGCGCTGGTGAAGGAAGGCGTGATCGGGCGTCTGGAGGTGATCAACGTGGCCGTCCATCCCGAGCGGGCCGCGGCCCTGGGGGTGCGCGGCGTGCCGTTCACGCGCCTCGGCCCTTTCGAACTGGACGGCGCGCGGACCGCGGCGGAACTGCGCCGCTGGGCCGAGCGTGCCGCCCACCCGCGCGGCATGGCGGAATATCTCGAACAGATGCTGGCGGAAGGCGGGCTGGCCAAGGTGGAGGCGATGCTCGCCGCGGAGCCGGCCCGCTTCCCGCAACTGCTCGGGCTCATGGAGGACGCGGAACTGCCGCTGCAGGTGCGCCTGGGCATCGGCGCCGTCATTGAGGGACTCGCCGGCACGCCCGTGCTGCAGGAAGCCGTTCCGGTGCTCGCCCGTCTGACCGGCCACGCCGACCACCGCGTGCGCGGCGACGCCTGCCATTTCCTCGGGCTCACACTGAGTCCGGCGGCACGGCCGGCGCTGGAGGCCTGCCTGGGCGATCCGCACCCCGAGGTGCGCGAGATCGCCCGCGAGGCGCTGGAAGGCATCGCGGGATAAGCCGGACACCGGGGCGGCGGGGCGCCGTTGACGCCGGCGGCGCATACTTAGGTGGTTCCGCAAGGAGGATTTTTCCATGCGCCAGCGCCTTCCCGTCGTGCTCGCCCTGCTGCTCACCGCCTGCGCCGCGCCGCGACCGGACCCGGACTCGCCGTACTACCTGCTCCCCGAGGGCAGCACGGCGGTACTGGAGCAGCCGGTCACCATCCCCGCGCCCGGGGTAAGCGTCTGGATCCAGGATGGCCGGGTGAGCACCGGCCGTGACCGCTACCGCCCGGCCTGCAAGCTGGAGATGCGTGACCGTCCGGACCGCGGCCGCACCGTCGAGCCCGATACCTTCCGCGTCACCCGCGTGGGACGCAACCAGATGCAGGTGAGCCTGGACAGCCATCTGCGCCGGGTGGTGCTCGGTAACCGCGACGACGGCCCTACCGCCTTCGAAATGGAGACCCACATCTACCTGGAGTCCGAACGCCAGCCCCAGGTCTACCGGCTGGTCTGCGCCCACTGGTCGGGCGGCGTGGGCACCGCGGATTTCCCCGAGCCTCTCTCCATCAACCAGATCAGGGGTACACTCCAGGGCATCTTCCGGATCGAACTGCCCTGAACGGCAGGTGGAGGGGTCCATGACGAGAAGGTTGCGCCTGCTGCGCCAGGGACTGGCCGTCGTGCTGGCGCTCGCCGGTCTCGCCATCGCCCAGACACCGCCCGAACGCTTCGGCGTGCGCCTCGACATCCAGGGCGCCATCGGCCCGGCCACCAGCGACTACGTGGGCCGCGGCCTGCGCCAGGCCGCGGAGGACGGCGCCCACTTGGTCATCCTGCGCATGGACACCCCGGGCGGGCTGGACCTCGCCATGCGCGACATCATCCGCGACATCCTCGCCTCCCCCGTGCCCGTGGTGGCCTGGGTGGCCCCCAACGGAGCGCGCGCCGCCAGCGCCGGCACCTACATCCTCTACGCAAGCCACGTGGCCGCCATGGCCCCGGCCACCAACCTGGGCGCTGCCACGCCGGTGCAGATCGGCGGCGAGAACCCCTTGCCCGCACCGGAGGAACCGTCGCCTGACGGCGACAAGGAAAAGGCCAGGGAACCCGCGCCACCCACCGGCGACGCCATGCACCACAAGGTGGTGAACGATGCGGTGGCCTACATCCGCGGCCTGGCACGGCTGCGCGGTCGCAGCGCCGACTGGGCGGAAAAGGCGGTGCGCGAGGCCGCCAGCCTGGAGTCCACCCAGGCCCTGGAAATGAAGGTCATCGACCTGCTCGCCAGCGACCAGGAAGAACTGCTGGCCAAGCTGCACGGGCGCAAGGTGGAGGCGCTGGGCGAGGAGCGCACCCTGCAGACCGAAAACCTGCGCATCGAGGTGGTGGCGCCGGACTGGCGCGCGCGCCTGCTGGCCGTCATCACCGACCCCAACGTGGCCTACATCCTCATGATCATCGGGATCTACGGCCTCATCCTGGAATTCAGCAATCCCGGCACCATCGTCGCCGGCGTGGCGGGCGCCATCTGCCTGATCCTCGCCCTGTTCGCCTTCCAGGCCCTGCCCATCAACTATGCCGGCGTGGGCCTCATCCTGCTCGGCATCGCCCTCATGGTGGGCGAGGCCTTCACGCCCAGTTTCGGCGCCCTCGGCATCGGCGGCGTGGTGGCCTTCACCATCGGCTCGGTGATCCTCATCGACACCGACGCCCCGGGATTCGGCATCGACCCGGCGCTCATCGGCGCCGTGGCGCTCGCCAGCGCCCTGCTGTTCGGCCTGTTGCTGCACCTGTTCTTCCGCGCGCGCCGCCGCCCGGTGGTGAGCGGCGCCGAGGCCCTGGTGGGTGCGAGCGCCGTGGCCATGGACGATTTCACCGAAACCGGACACGTGCGCCTGCATGGCGAGATCTGGCGCGCCCGCGCCCCTGTGCCGGTGCACAAGGGGCAGGCACTGCGCGTCACGCGCGTCGAGGGGCTCACCGTGGAGGTGGAGCCGGACAGGGGATCCAAGGGAGGTTAGTCATGCTGAGTTACTTCGGAATATTGCTCATCGGTTTCCTGGTGGTGCTGGTGATGAGCGCCATCCGCATCCTGCGCGAATACGAGCGCGGCGTGGTGTTCATGCTCGGGCGCTTCTATGCGGTGAAGGGGCCGGGCCTCATCATCCTCATCCCGGGCATCCAGCAGATGGTGCGCGTGGACCTGCGCACCATCGTCATGGACGTGCCCACCCAGGACGTGATCTCCCGCGACAACGTCTCGGTGAAGGTGAACGCCGTCATCTACTTCCGCGTGGTGGACGCCGAGCGCGCCATCATCCAGGTGGAGAACTTCTTCGAGGCCACCTCGCAACTGGCCCAGACCACGCTGCGTTCCGTACTCGGCCAGCACGAACTGGACGAGATGCTGGCCGAGCGCGACAAGCTCAACACCGACATCCAGAACATCCTGGACGAACAAACGGACGCCTGGGGCATCAAGGTCTCCAACGTGGAGATCAAGCACGTGGACCTGGACGAATCCATGGTGCGCGCCATCGCCAAACAGGCCGAGGCCGAGCGCGTGCGCCGCGCCAAGGTGATCCACGCCGAGGGCGAGTTGCAGGCCTCACAGAAACTGCTGGAAGCTTCCAAGGTGCTGGTGCAACAGCCCCAGGCCATGCAACTGCGCTACCTCCAGACCCTCACCGACATCGCCGGCGAGAAAAACTCCACCATCGTCTTCCCGCTGCCCATGGACCTCATCGAGCCGCTGCTCAATAAGCTCAAGAGGTGAAGGTAAACGCGGAGGACGCGGAGGCGCGGAGGACGCGGAGGATTGATTCGTGTATCCGCGGCTCGTGTGCTCAAGGCGGCGGCCTGGTGACGGACCGGGAAAAGCAAGAACCACGGAGGCCACGGAGGCCACGGAGAAAAGCCATCATTCTTCTTCTCCGTGGCCTCCGTGGTTGATGCTTTCGCCTTTGCCGTCGCGAGGCGCGGGACGAGATAAATAGCAGAA